>NZ_CP022600.1:983743-1311658 GCF_002952215.1 Porphyrobacter sp. HT-58-2 | reverse complement strand
TGGTGGCGGGCTTCAGAACAGCAAAGGCTTCGGCGACATCACCCTGCTGAAGCGCGCTATTGATCGCGACCATCTGCGGGGTCTGCGCGCGCAGGTTCTCGGTGATCTCGCTTTTACCCAGATCCTGCTGCTGCAATTGGGCGAATGGTTTTCCGGCTTCGATGGCGGGCAGCTGCTTGATGTCACCGGCGAGCACCAGCTTGCCCACGTCCATCTGGTTGGCGAGGGTGATCAGACGCGCGAGCCGGTCAGTGCCGATCTGGCTCGCCTCGTCCACCATCACTAGCGCGCCGGACAGCTCCGCCCGTGCCGCTGCCACCTTATCCGCGCTGGCACTACCATCGATCACACGGGCATACCGAGCCAGGAACCCATCGACGGTCGATGCCGTACTGGCCGTCTTCTCCCCGAACTCCCGCGCGATCCGCCCCACGTGAGACAGTGCCACCACCTGCCGCCCCTCCTCCCGCGCAATGGCTGCGACCGGAGCCAGCGCCGCCGACTTCCCCACACCCGCGCCGCCCTGAACCAGATGCACGCGGTCTTTCGAGGTGAGGATCGCGACGCCAGCCTGCTCCTGCCCGGTGTTCAGGCGGCGAAGCCCGATGGCCCGCGCCTGTTCCTGAAGCCGGGCGATGATGCTGTCCTTGTCCGCGATGGGCTGAACGCTGTCCTTTCCCGCCATTGCCAGCGCGATGACTTTCTCCTCCAGGGCCAGCGCCTGCGCGGTTGTAACCATCCGGTTTTTGTCTGCCGCGCCGCTACCGATCAGGAGACCTCGCTGATGCAACTGGTCGATCCGTGCCTCGACGCTGGCGACCGTAATCGGCCCCTGATGCTGGAGCGCGGTGCGGATAAGGTCGTTGCGGGAAAACGCTTCCTCCCGCTCGCCAAGCTCGCGCGCGGCAGAGGCGACCGCCTGCGCCGCGGCGAAGGCTTTGGGTTCAAGCCGCCCGAGCCGTTCCGGAACCAGCGGGTCCCTATCCTTGGGGGTCAGACCCATAGCGCTGGCGATCGCCATGCCGCGCGCGCCGATGCCGCGCACGCCTTCCATCACCCGCGACCAGACAGTCTGCTCACCTGCCGCGCGGGCCATGGCACTTTCGACCAGCGGCGAAGGGTCGAAGCCGATGGCGCGGGCCGTTTCGTTCCACGCCGCACCCTGCCGCGCGGCATCGGGCTCCGGTTCCTTGCCGCGCCGCGTCGACAGAGCCGCCAGCTCACGCTCGCGCGCACTCCCGCGGTCTTCTTTGGCGAGTGCGGCGAGGATCTCGGCACGGCGGGACGAAAAGGCATCGACAGCTTCCCGGCTCACGCCTTTGATCTCGAATGCGCCGTCGATATCGCGTTTGGCTGGAACAGTTTCATAGCCCAGCGCCTCGACCCGGTCGCGAAGATCGGCATTGTGAATGGCGCTGAGCAAACGCTGCGAGCGGTAGAGCTGGTCGTTGCGAACCGCGTGCCACTTGCCGTCGCTGGCCAGGGTCGCATTGGCGGTGACGGCATGAATGTGCAATTGCGGCTCGCCATTGCGATTCACATCATGGAGGAAGGTGGCAGCCAGCAAATTTTTGGTTTTCTCAGGGATCTGACGCCCCAGTTCCGCGTCCCACACACGCGCTTCGATGACGTTATTTTCGGCCCAGCTCAGCGTGGCTGCGACAGATTCTTTTAGCGCCTCGATCAGGCGTTTGTCGCCGCCCAACATCGCCAGCAAGGAAATCGATTTCGAGGCGGAGAAGGTCAGATCGACGCCCGGCCTGTGGACGCCGTCTTTCGCTGCGATCACCGAACCATCAGGCAGTTTACCGTCGAGCACATCGGAGAAGACCTGCTGGTCGACCTTTCCCGCCAGTCCGAGCGCTTCGGCTGCCCGGCCAAACCATGCGCTCGTATCGACCGCATGATCGGCGGTGTAATAGTTGGCGGTATAGTACTCCGCCGCCGGCGATGGTGCGAGCGTCATCATCTGCGGTTCTCCCGCGCAATGATCGCAAGCCCAAGGTCGCGTTCGCGCTCCGGCACGCGGCAATCCGCCGTCCCGTATTCGCGTTCGATGAGCCGGCACATCTGCGCATCGCTGTCGATCAATTTGGCCGCCTGCCACACCGACCAACCATCGAACCGGGTCGGCAAAATTGTTGCGATCAGCGCCCCGACGAAGATCGTCAGCACCGCGCAGGCTGACAGGAATTTGAGCGAAAGGGCGCGATCGTTGCTGAGGTAAAGGGCCGTGATTTTGCGCGGCTCGCCAGCGAGCCTGATCGACTCTGCCAGCTGCTTGGATATTCGCGTGAGGTGCGGTTCCAGGACCTCGACCAGCCTCGGCTCAAGCGCCTCGAAGCCAGCCAGAAGCTTCTCGACCTGCTGGTAGAAGGCCGAGTAGGCTTCCGAGTTGCGCTGCCGGATCTTATTGGCGATGCTTTCATGCGCCCGTTGGCTCGCTGCTTCCCCGCCATTCCAGTCTGCAACGAGCTTCGCGAAAAGCCGGGCATTTTCGTTCTGCGCCCGGCCGAGCTCGACCACGAGGTCACGCAGCTGGTGCACCAAGGCACTGACAGTCGCATCAAGCCGAGGCGCAGCCTCCTTCTGGAACAAGGCACGACCCGCGTCTGTGGCCTCGAGCAGTTCCTCCACCAGATCCCTGAGGAGGGCAGCGTTCGACAGACTCCGCTCGGCCGCGATGGTGCTGAACCGTGTGTAGATTGCAGCTGAAACGCTGGTGTTGAGCTGTTCAACCTTCGCCATCGCACCCTCCTGCAATGATGGGGGAACGAAGCCACGGTCTACAAGTCAACCTGTTGATATATGGCGCTTCTATAGACTGGCTATAGACCGATTGCGCTGCTGGAACAGCTTTGCCGGCGCGATTATGATCCTGTCTAGAACCTAGAACCGCAGAAATCCGCCAGTTTGGCAGAGCACCCAAACCGCTCGTGTGTAGCGTGGAGTGTGTATTTCTATATGCCGCCCGTCGACCCTTGAGGTGTTGCGTTTGGGCTTCGATTTTCGGTCCCGGCTTTCCGAACGAAGCCAAGCGACCTGAAAGTCGCAAAGCTGCTTGAAGCGGGCCATTCATCGCCCGTGTTCCAGCATCAGGGCGGGTCCGCCACAGCGATTGAAATCGATCCCGTCGAACGCGTCGTCGGGCAGCGTTGCCGTCTCTCCAAGCTCGCTCCAGAAACGCAGAAAATAGTTCCGGGAAAGCCGCAGGAAGGGCCGCGCGGTGAGGTCTGCAGATAGCAGTGGCAACGGGTCGGCTCCGGCCGCAAAATTGTCCGTCGACGACATGAAGATCGTTTGCTCGTAAGCTGCGAGGACGAAGTCGGCAAAAGCGATGCCATCCAACCGTGTCAGCAGATCCGCAAACTGCCGCGCGTCCGGCGCAATGCAGTGTTGCTCGATCAGCTGCTTCACGGGATCGTTCCAGCTGGTGAAATGCTCCAGCCAGACCTCAATCCAAATGCTATGATCGATGGGAGAAATCGGACCCGATAGGCGATGGCAAACCTGTTCCCCGGTGAGATCATCAAGCTCCCAAAACAGGGCGGGCAGGGCTGCAAAGACCGGCTCGTGGTCAACGGTTCGAAGCATGATCGCTGCAGCGTGCCGCCAGCTCAGTGGATCGTCTCGGTTGTTCTGATAGCTCGGCCACCAGCGATTGCCCTGCTGGAGCGTATCCCAGAGTGAATTGGAGGCCTCCGGCATTATACGCGCTCCTCTGGACCGAACCTTCTGAGAACCGCCTGACAGGCGCTGGCAAAGCTCTTCCCGCCGTCCTCGCAAGACGGTGCGGCTTCGAACGGACGGTCAGGCACGCTCCTCCCCGCAAAGCCCTTTGCAGCCTCGATCATGGGGCCGAGGCTTGAGGCGTTGCGCGCCAGCCCGGCCAGACACCTCCGACCTGATCGGGCGCGGTATCGATGCTCTGCCGGAAGCCGCGCGTTCCGGTCGATGACGAGCACCGACAGCGCCGCTCGCTCACGGCCCATCCTGTCGCAGGCTGCAGCCCAGGCGGGTTGGGAGATGCCATGCCAGCGGCACGCGATGGCCGAGGCGTCGACGATATCTGGCCAGCCCGGTGGCCGCACGGATGGCAGCAGAGCCCGATAATCCTCACTCGCCAGATTCGCCGCCGTGGCTGGAGTGATGGCGGCCGACCGATCCGCGTCGAGTTGCACGGCGGGCGCGCGGGTACAGTTTTTCGATGAGTCTTGGATAGGTATATTGGGTGCGAAGATTTCTTCCGTCCGGACGGAAGATTTCGTGTCACCAGACGGAAGATCCAGCTGCACCAGAAGAGCTTCTAGTGACGCCTTCAGGGTCTCCAGCCTCTCGATGGACTCGATGCGTGACACCCGGCCCCGTGGCAGAATGCGATCTGCTTGCTCGACAGCCTCCACCGCCTCGCTTGTCCTGATTTGGCGACCGAGCATGATCACCTCATGCCGCAGTGAAGCCACCGCACGCTCATGTAGCTCCATGGCCTCAAGCCGAGCCTTCCACCTGCCATAGCCATCGATGAGCGGTCGGAGGCTGATCCCCGCAAGGGTGACGATCACGCCATCACGCCGCTGACCGCTGCGGCGCGCATGGGGAACGTGGGTCCTCTCGATGAACCCGCCGCGCTCAAGCTCGGCTTCGGCGTTGTGCAGGACCCTCGTAGAGATGCGCAGAGTCTGAGCCGTGGTTTGTGGTTGCTCCCACACGCCGCAAATCTTGCCAGGCTCAAAGTCGGACGACCGGCAGCCGAGCAAGTAGTGCTTCAGGACGCGCACCGCGGTCGCCGACAGTCGCTCCTCGCGGCGAGACCCTGGTGCGATCTTCTCGATCAGATCAGTCAGGCTGAAGTGGGTGACGCCGGGTGGAAGCCCGTTGTGTGCCAAAGAGATGCTCATGAAGCACCTCCCGCAAGGATTGCCCTTGCGCCCGATTCGCTGGTCGCGTAAATGGGAGAAATAGCCGTGACGCTATCGATATGACCGCTGTGAAGGGTGCCAGCCCTTCCGGCGGTTTTTCGTTTGCGCCATCGGTCTGGAGGGTCGGAAATCCGCGTTATGTGCACATACTGTGCACCGAGCCGACTTTCCCGAGTCGGACTGAATATCCAACTCTCTGAACTTGCTTGAAGAATCTGGCGCACCCGACAGGATTCGAACCTGTGACCTCTGCCTTCGGAGGGCAGCGCTCTATCCAGCTGAGCTACGGGTGCATGGCCAATTGTGCATGCGATTGTCGCGCGCGGGGCGGCGCTTAGCAAGAGGTTCAAGCCGGCGCCAGACAATTGTTCCACGCCATTCATGGTGCCGCGTGGCCGACAGGGACAGGCTTAACCAATCGGCAAGGACGCCCGCCTAGGCTCCGGGGCATGGCCACGCTCCCGCCCGAAACGATTCCCCCTGCCAACGCGCCCCGCCAGGCGGTCGATGGCGATGGTTCTGGCGACACGCTGGCCGATGCGCTGGTGGCGCTGCACGGGCAGGCAGCCGCACTGGCAATGCTCGCCCGGATTGCGTCCGAGCCGGGTGAGATCAGCGGCGAACTCGGCGCGGTAATCGCCCGCGCCTCGCCATGGCAGCGCAAGCTTGTGGCTCAGAACGTCGCTGATTGCGCCGCGATGCTCGATACCGGGCTGGCCGCACTCGGCACTCTGGCACGTCGGGGACAGGACACGGCACCGCCCGCGCTGGTGCTGTGGCGCGAGTTTCATGCGGCCCGCGCGGCAATGATCGCGGTGCTGGAAGGCGGAAACCCGGCCTGACCGAAAGCTTGACTGCGTTCCACTTTCGTTCCAACGCTGAATCATGTCTGGCGGCTTCATTCTTCCTACTGATTCGGCCCTCGCCCCGGCTCTTGGCGCCGCTGATGTCGCACGCGGCATAGGGCGGCTGTTCGCCCGCAACGACGTCTGGTGCCTTGCCGAAGTGCCGCTGAAGAACGGCCGCCGCGCCGACTTGATGGGGATCGATGCCAAGGGGTTGGTGGTCATCGTCGAAATCAAGGTCACCCGCGCCGATCTGATGAGCGATGCCAAGTGGCCCGATTACCTCGATTTCTGCGACCGGTTCTACTGGGGCGTGCCACCGGGCTTCGATCGTGTACCGCTCGAGAGTGAGGCCTATCGGCCGGAGACCTGCGGAGTGATCGTGGCTGATGGCTATGATGCGGAAATCCTGCGTCCGGCCGCGCTTGATCCGCTCGCCCCGGCGCGGCGCAAGACGCAGGTGGAAGGATTAGCCCGGATGGCGATGCGGCGGCACATGGCGCTGATCGATCCACTTTGCACAGCGATCGACTGACCCAAGGCCCAGTTATCCCTGTCGCGTGGGCGGAAATTGCGGCATAGCGAGCCCGTAATGCTCCCCGCCGAAACCCCCGTTCCGCTTGCGCTGCTGATTGTCAGTCTTGTCGTTACCGTCATTGTCGCGCTGCGGTACGTGCTGACCAGCGGATTGTTCGCCTGGCTCACGGAAAAGATGCGGCCCGGACTTTATGCTGGCAAGCGCGCGCAGATCAGGCGCGAGATGCGCTGGTCGCTGCTTTCGGCGGGCATTTACGGCGCACCCGCCGGGATCGTGCTGTGGGGCTGGAACCATCATGGCTGGACTGAGATGACCGCCGACTGGGCCGCGCTGCCGCTGTGGTATCACCCTTTGAGCGTGCTGATCTATCTCGCCGTGCAGGACACCTGTTTCTACTGGAGCCACCGCTGGATGCACCGGCCCAGGTGGTTCCGGCTTGCCCATGCCGTCCACCATGACAGCCGCCCGCCGACTGCGTGGACGGCAATGAGCTTTCATCCGATTGAGGCGATCACCGGGGCAGTGGTGGTTCCGGTGCTGGTGTTCTTCGTACCGATCCACCTCGCCATGCTCGGGGTGGTGCTGACCATCGCCACAGTGATGGGTGTCACCAATCACATGGGCTGGGAGCTGTTCCCGCGCTGGCTTGTTCATTCGCCGTTGGGACAGTGGCTGATAACCGCCAGCCATCACGAGCGCCATCACGAGGAATACAGATGCAATTTCGGGCTTTATTTCCGGGTATGGGATCGATTGTGCGGCACCGACAGGGGCCTGTCGCGGCGGATCGTGGCCGAAGCAGGACATGCGCAAGAGGCCGTGGCCTCGTGATGGTACGGCGAACTACGCTGGCGCTGGGTCTTGCGGCAGCTTTGCCGACGGCACCGGCAATGGCGGGGGAGGTCGTCATCACGGTCACCGATCTCAGGTCGAGCAAGGGCGTAGTGCGCGCGTGCATGACCACGCGCGCGGACATCTTTCCCAAATGCATCAAGGATCCCGGCGCACATCGCACCGTGGTTCCTGCGGCCGACACGATCGAAATCCGCTTCACCGGGGTCAAGCCGGGGGACTATGCCATCGCCTTGCTGCATGACGAGAACGACAACGGCAAGGCCGATCGCGCGATGGGGATGATGCCCAAGGAAGGTTATGGCTTTTCGCGCGATGCGCCGGTCAAGATGGCCCCGCCCAAGTTCAGGGACGCGGTGTTCAAGCAGGGCGAAGGCACCAGTCGCATGACCATCAAGATGCGCTACTTCCTGTAGCGTGCCGATTGGGCAGACGAGCAGGCAAACCTGACTGCCTCCACCCCAACAATCCCGTTCCCGTTTAACGTGATGTTTACCACAAGCCGCCAGAACGTCTCGAAACACGTTCACCAAGGGGCGGATTACAGCCATGGACACTCTGCGCGGCACCTTCGATCCCGATGCGACGGCGGATCGGGGCTGGGAGGCATCCGAAGAGGAAAGCACCGAGCTGGCCGCCCCGCGCGAGCTGCCACCGCACGCCATTGGCCAAGACGAACGCCGCATGCAGGTGCGCGCCTATAATCACTGGGCGGGCCTTTTGGGCGAACGGATGTTCCCCGACATTGCCGATCTCGATCCGGCCAGCCTGACCGATTTCGGCCCCCATTCGGTGCTGCTCGATTTCAGCGAGGGGATCGAAAACCCCGGTGTGCGCTTTCTTGGCGAGAAACTGGCCCATGAGTGCGGATCGACCGGGCCGATCGCCCGCCTGTCCGACGTGCCGCCGCGCTCGCTGCTCAGCCGCATCACCGATCACTACATGCAGATCCTCGCCAATCAGGCGCCGATCGGGTTCGAGGCCGAATTCGTCAATCACGCAGGCGTATCGATCCTCTACCGCGGGATCCTGCTGCCCTATTCGAGCGATGATGACACCATCGATTTCATCTATGGCGTGATCAACTGGAAGGAAATGGCCGACCAGCTGACCGCCGACGAGCTGCTGCTCGAAATTGACCAGGCGCTCGAACTCGGCAGCGATCTGGAGCTTGACGAGGAGCCTGCGCTCCGCCCGGCCGAGCCAGTGACCGATTGGGCGGATTCGCCCGCGCGCGAAACCGCGCCGCAGGAAGCGGCTCCCGATTTCAACGATTTCGCTGAAGATTTTGCCGACGATCAGTTCGGCGATTCAGATCTGCCCGATTTCAGCCAGTACGCTCTGCCTGATGACGACGAGGAATATGACGAGGACGAAGGCGAGGCCGAAAGCGCCAGCTACAGCTTCGCCTCGCTCGCCGATTACATCGAGGCCCCCACCAAGAAGGCAATCGATCTGGCGGGCTTCGATGCCGCCATGTTCGACGAGGAAACCGCGGAAGAACCCGCTCAGGTTCCGGCTCCGGTTTTGGCATCCGCTCCGGCTGACGAACCGGAGACCGTCTTCGCGCCGGAGCCACTGGACGACCAGGATGATTTCGCACCGGCCTTCGATGATCTGCCCGATGATGCCGGGCTTTATGACTGCCTTGCTTCGGCCCGCGAACTGGCGCGCAATGCCGACAACAGCGAAGACCGCAGCCGCTCGGCGCTCTATGCTGCCGTCAGCCGCGCCTACGATTTCTCGCTCGCCGCGCAGGAAGCGCCGGAAGACTATGCCGAACTGATCGCCGAAAGTGGCCTGACGGTGCAGGAACGCGCGCCGATGACCCCGGTGGTCAAGCTCGTGTTCGGGCATGATTACGACAAGACCCGGCTGACTGAATATGCTGCCGTGCTGAGCCACGCGCATCGCCTCAACCTCGGGCGCGGGAGCCTTGCCGGTTTCCTCGAAGAGACCGAGGGCGGTGTGAAGGCCGTGGTCAAGGCCGAACGCCGCCTGCGCCGCGAGGAACAGGGCAAGCCGATCGAAGATCCCGATGCCGTGCGCGAGGCGCTGGCCCAGCAGCTGCGTGCGCTGGAGGCGATCTCGCTGGAGGCGCTCGACGGCGCAGGGCCAGAATTTGCGCTGGTGCTGATCCGCCGCGATGAGGTCGGCTGTGCGGAAATCCTCGCCGAAATGCCCGAAGACATCGCCCAGATTGAACGCGCCGCCCGCAAGATCGTTGGGTAAAACCAAGCCCCTTCCCCGTCCCGGCCGGACAGGGAGGCACAGTTTCTCATCCCGCTTCAGTTTGCGTTAAGGCGCAAGTCCGGTAGGGTTGTCGCGATGCGCGGTCGCCCGAACCTTCTCGCCCGCCTGCTCGCGGTGTTCACCTGCGCGGCGCTGGTCGTCCAGCCGGTCGCGGCGCAATCGATCCTGCGCGATGCCGAAACCGAACAATTGCTGCTCGACCTCGCCGCCCCCTTGATCGAGGCGAGCGAACTTGAACCCGGCAATGTCGAACTGGTGCTGATCAACGACAGCTCGATCAACGCCTTCGTCGCAGGCGGGCAGGCGATCTATGTTCATTCGGGCCTGATCAACGAAGCCGGGACCGCCAACGAGGTGCAGGGCGTGCTCGCCCACGAACTCGGCCACATCACCGCCGGTCACGTGGTGCGTTTCAACGAACGAACCAAGGCGGCCAACGGCATCTCGATCCTGTCGCTGCTGATCGGTGTCGGGGCAGTGCTGGCAGGCGCGGGCGATGCCGGGATGGCAGCGCTGATGGCGGGCCAGCAGGCTGCGATGAGCAGCTTCCTCAGCTTCAACCGCGATCAGGAAGCAGCCACGGATCTGGCCGGCGCACGCTATCTTTCCGGCGCCGGGATCACCGGCAAGGGCATGATCAAGTTCTTCGAACGGCTGCGCGGAAACGAAATCCGGCGCGGTTTCAGTCAGGCGGATGAAGCGGCCTATGCGCGCACCCACCCGCTATCGGGCGACCGTATCCAGATCCTGCGCGGGCTGCTCGAAGCTGATCCGGCGTGGGACACAGAGCCCGATCCCGAACTGCAGGAGCGGTTCCTGCGAGTACGGGCCAAGCTCTATGGCTACCTCGCCGAACCGCGCCGGGTGCTGACCTTTTTCCCGCAGAGCGACACCAGCATCCCGGCGCGCTACGCCCGCGCATATGCCTATCACAAGGATGCGCGGGTCGATCTGGCGCTGGCCGAAGCCGATGCGCTGATCGCGCTGGAGCCGGACAACCCGTGGTTCCTTGAACTCAAGGGGCAGGTGCTGCTCGAATCCGGGCGTCCGCACGATGCGCTGGTGCCGCTGCGCCGCGCGACCGAACTCACCCGCGCCCACCCGCTGATCGCCGGGATGCTGGGTCATGCATTGATCGCGACCGAGAATGAACGCAACTATGCCGAAGCCGAGCAGGTGCTGCGCGCCGCAGTGCAGCGTGATCGCTACAATCCCTTTGCGTGGTATCAGCTCGGCGTGGTCTACGCTGCGCGCGGCGATATCCCGCGCGCCCGCCTTGCCAGTGCCGAACAGCAGGTGATGAACCGCCGCTATCCCGAAGCCCTGCAGAATGCTCAGGCCGCCGAAGCAAGCCTGCCCTATGGCTCGGCAGACTGGATTCGCGCACAAGATGTCGCGCTTGAAGCACGCGCCGAACTGGAACGGGTGCGCAACCGGCGCTAGGCTGGCGCGGTTTGATCTCCAGCTGACGGGAAACCCATGTCCACATCGCCCGAAAATGCCCCATCGACCCTGCGTCATTCGCTGCTGACCGCGCTTACCGCGCTGGTGTTCGGCTTTCTCGGTGCGGCGATCTGGTCTTACTCCGGCCTTGCCGACAACCGCACCCGCAGCTTCCTGATGGGCAATCCCGATCTTCTGCCGCAAATGGCCGAGGCCTACGAAGCGCAGGAATCGGCCAAGCGGCTCGCGGATCTGGGCGATGCCGTGCTCGACCCCTTCCCCGGCGTGGTGCTTGGCAATCCCCAGGGCAAGCGGGTGCTGGTGGAGTTCACCGATTACAACTGCCCCTATTGCGAATCGAGCCTCAAGGACGTGAACCGGCTTGTCGCCGAAGACCCTGATCTGAAGGTGGTGATCCGCGAATGGCCGATTTTCGAAGGCAGCGACACGGCCTCGCGCATGGCGCTGGCGGCGGGGTTGCAGGGGAAGTACACCGAATTCCACAACGCCATGTTCAAGACCGGCGATGTCGCCGCTGCAGCGAGGGCGGCTGGGCTCGACATGGAACGCGCGGCGCGCGATGCGGCCTCTGATGCCGTGTCGGCAGAGATCGCCCGCAATCTCGATTTCGCCCGGTCTCTCGGCTTTTCAGGAACGCCGGCATGGATCGCGGGAGGCACGCCGATTGGCGGCGCGGTGGGCTATGAACGACTGAAGGCCGCGCTGGCGGAGGATACGGCCGGGTGATGCGTGCCTTGGTGCTGGCGGGGCTTCTGCCGGGGCTTCTGGCTGCCGGTCAGGCCGAGCCGCCCGCGCAGTCAATCGACTATACTGCCGAACGCGCGGCGATTGCCCGCTATCAGGACGCCGATCAGCGGTTGCAGGATGTGGGCTGGACGCTCGCTGCCGCCAATGCCGCCTTCTGCCCCGAGGTGGTGGCATCCATCGGACTGCAATTGCAGGACATGGCAAGTTACGGCGCGCCCAATGTCGCCCGCGCCGCACTGGGCCTGACACGGGATTTCGCGGTGCAGACCGCCGCGCGGGGATCGCCTGCTGCGGCCACAGGCAACTTCACGCGCAACCGCGAGATCGTGCGGCTCGAACGTTTCGATCCCAATGGCTGGCCCGCCGGCACGGCAATGGACTGGCAGCGGCTGGTTTGGGCGCACGACCATGTCGAAGCAATGCTGACCGAGCATGGCGGCATAGCGATCGGCTTTGCCGACGGGGGGGAGGCCCGCGTCCAGCCGGTCGAGGTCTGTGCGACCCGCTTTGAACTGATGGGCGAAGGCCGAAGGGCTGTCGCAGATGGCAGCCGCGTGGTGATCGGGATCGAATTTCCCGCCTTCGCCTATCCCGAAGAAGAGATTTTCGCCGCACTGGTCGCACATGAACTGGCCCACAATGTGCTGGGCCATGATGCCTGGCTCGACCGCGTCGGACGCAAGCCGAAGAATGTGCGCCGGATCGAACGCGAGGCGGATCGGCTGGTGCCATGGCTGCTCGCGAATGCCGGTTATGATCCGGCAGCAGGGCCGGCCTTCATGAAGCGTTGGGGGGCGGAGCATGATTCGGGTGTCCGCCTGCGCCGGCGCTATGATGGATGGGACGAACGCGCGAAACGCATGGCCGCCGAGGTGCCGCTGGTAAAGGCTCTGATGAAGGCCGAAGGCCGCGCCGACTGGGCCACACACTTCCGCCGCGAGATCAATCCCGAAGCCGGACTTGCACAGGCGGCAAAGCGATGAAGCCTGCGCCAAACCGTGGCCGCGCAGCGGCGACGCACCCGATTTGCGGTGCGGTTTGCGACGAAATGCGTTAGACCCTGCCACCTATGTCAGTGCTCCAGATCCAGGCTGCGCCGTTTTTCGCGAGCAAGAACCGGGCGTTCTGGAACCTCCAGCTGGCTGGCTGGGGCGCGGCCTTCCTGCTGCGCGCTGTGATCGCTTTCGCCAATGGCCAGCCTTTCGCGCTGCTGGCGCTGATCCTGATTTCGACCATCACGGGCTTTTCGATCACGCTGCTGCTGTCGGTGATTTACCGCGTGCTGATCCAGCAGCGTCCGTTGATCACCTGGGGCGTGACTGCGCTGGTGCTGGCAGGCGCAGTGATCCTCAACACCTCGATCGATGCATGGGTGCAGGGGATCTATTACGGCGCCAGCCGGGAGACGACCTTCGCGCAGCGCGTCATCAGCCTGTCTTTCATTCCGCTCGCCCTGCTGGTGGGGTGGAGCGCCTTGTATTACGCAATCAATTTCTTTCTGACCGTGGAAGAGCAGGCTGACCGTCTGGAACGGCTCGAAGCGCAGGCGACGGCGGCGCAGCTCGCCATGCTGCGCTACCAGCTCAACCCGCACTTCCTGTTCAACACGCTCAATTCGATCTCGACGCTGGTACTGCTCAAGCAGACCGAGCCTGCCAATGCGATGCTCACCCGCCTTTCCGGCTTTCTGCGCCACACGCTGATCGCCGAGCCGGGCAGCCAGGTCAGTCTGGCGCAGGAGATCGAGACCTTGCAGCTCTATCTCGACATTGAACGGATGCGCTTTGAAGAGCGGCTGCGCACCCATTTCGAAATCGAGGATGCCGCGCTGGAGGCGCAACTGCCCGCGATGCTGCTGCAACCGCTGGTCGAAAACGCGATCAAGTATGCCGTCAGCCCGCAAGAGGAAGGCGCACGCATCGCGCTTACCGCGCGGGTGATCGGCGATCGGTTGCGGATCACGGTCGAGGATACCGGGCCAGGTCTGGACGACGGGCCGCGCTTTCCCGCCGATCCCCGCGATCCTCCGGTGCCGGGGCGCCCGGTCTCGACCGGTGTCGGCCTCGCCAATATCCGCAATCGTCTGGCGCAGGCCTATGGCGGCAATCACCTGTTCGAAACCCGTTCGGAAGCTGGGGGCGGCTTCACCGTGCTGATCGAAATTCCCTTCACTCGGGGAGACTCGGTCGAGCCTGAACCTGCGGCAGCACCGCCTGCCGCACAGCAGGCAGGCAAAGTCGTTCCCGTCAATCCCCCCCCACGAACCATCGGAACTCCCGCATGACCATCAGAACCATCCTTGTCGACGACGAGAAGCTCGCCATTCAGGGCCTGCAACTGCGGCTCCAGCCGTTCGAGGATGTCGAGATCATCGACACCTGCGCCAACGGCCGTGAGGCGATCCGCAAGATCAAGACCGAAAAGCCCGATCTGGTCTTTCTTGACATCCAGATGCCCGGCTTTGACGGCTTCAGCGTCGTCAAGGGCGTGATGGAGATCGAACCGCCGCTGTTCGTCTTCGTCACGGCTTACGAAGAACACGCGATCCGTGCCTTTGAGGCCAATGCCGTCAATTACCTGATGAAGCCGGTCGACGAACAGAAGCTCGCCGATACCATCGAACGCGTGCGCCAGCGCCTTGCCGAGAAGAAATCGGCCGAGGATGCCGGGCAATTGCTCGATGTCCTCGCCGAAATCGCCCCCGAACGTGCCGCCGATTTCGTCGAGACGACCGCGCCCGCCAGCGAAAGCGCCGACCGGTTCGAAAAGCTCATCAACGTCAAGGACCGCGGCCAGATCTTCCGCGTCGAGGTCGACACGATCGAGCATATCGAGGCGGCAGGCGACTACATGATCATCTCCACCGGCGACAATTCGCTGGTGCTGCGCGAGACGATGAAGGACCTCGAGCGCCGCTTGGATCCGAGGAAGTTCCAGCGCGTCCACCGCTCGACCATCGTCAACCTCGACCTTGTGCGACAGGTAAAGCCCCACACCAACGGCGAATGCTTCCTGGTGCTGGAAAGCGGGGCCGAGGTGAAGGTGAGCCGCAGTTACAGGGATGTGGTGGCGCGGTTCGTGCACTGATGTTTGCGGGGGCGCCGCCGCGCGCCCGTCCTCGCTAGACGCGCGGCAAAGCCGCGCCCGCTGCGGGCGCACGGTCGTGCTTGCGGAGCCTGCGGCTCCGAAGTTCCCATCCCCGTTCGTGTCGAGCGAAGTCGAGACACCGTCGCGCTGCCTCTCGACTTCGCTCGAGGCGAACGGCTAGGGTGCTGCAATGACTGCCTTCACCCTCCCCGGCTTCGACCTCGCCACATTCATCCGCGCCACGCTCGCCGAGGACTTGGGCGAAGACCTCCCCGGCGGCGGGCGGGATGTGACAAGCGAGAGCGTGATCCCCACCGGGGCGCGCTTTTCCGGCGTCATGGACAGCCGCGATGCGATCGTCGTTGCCGGCCTGCCGCTGGCTGAGGCGTTCTTCCGCCATCTCGATCCCGATTGCACCATCGAGGCCCTCGTGCATGACGGCGACAAGGTGGCAGCCGGCACCGATCTGATGCGCATCGCAGGCAAGGCCCGCGCGCTGCTGACCGCCGAACGCTCTGCGCTCAATATCGTCCAGCACCTGTCCGGCATTGCCACGCTGACGCAGGAATACGTCACCGCGATGCGGGGGCCGGGAGGCAATCCGGCCTGCACCCTGCTTGATACCCGCAAGACCATTCCCGGGCTCAGGTTCCTCGAAAAATACGCCACCCGGCAGGGCGGCGCGCAGAACCACCGGATGGGGCTGTGGGATGCGGCAATGATCAAGGACAACCATGTCGCGGTCGCTGGCAGCGTCGGGGAAGCGGTGCGCCGGGCGCGCGCGGCGGGGGTGGAGAAAATCATCTGCGAGGTCGACCGGCTCGACCAGATCGAGCCGGCGCTTGAGGCAGGGGCAAGCCATCTGCTGCTCGACAACATGGACCCTGCCACGCTGGCCGAGGCGGTGGAAATAGTCGCAGGCCGCGTCCCGACCGAGGCGAGCGGCGGCGTGAACCTCCAGACCATTGCCGCCAAGGCCGCGAGCGGGGTGGACTACATCTCGGTCGGAAGGCTGACGCAAAGCGCCCCTGCCGCTGATATCGGCCTCGACTTCACCCCGCTATGAAGATCATCACGGGGCCGCGCCCGCTGACGATCCGCGTGTTTGCTGCTGCCTTTTTCGCTGCGGCGCTGCTGCGGCTGGTGCGCGGCCTGACCGATCTGCCGCTGGCCGAGCTGGTCTATGCGTTGCACGTGCCGTGGTTCGCGTGGGACCGTGACTGGACCATCGTTGCGTTGTCGGCCGAGTTCACCATCGCGCTGATCCCGCTGGTGTGGATCTACCTTTTTGCAGCGCCCTTCGCGCGGTGGCTGGTGCTGGGCTTTGGCACCCTGCGGCTTGCCTTTCTCGATCCTGCCGCGCTCACCGGCGCGCTGCTGGTAGCCGTCGCAATGGCCAGCCTGCTCACGCCGCAAGCTGCCCGCTGGTTCACACGCGAGCCCGGCGCCGAGGAAGATGGCCCTGCCATTTTCGAATAGACTTGGGTTTCCGGTGTGTTAGCTTGCGCGCCATCGCAGCTAAAAGGGGATCTTCATGCGACCGGCTTCCATCATTCGATTTGACCAGCTGTTTCTTGGCTCGATTGCGCTGGGCATCGGCAATACGATTCTGAATTACAACTCCACCATGGCTGAGCTTGAAGCCGATCCGGCAGTGGCTGAACTCGGCATGGCAACCCCCGGGTTCCTGATCGGTGCCAGCGCCTTCGGCTTCGCCATTTCGCTGCTGCTGTGGTATTTCATCTCGCGCCGGGCCAGCACCGTCGCAAAGTGGATCATGGTGGTTCTGACCGTCATCGGCCTTGTCGGCATCCCGCTCGCTCTGGTCGGAGCGCCGCTGATGCAGTCGATCATCACGCTCGTTATCACCGGGATGCAGATTGCATCGCTGTGGTTCCTGTTCCGTCCTGACGCCAAGGCCTGGTTCGAACACGGGCCGCGCGGCATGGATCCCTCGACATTCGACTAAGCCCTACGATCACACGGTACACAGCCAAAGCGGCGTGGGCGGGGGTGCTGGCGATGCTGGCGTCCCTGCCCTCTCCCGTTGTGGCGCAGGCCTACCAATGCCGCGCCCCGCAGGTCGCGCGCGTTCCGGCGATCACGCCTGATGGCCCACGCCGCGAATTGCCGGTGACAGGCTACACCATGGCGCTCAGTTGGTCGCCCGAGTTCTGCAAGCCCCGCGCTGATGAGCGCGCCCATGCTTTCCAGTGTTCAGGACAGCAGGGCAGCTTCGGGCTTGTCGTTCACGGGCTCTGGCCGGAAAGCGGGCAAGGCTGGCCGCAATGGTGCAACACCAGCGCCGCGCTGACCCCCGCCGAGGTGCGCGCCAGCCTGTGCATGATGCCCTCCGAGCGGCTGGTGGCGCGCCAATGGGCCAAGCACGGCAGCTGCATGGCCCGGCGCCCCGCCACCTATCTCAAGGTCACGCGCATCCTCTGGGAAGGGCTGCGCATCCCCGATTACGACCGCATCAGCCGTGAGGACAACCTCACCGCAGGCCGCATCCGCGCGGCCTTTGCCGATGCCAATCCGGGCTGGCGCGAGGAGGCGATCGGGGTGAAGCTCAATGCCCGCGGCTGGCTGGAGGAGGTGCGGCTGTGCTATTCCAAGACCTTCCGCCCCGCCCGCTGCACTCCGTCGCGCTGGGGCGCAAAGGATAATGCGCCCGCAAGGATCTGGCGCGGGCTTTAGAGCACTACTCCCGGCGGTCTCGTCCGATCCCCAGCAGCTCGAACAGATGTACGGCGAAGGCTCGCGTTCCGCTCTCCCGAAATCGCGCAGAGATGGCTAAAGGGACAATGTCGGACAAGTGGGAAAGCGGCCGAACAATGAAGGTCACGCAGTCTGTGGTTTGTGCAGCCCTGGCGGCAGCGACCTTCCTGTCGGTTGCCGCCTGCAAGGATCAATCTTCGACTGATGGTGACAGGGGATCGCCCCCTTCTCGTGCTGACTGCAAGCTGCTCAGCGACACGCCCGTGCGGATCGAAGGTGGAACCTTCGCCATGGGACAGAACGCGATCTACGCCGAAGAAGGCCCGGTCCGCCAAACCACCGTTTCGAGCTTCTGGATGGATCCGCACGAGGTTACCAACGCACAGTTTGCACGCTTCGTTTCGGACACGGGCTATCAGACAGTTGCCGAAAAGCCGGTCGATCCGAACGCTTTCGGTGTTCCGAAGGAGCAGATACCTGCCCACCTGCTGGAATCCGGCTCTGCGGTTTTTGTGCGGCCCGACAAACCGAGCCGCAACTATTCCGATTGGTGGGCCTATGTGCCGGGCGCAAACTGGAAAAAACCCTATGGCCCGGCCGGGCCGGACGCCCAGCCGCGCGAGCCTGTGGTTCATCTCGCATGGGACGACATGGTTGCCTATGCGCGCTGGCGCGGCGGACGGCTTCCGACCGAGGCCGAGTGGGAATATGCCGCAAGTGCCGGTGCGGCCAAGTACACCGAGCAGCCCGGTGGTACCGAAGCGAACAGCTGGCAAGGCGTGTTTCCCGTGGTCAATGAAGCCTCCGACGGCTTCAAGGGGGTGGCGCCGGTTGGCTGCTATCGGCCCAATGCCTTCGGCCTTTACGACATGGTCGGCAATGTCTGGGAAATGACTGCCGACATATACAGCCCGGGCCATGATCCCGCCCAGACGCGCGATCCGCGCGGGCCGAGCCAGAACAGCGCCCATGACGGAACGGGGCCGGGCAAGCTCAACCGCGTGGTCAAGGGCGGATCATATCTATGTGCCCCCAATTACTGCCAGCGGTACCGGCCCGAATCGCGCCAGGCCCGAGACCCCGGGCTTGGCGCGTCCAACGTCGGTTTCCGTCTGGCCTATGACACGGAGCAACCGTGATACTGGGCATTCTCGATCGCCAATGTGGCAAAAAGCCCTGAGGGCGAAATGACCTGCGCCCTGTATTTGGCCGCACGCGGGCGCCGCTTGGCGAGGTGTGGCTTGATCGACCGAGCACCACCCTGCCGGTGCTGATAAAGTGGCTGTGCATGTCTGAGTGACTGTCGGTCCAGGTTCATCCCGGTAATGCGCGGAATTCGGCGAACGGGCAGCTGATAAGGGTACTGCCACCCGGACATTGGTGAACGAGCAGCCATGCGACGGTGCAGCACAGCACCGCGCGGACGTGACGTCGGCTGCATCCGGATCGCAGCCGGACTTCGTTAACCTTATGGATATCAATCTGAATTATGAGCAGACTTACCCCTTCAAGCGGATCGCAGCCGCTCTGCTTCCGTGTAATCGACCGAAACATTTCCCCGAATGCGAAAGCAGTGATGGTTCCGAGACGCGATGGATAATTCTGCAAGCCTTCAGGATGGAACTGGCCTCATCGGCCATACCGGCTTTGTCGGCGGCGCGCTGCTGCGGCAGGCGCAGTTTGCGCAATGTTATAACAGCGCCAATATCGACACTATTGCCGGAAAGTCCTTCGGCACGCTGGTGTGCGCCGCCGCGCCGGGCTCCATGCTCGAAGCCAACCGCGCGCCGGAGCGCGACGCGGCGCAGATCGAGGCGCTGATGGCGCAGCTCGCCACTGTGCGCGCCGAACGCTTCGTGCTGATCTCCTCCATCGCCGTGCTCGCCGACTTTGCCGCAGGCGATGACGAGGGCACTTCCGCCTTCCAGCAGACCCTCGCCTATGGCCGCCATCGCCGCTTGCTGGAGGCGTTTGTCGAAGACCACTTCCCCCGCAGCCTCATCATCCGCCTGCCCGCGTTGTTCGGGCAGGGCTTGCGCAAGAATTTCCTGTTCGATCTGCTGAACCCGGTACCATCGCTGCTGCCCGAGGCGCGTCACACGGCGCTGGTCGCTGCCCTGCCCGCCAGCCTCGCGGCGTGGGTGAAGGGGCTCTACACCCCCGATCCGGTGACGGGAATGCTCAGGCTCGACCGGCCTGCCCTCAATGCCGCTCCCCGGCGCGCGGCGCTGGAGGATGCGGTGACGGCGCTTGGCTTTGCCGCGAGCCAGTTCCACCACCCGGATACGACCTACCAATACTATCCGATCGACCGACTGTGGCAGGACATCGGCATCGCGCTGGGGCGGGTCTCACTCACCTCCACCTCACCGCCGAGCCGCTGACCGCCGCCGCGATCCATGCGCGCCTCACCGGGCGGGCGATGCCGGACAGCCCGGCGCGCCTCCACCACGAGGATATGCGCACCCGCCATGCCGGACTGTGGGGTGCGGATGGCCCCTACCAGTTCAGCGCCGCCGAAACGCTCGATGCCCTCGCCGCGTTCTTCGCCAGCGAAAGGGCCGTGGCATGAGGCTCGCCATGTCCAATATCGCGTGGCTGCCGGAGGAACGGCTTGAGGCCTATGCCATCCTTGCCGAGGCGGGGATCACCGGCCTCGAAATCGCGCCCGGCCTGTTCTTCCACGCCGCCGCCAATCCCTTCGCGCCCGATGCAGCCAGCGCCCGCGCGGCGATCAGCGAGATGGCCGATGCGGGCCTCACGCTGGTGTCGATGCAATCGCTGCTGTTCGCTGTCACCGGAGCCGCGCTGTTCGGCCCGAGCGAGGCCCGCGCCGCCTTCGAGGCCGGGATGGCGCGCGCCATTGCGCTGGCCGAGCGGTTCGGGATTCCCAATCTGGTGTTCGGCTCCCCCCTCCAGCGCCGTGTGCCGGAGGGTATGGCGCTGGCCGACGCGCTGGAGGACGCCGCTGCGTGCTTCCGCAGCTTGGGCGAAGCTGCCCTCGCCGCCGGAACCCGCATCACGATTGAGGCCAATCCAGCCGCCTATGGCACCAATTTCCTCACCACACTCGACGAGGCCGAAGCCTTCGTCGACGCCGTGGACCATCCGGGGATCGCCCTGATCCTTGATCTGGGCGCGATGCATATGAACGCCGATTTCGCCAGCGTGCCCGCGCGCGTCCCCGGCCTCGCCGCGCGGCTGGGCCATGTCCATGTCAGCGAGCCCGACCTCGCCCCCGCCCCGGCTGATCCCGCCGCGCTTGCCCCGGTGCTGCGCGCCCTCAACGCCGCCGGTTACGCCAAGGCGGTCTCGATCGAAATGAAGCGCGCCCCTGAGGGCCTTGCCGCCGTGCGCGCCTGCGCGGCGCGGCTGGTCGCGGCGTTCACCCAAGCGGAGACGATCCATGCGTGAACCCGACGCCAGCCAGTTCAGGAAGCGCCGCGAGGATGTGGTCGTCTCGGTCTGCTTCTCCGACCTGCCGAGCACGCCTGCCACCTTCGACACGGTGCGCGATGTCGCCGCGAGCCTCGATCAGGCCTACCGCTTCCGCGAGATCATTCTGGTGGTCGACGATACCCAGCGCGCCGCCTTCCTCGATCTGGTGCGCGACGTGCCCAACCTGCGCCTGTTCGTGGTGCGGCGCGGGACCGAGTATTACGACCGCCGCGTCGCCGCCGCCGAGGAAGCCATCGGGGATCTGGTGGTGATCGGCAATATCGACGAAGTTGCCGAACTGGACGTGCTGGCCTTCCTCAGCTTTGCCGAGGACGCCAATGCCTTCAGCCTCGCCCACCGCCCCGCGCGCCGCCCGGTCAAGGCGCTGCTGGCCGCGCCCTTCCATGCGCTGGGCAAGCTCGCCGGGTTCAAGGTCGATCCGAGCGATTTCCAGACCGTGGTGATCCCGCGCACCCTGCTCAATCTGGTGCTGGCGCATGACGAGCCGCGCCTCGCCCTGCGCTTCCCCCCGCGCGATCCGCGCCTGCCGCTGGCGGTGTTCCACACCCCGCGCAATGTGGTGAGCCGCACCGCCTTCCGCGATCTGTCGCGCCGGATGCAGCTGTTTCAGACGCTGCTGGTCTATCTCACGCCCACGGTGCTGTCGCTGGTGTCGGTGTCGTCCGGCATCCTTGCGCTGCTGGGGCTGGCCTATGGGGCCTATATCCTCGGCGCGGTGGCAATGGTGGAGCGGCTGGCTCCCGGCTGGCTGACGACCAATGCGATGCTGGCGATGAGTGCGGTGTTCATGGGGGTGTCGACGCTCGGCCTCAGCCTTGGCCTGCAACACCTGCTCAAGCATCAGCGCGGCGCGCGCAGCAGCGTGGTGCCGGAGGAAGTGAACCGCATCGACCTGTTCCAGCAGGTCGCCTTCGATCTCAATGTCGAGCTGGAGCGCGAGGCTCCGCCCGCCCAAGGCAAGCCCGGCTGATGCCCGCGCCCGCCCCCACCACCCAATATGATTACGTCGTGATCGGCGGCGGCTTTTATGGCTGCTGTCTGGCGCTCTATCTGCGCTCGATTGCGGCGCGGGTGCTGGTGGTGGAGGCCGGGCCACGGCTGATGGACCGCGCCTCGCGGGTCAATCAGGCGCGGGTGCATACGGGGTTTCACTATCCGCGCTCGGCCTCGACTGCGGTCAAGTCGATGCTGCTGCACCGCCGCTTTCTGGCGGACTTCCCCGAGGCCGTGGTCGACGATTTCCAGATGCTCTACGCCATCGCCCGGCGACGTTCGAAGGTGACGGCGAAGAAATTCCACCGCATGTTCCGCGACATGGGCGCGCCCATCGCGCCCGCTGGGCCGGGGCACCGGGCGCTGTTCAATCCGGACATGGTGGAGGACGTCTTCACCTGTCACGAAGTCGCCTTCGATCACAAGATCCTGGGCCGCGCGGTCGGTGAGCGGCTGGCCGAGGCGGGGGTCGAGGTGCGGCTGAACACCGAACTGGTCGGGCTGGCGGATCACCGCAGCGGCGCGATCGCGGCGCTGTCTGACGGAAGCGAGGTCAGCGCGCGCTATGCCTTCAACGTCACCTATGCCCGGATCAACACGGTACTGGCCAAGGCCGGGCTGCCGGGCGCGGCGCTGAAGCACGAGATTGCCGAGCTGGCGCTGGTCGAGCCCCCGCGCGAGCTGGACGGGATCGGGGTGACGGTGATGGACGGGCCGTTCTTCTCGGCGATGCCCTACCCTTCGGAGGGGCTCTATTCGCTGACTCATGTGCGCTACACCCCGCATGACAGCTGGGCGGATGATCCGGCGCAGCGCGATCCCTATCGCTACTTTGCCAGCTGCGATCCCGACACCCGCTATGCCTTCATGATGCGCGATGCTGCGCGCTATCTGCCGTGCATCGCCGGGGCGGGCTATCGCCGGTCGATCTATGAGGTGAAGACGATCCTCATCAAGAACGAGGGCGATGATGGCCGCCCGATCCTCTACCACCAGAAGCCCGAGGGCAGCCGGGTGATCTCGATCCTCGGTGGGAAGATCGACAATATCTACGACCTGTTCGAAGCCGTGAAGGACACCGCGCCCGAATTCGCATCCCTGCATTCGGGTTACGTGTTCGGGCATGCCTATGCCTGATGTGGTGCGGGTGAGAGGGCGCTCGCGCGGCTTCGCCGCTCTCGCGGGGGTTGGACTTGCGGTGCTGGCGCTGCGGGGCGGGGTGCTGTGGTATGATCACAGCCTCCATTCGATCGACGGCGCGATGCAGACGTGGTTCGCGGCGGAGCATTTCGCGCGCGGGGAGCAGCTGGGGACGGCGTTCCAGTCCTACCTCGGGATCACCATGGTCATGGTGCTGCTGCCGGTGTTCGTGCTGTTCGGAAAGACACTGTTCGCCTCGACCCTCGCGGCGCAGGCGGCGGTGGTGGCGGGGGCTTTCGCGACGGCCTATGCCTGCGCCTGGCTGATCCGCCCGATCCCCCTGCAGTGGCGCTGGCAGGCGGCGGTGGTGATCGCGTTCCTGTTCTATTGTGCCGGGCCGATGGTGGCCGGAGCGGTTGGGTTGGCGTGGCCGGCGACGCTTGACCCGGGCGTGTCGCTCAGGCCGGTGCGCGGGGCGCTGCCGTTTCTGGTGCTGCCGGTGTTCGTGCTGTGCGTGCGCAGGGCGTTGCATGGTCGTCGCGGCGTGGTTGAGGGCGCATTACTGGGCAGTGTCGCCGGTTTGGGCATGCTGTGGTCGAACGACGCGGGCATTCCGCTGGTGCTGGCGCTGATCGGCGCGCTGGTGCTGGCGCTCCACCGGCACAGGGCGATTCTTACGCGGATGCTGGCAGGTGTCGCCCTCGGCACCGCTGCTTCAGCCGGAGCCCTGTTGCTGGCATTGACCCACGGCGCGCCGGGGCCGTGGCTCCAGTACAACTTCCGCGACGTCGCCGCCGACCAGTTCTGGTTCTTCGCCCCGTGGGAGAGGAGCACCCGCATCCTCGGCGTGAGCGACCTCCCCAACATCCTGCACCACGCTGACCCCCTCTCGGCGGCGAGCCTCATCCTGCTGACCGCCTGCGTGTTGTGGGCGACACTCCAGCGCCTGCGCTCCCGGAGCGCCCCGGTGCGGGGGAGCGCCTTCGTGTTCGTCGGCGCCAGCGTGCTCGGCACCGCGCTGATCCCGCAGATCGGCGGGCATGTAGGGGCGGAGTACAACGGCATCACCTTCGTGCTGGGCGCTTGCGCGCCGCTGATCGTGTGGGGGCGCGGCGTGCTGCGCCTCGCCCGCCCGCTGCTGTGCCGGGCGCTGACCCCGGCGGTGGTCACCACGTTTGCCACTCTCGCCGCGCTGGGCATGGTGGGGATCGAAGCACAACGTTTTGTCAGCGTCCGGGCGAGCACCGATCGCACCGCCTATGACCCCGCGCTCGGCTTCCATGTCACGCCGGAATATGCCGCCGATCTCGCCGCGATGCGCCGCCTCGCCGCCGACTGGGATGCGCGCAAAGTGCCGCAGAATCGCCGCCTGATGTCGGCCTATACCTCCTCGCTCGACATCGCCGCCGGAGCCCCGAGCGCGACCCCGGTGGGATCGCTGATCCACGCGCTCGGCCCGCGTTACCGCACCATGGCGGCGAGCAAGGTCGCCAACCGCTCGGTCGCCGCGATCACCACCATCGCGCCCGATTACAGCGGGTGGGAGGGCTGGCTGATGCGCGCGCAATGGCCGTTTTTTGAGAGCCTCCACACCTATTACCGCCCGATTGCGCGCAACGCGCAGCACATCCTGTGGGTGCCGTCGGGCGGGCAAGGGCCGGGGGCAGAGGTGCCCTGCACGGTCGAGCAGCCCTCGCCCAGCCGCCTGCGGGTGACGGTAAGAGCGGCGGAGCCCGGCCTTGCCTCGGTGGAACTCCGGCGCACCGGCCCCTTCGCGCGGGGACGCGGCGCGATGCTGACCGTCACCGAGGACTCCCCCTTCACCCGCGCGGCGACCGGCGCGCCGTGGAGCGATTTCCCGCGCTACGGCATCGCCAACGCAGCGCGCATCACGATGCCCGCACCGCTTGCGCCGGGGAGCGCCACGGTGCTGACGCTCGATGTGCTCGACGGATCGGCCATCGGCACCGCCACCTGCTACGCGGTGATCCTCGCCCCCGTCGATCTCGCCGCGCTGCCGTCGCTGCCCGAAGGCGTAGACGCCTGGCTGGCCGAGGAGGATCGGCTGTGAGCGAGATGATCCGCTTCTTCGTGGTGACGGTGCTGGGGGTGATCCTCGATCTTGCCATCGCCTTCGCGCTCCACCATTTCGCGGGCGCACCGCTGTGGCTGGCGGCGGCCATCGGCTTTACGCTGGCGGCGAGCCTCAATTACGTGATCCACCAGACCTGGAGCTTCCAGAGCGGCCCGCGCACGCTCTCCGGCAGACGCGCGGCGCTCTATGGCGGGGTGGCGCTGGCGACGCTGGGTGTGCGGGTGGGGATCGTGGCGCTGCTCGACCGCGCGCTTCCGGAGGCGTGGCCGCTGGCGATCCTTGTCGCGGGCGCGGGAGGATCATTCTGCGTCAACTTCGCCCTGAGCAAATTCGTCGTCTTCGCGCCCGAGGCGGAGCGGCCATGACCATGCAGCCGCCCACCATCATCGACGACAGCGGTTGGGACGTCCCCGCGCACGAGGCCGCGCTCTACGCCACGCGCCGCAATGCCCACGCGCTCGTTATCCCGGTGATCAACGAGGGCGAGCGCATCCGGGGGCAATTGCTGCGCATTCAGGCGGCCGGCCTGCCGGTCGATGTGATCGTGGCCGATGGCGGATCCACCGACGGATCGCTCGATGCCGATTTCGTGAGCCAAGCAGGCGTACGCGCGGTGCTGACCAAGACCGGGCCGGGCAAGCTCTCGGCCCAGCTGCGCATGGCCTATGCCTGGTGTCTCAGGCAGGGCTATGCCGGGATCGTCACCATCGACGGCAATGGCAAGGACGGGGTCGAGGCGGTGGCAGAGATGGTCGCCAAGCTGGAGGAAGGCTGCGACTATGTGCAAGGCTCACGCTATCTGCCAGGCGGGGCGGCGGAGAACACGCCGCTCGAACGCACCATCGCCAACCGCCTGATCCACGCCCCGCTGCTCAGCATCGCCGGGCGGCACTGGTTCACCGACACCACCAACGGCTTTCGCGCCTATTCGGCCGCCTATCTGCTGCACCCCGATGTGCGCCCGTTCCGCGCGGAGTTCTCGGTCTATAACCTGTTGTTCTATCTGACCGTGCGCGCCGGGCAACTGGGGTTGAAGGTCGGCCATGTGCCGGTGGTTCGGCGCTATCCTGAGGACGGCAAGGTGCCGACCAAGATCGGCGGCTTTGCCTCTAAACTGGCGCTGCTGAAGGAGGCGCTGGTCGCCGCGACCGGGGGCTATACGCCGGACGAGGCCACCCACCGCCGCGCCGGGTGGCTGGCGCCGGTGCTGCTGGTGCTGACGGTGCTGGGCGCGGTGCTGGCAAGCGTGATCGCCGCCCCGCCCTATTCGCCCGATTCCTGGGCGCTGTACGAATTGTCGCAGACGATATTCGGCGATTTCTACCGCTTCAACCACTGGCGCAGCTATGCCGATGCGGGGGCTTACTCGGCGGCTTTCCCACCGCTGACCCCGGTGCTGATTGCGCTTACCGACGGCGTGCTGGGCACCGGGCCGCGCACCGGGCTCTATCTCGCCTTTGCTGCCTTTGCGGGTTTCGCGCTGGTGTCGGAGCGGATCGGGCGACAGGTGGCTGGTGCGCCATGGGTGGGGCTGGCGGCGGCGGGCGTGCTGCTGCTGGGGCCGAACATGCTGCTGATCGAGCTTGGCGCAGGGCGGACGATCCCGCTGCAATTGCTGATCCTGTCGCTGATCGTGCTGGGGCTGCTGCAAGGCCGGGCGCTGACGCTGATACAGGCGGCGGGCGTGGGCGCGCTGGCGGGCCTTGCACTGATGAACCGTTTCGACGCGGTGCTGCTACCGCCGCTGGTCGCGGGCGCGGTGCTGTGGCTGACCCGTCGCCCCGCGCACGCGCTGGCGGCGCTGGGGGCGAGCCTGATCGTCATATCGCCGTGGATCGCCTATTCGCTCAGCACTTTCGGCACCCTGTTTGCGACGGACAATGCGGGCATAGCGACCGCGATCGACCCGGCTGCCTATGTCACCGACTGGTGGCCGAACGCGCGGCCCTCGCTCAGCGACGATCCGCTAGGATGGGCGGCGCGGGTGGCGGGCAATGGCCTTGGACTGGTCCGCACCTTCGCCTCGCTGGTGCTGAGCCCGCTGGGCCTTGGCGGCGCAGCGCTCGTGGCTGCGCCCCTTGCGCTGATCTGGCTCACGGGTGGGCGTCCGCGCGGCTCTGCGCGCTTGTGGGTGCTGGCGGGCGTGACGGCGGCGCTGGCGCTGATGATGGCCCCGCAGGTGCTGACCGGCTATCTTGAGTACCGCTATTTCAGCGCGCCGTTCTGGGCGCTGTTCCTGACCATCGCCTGCTGGGGCGTCGCGCAGGGCATCACACGCCACCAACGTGCGACCATCGCTGCCCTTGCGGCGGCGAGCGCGGGCGCGGTGCTGGCAGGCTTCGGCGCGGCGCATCTTGCAGCGAGCGGCTTGCCCGGTACGCGCGAGTGGGCGCAGTTCGACCGCCCAGCGGACGTCCAGACGCTCCAGACCTGCCTGAAGGACACCCCCAATCCGCGCATTCTGGTGCTGGGCGACGACAATTTCGCCGCCCGCGCAGGGGCGCTCGGCGGACTCGCCACCATGATGGAGCCGCGCAACATGGCAAGCGGGCGCCTGGGCATTCAGGGCAGCCGCGCTTTCGTCGCCGAGTTTAAGGTCGATTATGTGCTCCCCAGAGACCCGGCAAGAGCAGCATGGGCCGCCTCAAACCCCGATCTGGCCGAGGTCAGGGGCTGCCCGTTCCCACTCTATCGGGTCGCACGGTGAGGCCATGGCGGTTGAGGAACAGCGCACAGGCGGTCATACAACTTGCCGCATCGGCACAGGGTCAGGCGCTCCACGGGAGAAACACAGGATGATGTCTCGCCGATTGATGATGGCCAGTGGCGCAGCAGCAATGCTTGCACCCGGTCTTCTTTCGTCCGGCCCTGCGTCCACGCCACTGCGAGCGCAAGTAAACGACCGCGGTGGTGCAATCGCGCGTGACCCCGCCATGGCGGCTGCCGCGCCGCCGGTGCGCCTTGGTGACACGATCTTCACCGCTGATGATCCCGCTGCCCTATGGCAGAGCGCCGGGCAGCACACCGTCCGGGTGTTTCTGCGCAAGGGGCCGTGGGCGCTGATCTGGTATCTGCAACCCGCATCCCCGATCGATGGCAAGCCGTTCGATGTGGTGGTGGTAGAGCGGCAGCGCTGGACCAATCTGGCGGCGGAGACCCCGGCGGTCAGCTATCAGGCGAGCGTGTTTGGCCGCAGCTTCCCGCTCTACGGCCATGGCGACTTCCAGCGCTGGGTCATGGCATCGCGCCCCTGGCCTCTGTCCGATCGGGAACTGAACCGCTGGCAAGCCTCGGGCCTGTTATTGCCGTGGGGCATCGGGCCGAGGCTTCAGGCCCCATCGGATTGGCCCTATCTCGACCCGGTCCCGAACTACACGCCGCTCGACAAGGGCGGGTTCACGCCGTCCATGGGAACCACGGGATTGCGCGATGAAGTGGGGCCGATCATCCAGCGACAGGCGCGTTATATCATCGAACGCAGTGCAGAGATGCGGCGCGTCACCATGAATTACGGGCTGACTGCGGCATCGATCCCGTGGCATGTGCGCGGGGCCGATGGCTTGCCGCTGCTGCTCGATACAGCCAATACGCCCCTGAAAGTGCAGCAATATTACCAGAACTATCCCGAAGAGAGGATCATCTCCGTCAGTCCCGGGATGCGGTTCGATTGGGACATCGACAATGCGCACCGCCCGTGCCCGGCGTTGATTCCCGCCTTACTGTCCGATTTGCATCCCTTCTTCATCGAAGAGCAGGTGTTCTCCGCCTGCACCGTGCTGAATACCGTGACCCCCGATTATCGCGGCGCCAGCGGCAAGCTGGTCGATCAGGATCAGGGCCGTGACTGGGCTTGGTCGATGCGCGATCTGGTGCTGGCCTCTGCCTTGCTCCGCGCTGTGCCGGGGCTTGACTGGCTACCAGCGGCAGAGCGTTTCGATGCAATCCTGTCCGCCAATCTCGACCGCGCGGTGCGGGCGCTCGCGGTGCCGGGGATGGGGCAATTGGGGATGTTCTGGGAAGGCAATGCCTGGGACAGCGAGCCCAATCCGACCTTCTGGGCATCAATCCGGACAGGGCAGCGGCCCGGCGTCTACACCGGCTCGATCGTCTACTACATTGGCTACGTGCTCGATTGGGGGCGGCGATTGCATGACGATCCGCGCTGGTTGCAATTGCAGCTGGCCTTTGCAGAGAGGTTTCTGGCGCGGCGTTTTCTGGCGACCGGGCCTTATTGTTTCCTCAACCTGCCAGCGCGACTGGAGGGCCGCTGGTTCAGCGATTGGCGGCACATGGCACAGGTCCTTGGCCTGCCTGCCGATATTGCGCGGCAAAGATGGGTGAGTTTCGATCTGCCGGTGGATGATCCGAGCGCCTATCCCTACACCACCGAATATCCCGCGACGGTCTATCATGGCCTGAAACTGGCGCAGGCAACGGGGGCCACCAATGCCGATGTCGATACCGCGGTTGCGCTGATGGAGGCGCAGATCCGCCGGGGCGACACGGAAAGCTATCCCGCCTTTGCCATGCGCCATGCGCGGTGAGGTTATGCGCGCAGACGGGCGCAGCCACTGTGGATCGAGGCCCGGGTTGTAACGACGGCAAAGTGGCCACTTGCGGTTCACGCTGATGTCCGTGGGGACGACGCAATGTGCTCTAAGCTCAGCAGCTATCGCGACGCAGAAGGGAAAAGGGGCCGGTATGAGAAATTTTTTCTCAGCCTTTTCTAAAGGCCGGTGGCGGAGCAGGAGGGATTCAAATTTATCTACTAATGTATTGAATTATCATGTTTATTGATGTCCCCAGCTTGTGGGCCACCCCAAAATTTACCCCAGAAGCTTGCTCAGTTATCTGCGAGGTTTGTCCACCGATATCGACGCTCCACAAGACCTTCCGCTCCCTCGCCCAGCTGCCGAGAAGATCAAAGGCGGTACCCTTCCCCTGCCGTCATTCTGACAACCCCCAGACCGCCTCAAGCCGAAGCTCGAAACTTCCGGTCCAGCGCCGATGCTGGGAGGGGCATCGTCACCTATTTGCCCCTCGACAAGCAGAAGAGCACCTCCTTCGGACTTTAGATTGCCACAGGCTCGAATATGGCAGAGACCGGGTTCGCGACGAAATGGCGCGACAGGCTGTCGAACTCCCTAGCCACCCGCTCCACGCCAGCAATCAGCGTGGCAAGTTCCGCATCGCTCAAGAGGCAAGAGAAATTGACCCGCACGAAGCCAGGCTTTTCGAGCTCTTCGCCGGATCGGATCGCCCGATGAATGGCCTGCGACTGCTTATCGTCGATGCCGAGCAGGCGATGGACATAGGGACCCGCGCAGGCGCAACCACCGCGGGCCTGAATGCCGAGGCAATCGCTCAGTATGCGGGTGACAAGCTGGTGGTGCACAAGACCTCCGTCAGCGTCCCTGATCCGGAATGCGGCGATGGGCAGGTGCGTGGCCATCTCGCGTCCCAGCACCTCGATCCGCGGATTGGCCCGCCACCGGGCAAGCGCGGCGCGGCACATGGCCGCAGCCCGCTGGTCGAGCCCGGCCTCGCTCATCTCCGAACGCACGATTGCCGCGAGTGCGGTGCGGATGTCGCCGATGACGTTGGGCGTGCCTGCTTCCTCGCGTGAGGCGAGATCCGGGAGATAATCATGCCCGCCCGGCGATACGAAGCTGACCGTGCCGCCACCGGGCGCGGAGGGCTTGTCCAGCACAGCCGCATCGCGCCGCATCACCAGTACGCCCGACGATGCCGGGCCGCCGACAAACTTGTGCGGCGAGAACACCAGCGCATCGATATGCACGTCGGCGGCGGGTTGCATCTGCATCGCGACATAGGGCGCAGCTCCGGCATAGTCCCAGATCACCTTGCCGCCCGCCGCCTGCACGATCCGTGAGACATCGGCGACATCGGTCAGCGCGCCGGTGACGTTGGACCCGGCGGAGAAGGCACCAATGATCCGGCGACCAGCACCACGCCGCAATTGCGCGATCAGGGCCTCGCGACCAGGGCCACCGTCTGCGTCTTCGGGCAAGGCTATCACCTCCGCCCCGCTTTCGCGCCATGGCAGAAGGTTCGAATGATGCTCGTAAGGGCCAAGCAGCACCAGAGCACGCTGCCCTGCGTCATCGCACTGATCGGCCCCGAGCAGGCGCACCAGCTTCTGAAGACCCGCGGTGGCGCCCGAACCGGCGAAGATCACCGCATCGCCCACCCCCGCCCCGCACAGCCGGGCTACTTCAGCCCGCGCCGCCCGGCGCAGGGCGTTGATCGCGCGGCCGCAATAGGACGCCTGCGTGTGCGGGTTGGCATAGACCGGCAGGACGTGTTCGAGCACGAAATCCTCGAGCTCGCGCAGCGCCCGGCCCGATGCGGCGTAATCGGCATAGAGCATCGGCTGCGGGCCGAGCGGCCCGTCGACCATCCGGCCCTTGCCGATGATCGAGTGGCCCAGCGTGCCTTGCGCCAGTTTGGCACGGATATCGGCGCGGAAGGCATCGAACAGGGCGTGAGCTTCGTCGGCTTCGGGGTAGGAGAGCGGCTTGGTCATGCGCAGGTTTTCTCCCAATCCGACCGCGATTTCATTACCGATTTTCGGAGATTCACGCTAAGATATCGTTCGTATGACCACACAGATCGTCGAGATTGACCAAATTGATCGCAAGATCCTGATGGCGCTCCAGCACGATGCCTCGCTCAGCCAGCGCGCGCTGGCCGAGGAAGTCGGGCTGTCCCAGAACGCCTGCTGGCGCCGCCTTCAGCGGCTGGAGTGCGAGGGCGTGCTGCGCGGGCAAAGGGCGAAGGTCGATCTCGCACGGCTCGGTCTCGATCTGGTCGTAATCGTGATGATCAAGACGCCCCACCATTCAAAGGATTGGGCAATCGCCTTCAAGAACCATGTCGAACGAATCTCGGGCGTGGTCGATCTCTACCGCATCGGCGGCGAATGGGACTACCTCATCAAGGTCGTCACTCAGGGGATCAGCGGCTATGACCGCTTCTACCAGCAATTGGTCGACGGGTTCGATCTTTCGGTGGTGACGGGTCATTTCGTGATGGAGGAAATGATCGCCTCGCGTCCGGTCACGCTGGTATGAGAAATCAGGGACGGGGTGGCTGAAACAACGCCGGTTCAACCTCCCCGTTCACGCGGGTTTCGCTCCAGAACACGCTGTTGGAGACGATCCCGTCATACAGCAGCGTCACCCGCCGGGCCTGCACCCAGCCGTTTTCCAGCCGCACGAAATCGCTGTAGAGCCGCTCGTGAAATCCGCGCGGCGCGTCGAAGGCCATGTAGGTGACGAGGCCGCTTTCTGCATCGAATCCGAACAAAGTCTGCACGCCGTTGGGGTCGAGGATGCGCACCATGTTCGTCCGCCGCCCGCCGATGTCGCGCGGCGGCGCGAAGTGCAAAGCGAAACCGTCTTGCAGGGCAGACCGGATGATGCCGAAGCCGAAATTGCTGGCCCAATAGGCGTCAGCTTCGACGCGGGGCATGATGCCGCGTTCGGTCCAGGTGGTCTCGCCGTCATAGCCAACCTCGAAGATCACCCTTTCGCCGGACCTCGCGATGATCCGCACCTTGCCCGAAGCCTCGTGCGCGGCCGTGCGCCCCTCCTCGAAAGTGCGCCACATGCGGTAGTCATCCGCCTCGGAGCGCACCACGCCGGTCGCGGGATCGTAGAACGTCGCCGTGCCGACCAGTTCGAGCGTTGCCGGTTCGAGCCACAGGTCCCCGCCATGGGCCGCGACCGCGCGCTCGACCACCGCCCGCGCTGCCGGATCGGATAATTGGGCCTGTAGGGGGGCTGACGCGAGGGCGAGAAAGGCGAGCGCCACCGTGATGATCCAGCGCATGACATCCCTCCTCTCAATTTGTCCGGACAGCTTTCCAACCATGCCGCCATGCGATATGCAAGCGCCATGAGGACTTATCGCTCCCACGCGCTTGCCTGCGCTTTTGCCTGCGCGCTCGCCGCCCCCGCCCTTGCCGCTGCGCAAGGCCCGCTGGCCGCCGGAATCTGGAGCAACACCGAAGACGCCTACTTCGCCGAGGAGGAGGGGCGCTCCCGCCCGGCACCAGTCATGATCGAGGTCGGCGCGGACGGACGCTGGCGCGGCATCGATGCTTTCGGTGCGCCGCAGGGCGAATGGCAGGAAGGCGCCATACCCGGTCTCGCGCCGCGCGAGGGCGGTTCGGGGTGGCAGATCGACGGCAGCGAGATCCGCCGCGCGCGGCCTTTCACCTGCTGGGTCTCGGTCCGCAAGTTCGCCGCCAAGCCCGACGGTACGCCCGACTGGACCTTCGCCGGAAACCTCGCCAGCTTCGATCAGGGCGGGCGCGTAACGATCCCCGGCGATGGTGTGGCACCGGACGTGTCGATCCGGTTGCGCAACGTCACCTGGGCCAAGAGCAGCCGCAACAAGCCCTCGCTGGTGCTCTATGTCCACAAGGACGATCCCGAGCGGGCAGAAAGCTACAGCTGGGCTTCTCCCGATGCGAGCCTCGTCGGGATCAATCTGCGCTGGATGCAGGGCAGCTGCACCCGCACCGGGAACTAATTGCCAGCCCGCTTCCACGCAGCGCCGCCGACCCAGTCACCGGCGACCGCACGGAATTCCTCGCAAGTGATCGTGGCCCAGACCCCGGCGCCGAAATAGGGATCGGCCTCCAGCCGCGCGCGGGCCTCGGACATGTTCTGCCCCTTGATGACCAGTAGCGATCCGACGGTGCGCTCGCCCTCCTTCAGCGGCCCGGCGACGGCGTAATCGTCAATATGCGCTTCGACATGGGCAAGATGCGCGGCCAGCGCCGCCTCGCGGGCCGGTCCACTGCCGTGCGAATCAAGGCAGCGGAAGGCGAACAGCATCATAGCCCCACCTCGACACATTCGATCAGTTCGCCCGCTGCGCCGATTGCGGTGGCAGCGCGGCGGCCCTCGTAAAGCGCGCTCTCGCGGACGGCCGGCGGTGCGATCCACTGTGCCGTGCAGGCATCGAGATCGCGCACCGCCAGCGTCACCAGCGCATTGCCGGGCGGAAGCAGCCCGCCATGCCGGGCGCGCGGTACCGCAGCGGCGGGGTAATCATCGACCTCGATAATCGGCATGCGCGCGTGCTTGACCATGGTGATGGTGGTCTGTGTTTCGGATGGCAGGGCGAAGGCCTTGTTGATCATCGAATAGGGCAAGGTGTAGTCGACCCCGCGCTCCAGCCCGAGCCGCTCGACATACCATTCTATGGCGGCCTGACGGTCGGGCGTGGCAAGCACCACGATGAAGATCCGGTCGACAGGCGAGCCAGCACGCGGCAGATCGGTATCCGCCATGTCGGCAAGCACCTGATTGAGATAAACCATCTCGCCCCCCGGCCCCAGCGCCTGCATCGGGATGAAGGCAGGCGCGACATTCTCGAGCTTCTTCGGCCGGCCAACGATCCGGAACAGGTCGGGCGGGAGCGCATCGGGCCAATGCCAGACGTCCTCCACCGTGGTCTCGAAAGCGGCCCAGCCATAGGTGGTGGTGGGCTTGAAGGCGGGATGCGCGGGCTGCTCGACCAGCCGGAACCAGCATGGTGCGCCGCTCGCCGGGCGCAGCACCGCATAGGGCGAACCGGCGTTGGCGGGGCAGCCCCAGCTGGCGGCGAGATCGGGGTCGAGCATTCCATGCTCCACCTTCTCCAGCCCGAGAACGCCGTGATAGGCGGCAATCGCCTGTGCGAGATCGGGGACGGTCGAAAGCCCGCCCATGATCGTGCCGTGTGGAATGGTCATGCCTTGAACTCCGGCTTGCGCTTCTCGACAAAGGCCGCCGTGCCCTCGGCAAAATCGGGGCCGGTGAAAGCGGCGGCGAAGGTCGCCAGCGTCTCGGGATCGTCTTCCGCCTGCCCGCCGAGCACGCGGCGCACAAAGCCCTTGATCGCGCGCGCGCTGCTACCTGACGCAGCGGCGATCTGCGCCACCAGACTATCGCTGCTGTCCGCGATGATCTCGACCAGCCCGATCCGCTGCGCCTCCTCGGCGCTGAGCAATTCGCCGGTGTAGAGCATCCGCTTCGCCTGCCCCGGCCCGACCAGATCGACCAACAGCTTCACGTCGTGCAGCGGGTAGACGAGGCCGAGCTTGGCGGGCGTGATGCCAAAGCGCGCCGCCGGGGCAGCAACGCGAATGTCGCAGGCCATCGCAATCCCGCAACCCCCGCCCACGCAGTCGCCCTCGACAAAGGCGATGGTGGGAATATCGGCGCGCGCGAGTTCGAATTGCGCGCGGTTGATCGCAGCCTGATTGGCCGCGCGCCAATCGGCGTCATCCTTGTTGGCGAGCAGTTCGCGGATGTCCGCTCCGGCGCAGAACGCGCTGCCCGGTTCAGCGGCGCGCAGTTCCAGCACCTTCGCCGCCGGATCGGCGACCGCCTCGGCAACCAGCGCGGGCAACGCCTCCCACATGGCCATGTTGAAGGCATTGCGCTTGTCCGCGCGGTCGATCAGCAGGCGCGCCACCGCGCCCTCAAGGGAGAGGCTGAGGCTCATGCCGGGTGCGCGGCCATGAAGTGATCGGCAATCGCCTTGCGGGTCGTCACCCACACGCCCTCGTGCGCGCGGACATGGCGGAAGAACGCCTCCAGCGCCCAGATCCGCCCCGGTCGCCCGATGATGCGCAGATGCAGCCCGAGGCTCATCATCTTGGGATTGCCCTCCGCGCCCTCGCGGTAAAGCTGATCGAAGTTGGCCCTGGCGTAGTCGAGCCACTGGTGCGGGGTCAGCGCCGGATCGGTCCACATCTTCATGTCATTGCTGTCGAGCTGATAGGGCACGATGCACATGGGCTTTCCGGGTACAGTCTCGCGATCCCAGAACGGCACATCGCCCGAATAATCGTCCATGTGATAGGTAAAGCCCTCCTCGGACAGCAGCCGCCGCGTGTTGTCGGTGAGCAGGTAGCGCGAAAGCCAGCCATAGGGGCGCACGCCGCAAGTGCGGGTGATGCTGTCCACCGCCTTGCGGATGAATTCGCGCTCCTCGGCCTCGTCCATCTTGAACTGGTGCACCCAGCGCCAGCCGTGGCTGATGGGTTCGTGGCCCAGCGCGACGATGGCCTCCGCGATCTCGGGATGGTTTTCAAGGGACATGGCCGCGACCGTCCAGCTGGCCGTGATGTCGTATGTCTTCAGCAGCTTGACGATCCGCGGGGCGCCCGCCTTGATCCCGTAGAGGTAATTGGATTCGTTGGAATAATTGCGCATCTTCGACTTGACGAAGACACCCAGCTCGTCGACCGGCTCCATCCCGCGATCGCCGCGGGCGATGGTCATCTCGCTGCCTTCCTCGACATTGACGACGACGCTGAGCGCCATCTTTGCACCGTCAGGCCAGTCCATCCGTTCTTCGATCAAGGGCATCAGTGCATTTCCTCCCCGCCCGAGACATTCAGCGCCTCGCCGGTAACATAAAAGGCCGCATCGCTCGCCAGCCACAGGCAGGCGGCGGCGGTGTCGGAGGGCAGGCCGGGCCGGCCCATCGGGTTCTTGGCGGCCATGTTGGCGAGATAGTCCTCGACCCTCGCAAAGCCGAGCAGCTTCGAGAAATATTCGTTCTGCTGCGCGCCGAGGCCGGTGGTTACGTGGTTGGGGCAGACCGCGTTCACGGTGATGCCGTGCTTGCCGAGTTCGACCGCACTCGCCCGCGTCAGGCCGACCATGCCGTGCTTGGACGAGACATAGGCAGGCAGGTGCGGGAAGCCCGTCTTGGCGGCTTGCGATGCGATGTTGATGATCCGCCCGCCCTGCCCCCGCTCCACCATCGCCCGCGCCGCGGCTTGCGTGCAATAGAACGCGCCCGACAGGTTGACGGCGATCACCTGATCCCATTCGTCAGCGGTGTCGACATCGAGCAGCGGCTTCATCTTGAACCCGATCCCGGCATTGTTGACGAGGATATCGACCGCGCCGAAGCGATTGACGGTCTGCGCAATCAAGGCACGGCATTGATCCGCCTTCGACACGTCGCAGGCAATGGTCGCCACCGCCGCGCGGCGCGCGCGCAGGTCTTCGGCAACGCTCGTCGCCTCGGCATCGATTGCGAGGTCGGAGACGACGCAGTTCGCGCCTTCGTCAGCAAAGGCCTGAAGGATACCCTGCCCCAGCCCCTTCTGCCTGCCCGATCCGGTGACGACAATGGTCTTGCCCGCAAACGCACCGCTCATGTCACAGATCCTCGGTCAGGATGAACTGCGGGGCATCGGCAAAGCCTTGGAAGGGCGCGGCGGCGGCCTGGAAATCCGCGGTCGAAATATCCGCGATGAAGGCGTCCATGCCGGTGATGTCGATGACTTCGATATACTGGTAGGCGGGGGTCGCGGCATCGTCGCCGAACACGCCGGTGGCCTTGTGGACGGTGAAGGACGTCACGGAGCCGAGGCCGTTCACCATCGGGATATCGCGGGTCTTGGCCCATGTCTCGTAATCGGAAACGTCGACGCCGGGCTTCAGGTTGAACAGGCAGATGATGCGCATGGCTTCAGGCTCCTTGGCTGGGCGGGCGATAGGCCCGCAATGTGTTGTCGAGTGCGCGGGCGAGCGCAAACAGGCCGCTTTCTGCGCCTGCGTGGCCCACCAGTTGTATACCCATCGGCAGGCCGTCGGCGGTCCATCCCGCCGGGATGCTGATGGCCGGAAGGCCGGCGATATTGGCAAGGCAGGTAAAATCGGCCTGTGCTGCGGGCTCCGGCTCGCTGTGCGCGAAGGGCGGATTGGGGACGGTGGGCAGGATCAGGAAGCCGTGCTCCTCCACCACCGCGCGCACCTCGGCGGCGGTGCGCTCGAGGATGGCGCGGTCCTCGGCCCAGTCGGCAAGGCTACGGCGGGGGCCATAAGTGAGCAGCTTTGCCAGCCTGTCCGAGGTGGAAACCCCGCGCAGATGCGCCGCCATTTCGCGCGAGACGCCGATGAAACCGGCAAAGCGGATGCGCGACTGCGGGTGGGTGAGCGAGACTGTCGCGGGCGGCGCAGGCAGGGCGGCAAGCGCGGCATCGAAGGCGCGCGCGACCTCAGGATGCACATCGACCCCATGCCCGGTCAGCGTTGCGCCGGCGCCCTCCAGCGCGTCGTCGCCGAAGCCCGAGATCACGCGCGCGGCCCGTTCCAGCACATCGAGGTCGCGAGCCAGCGGCCCGATGGCATCGAGCGACAGGTCGGCGGGCTCCAACCCTTCCTGACTGACGCTCGCGGTGGCCGGCTTGAAGCCGTAGACCCCGCAATGGCTCGCGGGGATGCGGACCGATCCCATGGTGTCGGTGCCCAGCGCAATATCGCACAATCCGGCCGCGACCGCCGCGCCGCTCCCACCGGAGGAACCGCCCGGCGAAAACCCGAAACGATGCGGGTTTTGCACCGCACCGAAATGCGGGTTGTCACTCTTCGCGCCGAGCGCGCCTTCCTCCATGTTCAGCACGCCAATGATCGCCGCCCCCGCCTGCCTGAGCAGAGCAACCGTGTCCGCGTCACGATCCGCCAGCCGGGTTTCGTAGGCGGCAAGGCCAGCGTGCCACGGCATCCCGGCGACCGCGATATTGGCCTTGATCCCCACGGTCAGCCCGGCCAGCGGCCCCTTGCCAAAGGTCGCGGAGCGGTCGAAATCGCTAAAGGCGTTGAGCGGGGCATTGGCAGCTTCAAGAGCGTCGAAGTCGATCATCGCCCTGCCTCTAGACCCCGCGCCTGTCGATCAGCCGGAGCGGCTTCTGGCGCGTGTCGATCTCGGTCGCCGCCGCCGTTTCGCCGGGGGCAACGAGGGCCACTTCGACCTCGACCCCCAGTCCACGGCGCAGCAATTCCGACAGTTCGCCTGCATCACTGCCGCCCCGGCTTTCGAGCGTCACGGTCATGTGGTCCTTCTGGCTCGCGTCGCGGCGCAGATGGCACACGTATTCGCCGGTCAGATCGGGCCGGTTTTCGATGATCGCGCCGATCGCGTGCGGGAAGACATTGATCCCGCGCAGCTTCACCATGTTGTCGCTGCGGCCCTTGAACCCTGCGATGCGCTTGAACACAATCTCGCCGCGCCCATCCAGTTCGTGCGTGATGTCGTGGGTGTTGAAACGGATGCAGGGGGCAATGTCGTCCTTGTAGAGACAGGTGACGACCATGTCCCCGGTCTCGCCCCGCGCCACCGGCGCGCCGCTTTCGATGTCGAGCAATTCGAGATATTGCGCGTCTTCCCAGACATACATCCCGTCGCGCTCCGGCCCCTCGCCCGCGATGGTGCCGGTGTCGCCGACCCCGTACCAGTCATAGGCCTTCGCGCCCTGCCACGCGGCCTCGGTGCTGGCGCGGTCCTCGGTGCCGAGATGGCCGATGATCATGCGAATATTGATGCGGTCGAACAGCCCCTCGGCCTCGGCGGTTTCGGCGAGCTTCCTGATGTAATCGACGAACCCGACGATGGCGGTCACCCCGAAATCGGCCATCAGCCGGACCTGATTGACAGAGCGGGTCTCGATCCCCGTGCCGGCGCTGAGGAACACCGAATTGGTAAAGTGAGTAACCGCCTCGCGGATATAATGCCCGCCGTTGATCATGCCGTGGCCGTAGACCGAGTGGACGACATCTGTCGGCTGGAGCCCCATCCAGCGATACATCCGTCCCACCAGCAGGTTGCCGACCTCGCGTCCCTTGGGGCCGAAGATCAGCGTCTGCGGCTTTCCGGTGGTGCCACTGGTGGTGTGAAAGATGCTCGGCGCGCGAGTTTCCGGCGCGCCCATGCCGTGAAAGTCGCCGAAGGGGGGATAGTCGGCGATAGAGGCCATCAGGTCGCTCTTGTCGTAGACGGGGAGCTTGGTGATGTCCTCAAGGCCGCGAATGTCGCCCGGCTCAATGCCCTTGGCGCCCCACAGTCGGCGGTAGAAAGGCACCTGCCAGCCGCGCTGCATCAGCTTGCGGAACTGGGCATCCTGAACGGCGAACAACTCGTCGCGGCTCATGGATGTGTAGCGCGCCGTAAAGGCCTCGCCGATCGGATAGTCGGCGAGGATCTGCTTGTGGTCGAGCGCTTCGAAATAGGTCGGGTAGGTCATCAGGGATTCGCCATGTAAGAAATTGGATCATCAAAGATGCGCGGGTCGACATCCGGTCCCGCGAGTCTGCGGCACAGGCCGTATTTTGCAGCGGATTGGGCAGGGCTCATCGGAAGGGCCGGGCTGCCGAGATTGGCCGGGATCGCGCGCTCGATGACGCGGCCATCGCGGCAGGTGACGACGAGGCGCTGCGGCGCCATCGCGTTCTCGTCGGGATTGGCATCACACTTCACCGTGACATTGCCCGCCAGCGCCACCAGCTCGGGTGCATGAAGCGCAGCGCCATCGAACAGATCGGGGTCGATCACCCCGTCGCGCAACATCAACGGCGCCAGAATCGCGAGGCATAGCCGCGCGTATGCGGCGCTCATGTCCGGCCGGTAGGGACGCCCGACGAGGCGCTCGATCAGCGGGGGCGCGTGAAGTTCTATGCGCGCGACATCGCCGATCCGCAGGCCGGCCCGGTAAAGCGCCTCAAGCTCGCCGAGTGCGCCGTGGCTGGCCCGCCCCGAAGGGAAGGGCTTGATCGCGACTTCGCTGATCCGCCAGACCTTGCCGAGATTGTCAGTGTAGCGCGAAAGATCGAGCGGTTCGATCAGGCGGGAATAGCCGAAAGGGCCTTCAAGCACGTCGTGCGGGCCGGACATGCCCGCTTCGACCAGCGCGACCGCCGTGATCGCCGCGCGTGCGGCATTCGCGATCTGCAACGGTAGCGCGATCGATGCCTCGACATGGGCCTGCATCGTTCCACTGGCGAAGGAATAGGCAAGGCCCATCACATCGGCAAACCGGTCAGCGGGAATATCGGCGAGGCGCGCCGCCGCCAGTGCCGCGCCGATCACACCTGCCGTGGCAGGGCGAAAGAACGCCATCGGCCCGGTCGCCGCAAGCCCCAGTCCGCTGGCGATATCGACGCCGACAGCCACCGCAGCAAGGACGTACTCCTCGCCCACCCCGCCGTTGTCGTGGGCCTGCGCCATCACCGCTGCGGTTACAGCGGAAAGGGCGTGCACCACTGCCCCCTCGTGGACGGCATCCCATTCGAGGCAATGGATCGCAAAGCCGTTGAAGAACGCTGCCGAGGCCGCCGGAGCCTCGCCGCCGCACAGCAATCGGGTATCCGGATTAGTGCCCAGCGCGCGGATCGCGTATTTCAGCTTTTGCGCCTCGGTGGACTGCGCGCCCGCGGCACCGCTTGCCAGCGTGTCGACAATCAGCCGTGCGGTATCGGCGCGCACGCTTGCCGGAAGGCGGTGCTCCGCAGCCGCAAAATCGAGGATGGCCTGCGTCGCGCTCACCGGATCCATTCCTCGAGCAAGGCGTCAATCGCAGCACCATCATCGCCCTCCAGCGCCAGTCGCGCGGCGCGCTCGGCCTCGCTCGCGGCCAAGCCGCCCCAGCGAGCGAGGCTATGCATCTTGGCAATGATGCCCTCGGCACTCACCGGCCGTTCGGGATCGCCGATTGTGTCGACCAGTTCCAGCCCGTTGACCCGCGCCCCGAAATGCGCGGGGAAGCGCGCGGTGATCGCCGGATCCTCGGCCACCGACACTTGCGCACGCAACGACGCAAGCGCAGCGATGGCCTCGGGGGTGAAGTCCTCTGGCTCGGCACGGCGCCCGTCTGCCACCACGGCGACCGCGTGCTGGAGCGAGAACTTGGCCTCCAGCTCGGTGGCGGGATCGGGCCGGTCACAAAAGGTCAGCGCGTCGGCATAGGTTTCGACATGGAAGGGTGCCTCAAGTCGCCCTGCCTCCCGTAGCTCCAGCGCGGCATCGATCGCGGGATGCGCGTGGCGGCATGCGGCAAAGGGCTTGAAGCTGACTTCGTGGATCAGCCACCCCTCGCTGCCGCCCGCAAGCGGGCCGGGTGCTTCGGTCATGCCTGCAAACAGCCCCTGCGTCCCTTCGAGCAGTTCCAGCGGCCCGGTCGCGCCGTAATGGACGTGGAGTGCCGCATCGCGCCCGGTGCGCACCGCGTGGTGGATGTGCCACTGCTTGGTCAGGACGCCCGGCGCATGGCGCATGTGCCACAGCCCGCCCGCGACCGACCCGGCATTGGCGAGCGCATGGGCATATTCAACCGGGGCAAAGCCGATCAGCGAGCCGAATGCCGCCGCCGCTCCGAACCCGCCCATCGTCCCGGTCGGGTGCCAGCGGGCATAGTGATGCGCATCGCAGGCCGCGCCAATCGCGATCATCGCCTCGTAGCCGCGCACCGCCGCATCGAGCCGCGCGTCCATGGTGGCGCTCGCCATGCTCAGCGCTGCGGGCCACACCACCGGGCCGGGATGAAGCAGGGCGGTGCGGTGGACGTCGTCCATCTCCAGCACGTTGCCAAGGTAGGTCGCCCGCTCCCAGCCATTGAAGGAAATGGTCGCACCGAGCGCCGCTGCCTCGGTGCCCCGCCCCCCCGCAACGCAAGCGAGCCAGTCGAGCAGGTGCAGCCGCGCACGCTGGCGCTCGCCTTTTGTCACCGGGCGCGCTAACCTTGCGCCAAGTCCGGTCAGCAACGGTTCGCTCATGATGCACCGCCTGCCAGACCGCCGGAGATTTGGAGCTTGAAGTGGCCACGATAGCCGAAGAAGCAAAGCCGCAGCGCATCCCGCGCTACCTGCAGTTGGCAGGCGAACTGCGTGAAGCGATCATGAAGGGCGAATTCGCGGGCGGGCGGCAATTCCCGACCGAAACGGTGCTGTGCCGCAAATACGATGTCAGCCGCTACACCATTCGCGAGGCGCTGCGCAGGCTGGAAGCGGAAGGGCTGATCCAGCGACGGCGCGGATCGGGGACCACAGTCCAGCCCGCGGCGGCACGCGGCGGCGCGCTGCACCAGCCGCTCTCCAATGTGGGCGAGCTGCTGCAATATGCGCAAGGCAGCGAAGTCACCTACGCATTGGAGGGCCGCGGCGCCTTGCCGTCCGAGGTCGCCGTGCAACTGGCCGAGCCGACCCATGGCGAATGGACCGCTTTTCGCGGGGTGCGCCGCCATGCGGGCGACGTGCCGCCGATCGCGGTAACCGACGCCTATTTCCATGAATTGCTCGGCGATGCGGTGGCAGCGCTCGATCTCGGGGCGGGTACGCTGTTCAGCCAAATCGAGCAGCTTGCCGGGGTCCGGATCGGCAAGGTCACACAGGACATCCAGGCCATCCCCGCCGACGAGCGCATGGCCACCATCCTTGAGGTCGAGGAAGCCAGTCCGGTCCTGCGCATCCTGCGCTGCTATTTCGATCATAAGGGACGGATCTTCGAGATTTCTGTCAGCCACCACCCCGGCGACCGCTTCGCCTATGCGATGCATATCGACGTCGAGGCCTAGACCACAGGTCATTTCCAGCCTTCTCCGAGACCCGGCACGCGACCCGGGGTCCAATGCTCTCCGGCAAAGCGGATCGGCGAGACGATGTGCTTACCCCCGCCCTCGCCGGTGACGAGCAGGCCCCGTTTGGCGATATGGGGCGCATCAAGCGCCTCGCGGAAATCGAGCACGGGCGCGAAGGCCACGTCCTTGTCGGCAAACCATGCTTCCCACTCGGCCCGCGTGCGGGTGGCGAACGTGTCGCGCAGGAACGCGATCAGCGCACCCTGCTTGCCCGCTGGTGCCTCAGCAAGGGGGATCAGGTCTTCCCGTCCCAATGCGGTCAGCAGGTTGCGGGCAAACTTGATCTCGCGCCCTCCGAGCACCACGTGGCGCGCATCAGCGGTGCGGTAGACCTGATAGAAGGCTGCCCCGCCAAGACTGCGCTGGGAGGCTGAACGCGGCGGGTCGCCGCCCGCGATGGCGCTTCCCGCGATATGGGCGCACCATGGCAGCATGCTATCGAACATGGCGCAGTCGATAAAGGCACCCTCACCGGTCCGCGCCCGCCCAACCAGCGCCATCAGGACCGCCGACAAAGCGGTAAGCCCCGCGGCCAGATCGGCGCTCGGCGCGCCGGGGACGACCGGGGTACCGTCCGCTCCGTCATTGACCGACAGGAACCCGGCGAGCGCCTGCACCGCCATGTCGTGCGCCGGATGATGCGACAGCGCGCCCTCCTGCCCGAAAGCGGAAATCGAGCAGTAGATGATGTCGGGCCGGATCGCGCTGACGCTTGCGTAATCGAAACCGAGCCGCGCCATCACGCCGGGCCGGAAGCCTTCGACGAAAACATCCGCATCGGCGATCAGTTTGCGCAAGGCGGCCCTGCCCGCATCGCTTTTCAGGTCGAGCACCAGGCTGCGCTTGCCGCGGTTGAGGTTGGCGAACCATACCGAATGCTGCGCCCCGTCATAAGTGTCGAAGGGGGCCTGTTCGCGCGCCGGATCGCCCGCGGCAGGCTCGATCTTGATGACCTCCGCACCCTGATCGGCCATCATCACCGTCATCATGGGCCCCGGCAGGAACTGCGTGAGATCAATGACTCTGATACCGTCAAGCTTGCCCATTGCGCTGTCCTGCCCCTGCGCGCGTCAGACGATGCCGCCAGCGCGCAGCCGGGCAATCTCGTCGGGATCATAGCCGAGGTCTGCGAGAATATCCTCGCTATCGGCGCCCAGCAGCGGCGCGGCGCGGTTGGGCGGGCGCTGGCCGTCGAACTTGAGCGGGCTCTTGAGCACGTGCAATTCCGGCGCGTCGGGATGGGCGATGGTATCGCGCAGCCCGATTTGATCGAGCCACGGATTATCGAGCGCCGCGCCCAGTTCATAGACCGGGGCAACCGGCACATGCCCGCCGAGCAGTTCTTGCCAATGCGCCATCGGCCGCTTCCCAAACTCAGCATCAAGCGCCTGCGTCAAGGCGTCACGATTGGCCAGTCGGTCAGCATTGGTGGCAAAGCGCGGATCGGCGGCGAGATCCTCGCGCCCGATGCGGGTAGTCAGGATGTCCCAGAACTTGGGCAGCTGGCACATCACGAACATCCAACCGTCGGCAGCGCGGAACATCTGGCTCGGCGTGGCCGTCGGGTGCGCGCTGCGCGGGGTGCGCTGGGTCTCGTCGCCGTTATTCATGTACCACAGCGCCGGATAGCTCGTCTGATGGACTGCGGCGGAAAGCAGGTCGGTATCGACATCGCGCCCCTTGCCGCTGCGCTGCGCATCGACCAGCGCGCCGAGCAGGCCGATGCAGAAGATCGTGCCGGTGATGAAGTCGACCATCGACAGGCCCATGCGCTGCGGATCACCGCCGGGCTCTCCGGTGAGCTGGCAATAGCCCGCCTCGGCCTGCATCAGGTAATCATAGCCTGGCCATTTTGCGCGGGCGTTGTCGCGCCCGTAAGCGGACAGGTGGGCGCAGACGATAGCGGGATTGATTGTGCCGAGCGCCGCGTAATCCAGCCCCAGCCGCGCCGGCAGGTCGCCGCGCATGTTGTTGGCGACCGCGTGGCTTTGCCCGACCAGACGGTGCAGCACTTCCTGCCCGGCATCGCTGCCAAGATCGAGTGTCAGCGACCGCTTGTTGAGATTGAACGCCTGGAAATATACGCTTTCGCCGGGACGCAGAAAATGCGGGCCGACCGCGCGCGCAGTGTCGCCCCCGCCGCGCCGCTGGCCATCGGGGCCGGGCTTGCCGGGCGGTTCGATCTTGATGACCTCGGCGCCCATCTGGGCAAGAAACATCGTGCCGTATGGCCCTGCGCCATATTGCTCGGCGCTGATGATCCGGAAGCCCCGGAGCGGAAGATCGGTTGCCGGTTCCATCGCGCGCCGCCTGCCCCCGTTCAGGCCGGGTTTTCCTTGAGGTGCTGCTTGGCGATGATCATGCGCTGCATTTCATTGGTGCCCTCGCCTATGCACATCAGCAGGCTGTCACGGTAATAGCGTTCGATGTCATATTCCTTGGAATAGGAATAGCCGCCGTAGATCCGCATCGCTTCCTGACTGTTTTCGACTGCGGCTTCGGAGGCGAAGTATTTCGCCATGCCTGCTTCCTTGTCGCAGCGTTCCCCCCGGTCGTAGGCTTCCGAGGCATCGAGCGTCAGCAACCGTGCGGCCCGTGCGCGTGTGACCATCTCGCCAAGCTTCAGTTGGATGGCCTGATGCTCGGCGATAGGCTTGCCCATGGTGTGGCGTTGCTGGGCATATTCGGTGGCGAGGCGCAGGCTGCCCTCGGCCAGCCCAACCCCTCGCGCGGCGACATTGATACGGCCCAGCTCAAGCCCACCGGTCGCCTGGAAGAAGCCCTGCCCCTCGACGCCGCCGATCAGTTGGTCAGCCGGGATACGGTAGTCCTCCATGATAAGCTCGGCTGAATCGATACTCTTGTAGCCGAGCTTGTCGAATTTCTTGCCGGTGGAAAGCCCTTCCCGCTTGTCGGCGATGAACAGGCTCATGCCCTTGTAACGCGGCTCGGCTGCCGGATCGGTCTTGGCCAGCAGCGCGAAGCACTGGCCGTTCAAGGCATTGGAAATCCAGGTCTTGGTGCCATTGAGGATGTAATCGCCGTTGGCATCCTTCTTCGCTACGGTGCGGATCGCCTGAAGATCGGTGCCGGCATTCGGTTCTGTCAGTGCAAGGCCTCCGCGGATCTCACCACTCGCGAACTTGGGGAGCCACTTGGCTTTCTGTTGCACCGTGCCGAAACGTTCGACCGCAGCAGCCATGATAAGGTGCGAATTGAAGATCCCGGTGATCGCCATCCAGTGGCTGGAAATCTTCATCACGATCTTGGCATAGGTCGTCGCCGGCAGGCCCAGCCCGCCATATTCCTGGCTGATGGTGGCCCCGAACAGGCCCATCTCGGCCATCTGTTCCACCAGTTCGGCGGGCCACAGGTCGTTGTGATCGTGGTGCTTGATCACCGGGATCACCTCGCGCTCCATCCAGCGGTCGATCGCGTCCATGAAGGCGCGTTCCTCATCGGGATCGATGGTGCGGATCTGGTTTGCGATAGCTGCGGCAGTGGCCATGTGATTGGGTCCTTGGAGTGTGTCTGGTCAGTTATCGAGCGCGCCGAAGCCGCGCTTCCACACCAGCACGGTGCGCTTGAAATGGGCGACGATATCGCCGTGCTGGTTCTTGGCGATGGTCTTGAAGGTGACGATGCCCTGTTCGGGGCGGCTCTTGCTCTCGCGCTTTTCGAGCACTTCGCTCTCGCAATAGAGCGTGTCGCCCACGAACAGCGGCTTGGTCATGCGCACCTCGTCCCAGCCGAGATTGGCAATCGCCTTGCCGCTGGTGTCCGACACGCTCATGCCGGTCATCAGCGCGATGGTGAGGGGCGAGACGACAAGCGGCTTGCCGAATTCGGTGTCCTTGGACAGCTCGTAGTCGAAATGCGCCGGATGGGTGTTCATCGTCAGCAGGGTGAACCACACATTGTCGGCATCGGTGATCGTGCGTCCGGGGCGGTGTTCATAGACATGCCCGACCACGAAATCCTCGAAATAGCGCCCCTGGACCTCGCGGAAGCGACCGGGGGATACCTCGATATACGAATCACGCATTGCCTAGCTCCTCGTGGCGCGCCAGCAGCGCGCGATAGCGGATGATGAAGGGCGCCTCGAGCATCCGCCCGCGGAAGCGGATTGCCCGCCCCCCGCCCGCCTCGTAAGCGGCCAGCGCCTCGCGCGCCTCGGCGACCTCTGCGGTGGACGGCAGGAAGGCCGCATGGATCGCGGCAAGCTGCGCCGGATGGATCGCCGCCTTGGCCACAAAGCCGATCGCGCGGGCGCGGGCCGCTTCCTCTACGAGCCCAGCATCGTCCTCAAGCTTCACAAACGGCACGTCGATCGCGGGCTTCCTCGCCTCGGCACAGGCCAGCACCAATTGCTGGCGGGCGGTGAGCAGCGGTTCCCACGCCAGTTCGACGCCCAGTTCCCCGGAAAAATCGCCCCCGCCGAACATCACCGCTGCCACCTTGTCATGGCTGGCGATGGCCAGCGCATGGCGCAGGCCTCGCGGCGTTTCGATCAGTGGGATGAGCGCCGGGCACCGTTCCCCCAGCGCGCCGGCGATGACAGCGAGATCGCCCGCCTCCTCTACCATCGGAACCAGCAGCGTCGCAGGCAGTGTTTCTGCATCGAGCAACGCGGCAAGATCGCGCACCCCGGCTGCTGTCCGAACGGGATTGATTCGGATTGCCCAGCCTTGCGGTTTTTTTTCAACCTCGGCCAGCGCGGCGGCGCGGGCGCTGTCCTTGTCGTCAGCCGCAACCGCGTCCTCCAGATCAATCACCGTAAGCCCCGCCCCACCCGCGCGCGCCTTGGCAAAGCGGTCGGGCCGCGAACCGGGAACGAACAGCAGGCTGGCAGCGACAAACACGACATCATCCTCGCGATTTCCGGTACTGGGCGTCAGCCGGAATTCAGGCTTCACAATTTGTCCGGACAAATCTAAAGTCAAGGAGGAAATGCGCGGTTCCCCGGTGGCTTTTCGATAATGATGCTGGTTTGGAGAGAAATGATGACACTGATGAAATCCGGTTTGCTTGCAGTCGGCGTGGCCGCCTGCGCAATGCTCGCGGCCGCTGGCGCGCAGGCTCGCACGCTCGACCCCGCAAAGCCAGAGGACGCGCTTGAAATCTCCAAGCGCCTGCAATGCGGCGTCTCGGAAGACAAGCCAGCCGTCTATCACTGGTCGGGCAACATCTACGGCCGCGCCCCAGGGGTGCGCGACAAGCTGCTGTTCAAGGGCGAAGGCATGAACATCCGCCGCTGCGTCGAAGTGAACGATCCGCAGCGCGGCAAGGGCTGGCGGCTGGTCAGCCGCGAAGTCATGCTGATGCTCGATCCCAAGACTGGCGAGGTCGTGCGGCAATGGGAGAACCCCTATACCGGCGAGACGGTCGAGGTGATGCATATCCACAATGATCCCGTCAACGGCCGCCCCAATTTCGCGCGCGGCGCGGACGGCACGCCCTTCACCCTCGGCAGCCTGCGCGAGGCCGGGCCCTATGTCTTCATGCCGTTCGAGGCCCCGCTGTTCTACACCAATCCACTCACTGGCGATTATCAGGAATATGTCGGCGGCGAATACCACGCGATGGAGATCTTCGATTTCGGCGCGCTCAGGAGCGAACTTTACGACAGCACCAAACCGACCGCCTACCCGATGATCAGCTGGGTGCGCATTTCCGGCTGGGCGCCGTGGATGAAGATGGGCAGCCGCCCGGGCCAGATGGTCTTCAACGCGATGGGCCGCAAGCTGCCCGGCGGGTTTGACGAACTGCCTGAGGTGCTGAAGAAGGAGATCAGGGCCAATTACCCGATCTATGAACAGGCCCCGCCCAAGGACGACGCGCGTCCCAACGAGACGACCTGGACTAAGTTCAAGATGCTGACCGACAAGGCGCGCGAGGCTGCCGGTACGGTCGACAAGTCGGGCGAGGGCCATTGATCGCGACATCGCGGCGCGGCTTCCTTGCTGGCAGCAGCGCCGCGATCATTGCCGGTGCCGCTCCGGCTCTGGCACGCGGGCAGACCGAAGTGGACGTCGCGGTAATCGGCGCAGGGCTCGCCGGGCTCCATGCCGCGCGGGCCTGCGAGGCGGCGGGGCTAAGCGTCGTCGTGCTCGAGGCAGAGCAGCGCATCGGCGGTCGGCTCCACACCTTGCGCGATCTCCCCGGGGCGCCCGAGGCAGGGGGTATCCAGGTCGGCGCGGGCTACACCCGATTGCGCAGGACCGCAGGCGAACTTGGCGTCGGGCTGGATAATGGCGGCGGTGCAGGCGCGGGAGTCTCCGACGCACCGGGCAACCTCTATGCCGTGAACGGTGTGGCGGCAACGCCCGCCGACTGGCCGAACAGTCCCGGCAACAGACTCGCCGATAGCGAGCGCAGGGTCGAACCCGCGGCCTTGCTGCGCCATTACGCCAGCGCCTTCCCGCGACTGGCGAGCCCTGACGGGTGGCGCGATGCCGCGCCCGATACCGACATTTCGGTGCTCGCCGCACTGCGCAATGCCGGGGCGAGCGAGGAGGCACTGCGGCTCATCGCGGCCAATTTCAACGGCAACAGCCTTGCCGGCATGTCGCAGCTGAGCCTGGCGCGCACCTTCGCAATCTACGCCAGCCAGCCTGGCCCCATCGCCACCATCGCGGGCGGATCGCAGACCCTGCCCAAAGCCATGGCGGCGAGCCTGCGGGGCGATGTGCGCACAGGCCAGACCGTCCGCGCCTTGATCGAGGAAGCCGACGGAGTGACGCTGCACCTCGCCAACGGCACGCTGCGTGCCGCCCAGGCGATTTGCACCATCCCCTTCGCCGCGCTGCGTCACGTGCCGGTCGAGACAACCCTTGCCCCGGCTGCGGCGCGGATGATCGCCGAACTGCCCTATACCCGCGCGACTTTCGCCTACATCGCGGCGAGCGAACCCTTCTGGGAAGAGGACGGCCTGCCCGAAACGCTGTGGAGCGACGATCCGCTGATCGGGCGGGTATTCGTGCTTGGCTCGGCACCGCCGATGCTCAAGCTGTGGACCACCGGGGCGGGCGCAGACCTGATCGATCGCCTGCCGCCTGAAGAGGCCAAGCGCATCATCGTCGCACGCATCGCGGCGATGCGTCCGTCCTCGCAGGGCAAGCTCAGAGTGCTGCGGCTCCATAGCTGGCAGAACAATCCCGGCGCGCGCGGCATCTACCATCACATCGGCACCGGCATGGCGGCAGACCTCGCGGAGATGACCCGCCACCGCGGCGCGCGACTGCATTTCGCAGGCGAGCACCTCGGTCGTGCCGCAAGCGGCATGGAAGCCGCCTTCGAAAGCGCCGAGGCCGCCGTCGAAGCCCTCCTGACCCGCGCCTAACCCGACCCTGCAAAAGAAAACGGCGGGAGCGCGAGGCCCCCGCCGTCCTTGTGGCGATCAGGATTGGGTCGGCCGTCAGAAGCGCACTTCGGCGATCACCCCGAAACGACGTGGCGGACGCAGGCCAGCGATGAAGCTGCGGCGCAGGTCACGGTTAGCATCTGCGTAGCGGATAAGCTGGTTGACCGCCGTCTCGTCGAACAGATTGCGCACGAAGAACTGCACCCGGAAATTGTCGTTCTGCGCGCCTATACGCAGATCGGACACGATCGAATCGCCCGTTTCGGCGAGGTTGTGAACCTGTGCAAAGCTGCTCGAAAGCAGGTAAGCGTTGATCCCGGCAAAGCCCTGCCACCCCGAATTGCCGATATCGCGGCGATAATCGAGGTCTACGAACACCGTATGCTCGGGCGCGCGCGGCAAGCTTTGGCCGGTGAGGTCGCCGAACAGTGACTGACAGCCCGACTGGGTCGGGAACTGGTCTCCGGTCGAGCAATTGACAAGACCATCATCGGCGACGTCGTTGAGAACGCCCTGGTTCTCATCGAGCCCTCGGCGGAAGCGGCTGTTGGCATAGGCATAGTTGGCGGTCAGCGTCAGCTCAGGCGAGGGTCGAACCAGCAGCTCCAGCTCGAGGCCGGTGATCCGCACGTCACCCGCATTATTGATCGCCGAGATAAGCTGCGGAGCAAGCTGCGGATTGAGCGGATCGTCAGGCCCACCGATCTGCACCGGCTGGGTCAGCTGATATCCCTTGATCGTGTTATGGAACAGCGCCAAATTCACCTGGAGCGCGCCATCGAGGAAGGTGTTCTTCGAGCCGATTTCGTAGGACACCACATCCTCGGCACCGAAAGTTCCCCGACCTACAGCGATCGCTGCCGGGCCGTTGAAGCCGCCTGGCTTCTGCCCCTCGGCGTAAACCGCATACAGAAGGTTGTCGGGGCTGATCTGGTAATCGGCGGTGATGCGCGGCAGGAACTCACGGAAGGTTGCCTCTGCGACCACCGGGGCACCGATATTGCCTGCCGCCACGGTCGCCGTCTGCGAGACGGTACGGATCCGTTCCTCCTGATAGCGTCCTTCCGCACTGATCGAGAAACTGTCAGTAATGTCGAAGGACACCGACCCGAACACGGCGATGTTACGGATCTCGTCTTCGGAGTTGTTGCGGCTTTCCTGCAATGTGCCCAGCGCACTGAAGGGCGGGAACGGCGCCGGCGCGCTGCAAAGCGGATTCTGCGCGCAGAACGCGAGGCGCGCAGCGCGCATGTTGGCATCAGCCTCGGCCTGTGCGCCGGGCGGCAGCACGCGGTTGTCGGTCGAGCTGCTCTCCTGCTCCCAGTAGAACCCGCCAAGCAGGAAGCGTGCGCGATCGGTGGTGTACTGCAGGCGCAATTCCTGCTGCCAGTCTCTGCGCTCGGACTGGTTGGAGAAGGAGAAATCGGTCTGCGAGCTGGCAAAGCCGAAGAAGGCAGGTGGGGCGCCCAGAGGGAAGCCGGCGAAGATCACGCCCTGGAAGCGACCCGGCGAATAATCGCCATCGGTGCGCTGCACGGATTCACGATTATTGTAGCCGGTCAGCGAAGTGAGCGTGAGATTGTCGGCGAGATCAATGTCGATGTTGAGGCCGACGTTCCAGGTGTCGATGGCATTGCCTACGAACTCGCCTTCGAACTGTTCAGTGTAGTCGGTGCTGATCGGGCGTGGCTGAATCACCCCGCAGAAATAGCGGCCCTCGCCGCGATAGAGCCCGCCATTGTCGAACAGGCAGTTATTGTCGTTGGCATCGGTGGCGAAAATCGCCGGCTGGCCGTCGCGGGTGCGGGTATAGTTCCCGCGCAGGCCCACGCGCAGCGCGCCGCCATCGTCATATTTCAGCATCGCGAAGGCGGAATTGGTCTCCTGCTCGCCGATCGGGCTGCCATCGAACTGGTTGGTGAAGAAGCCCTCGTTCTTGAAGTAGCGCCCGCCGACGATCAGCCCCAGTCCTGGCGCAATCGGCCCGCTGATATTGCCGGAAATGTCATAGGCAGTGCCTTCCGAAATGTCGGCCTGGATCCGCCCGCTCCAACGATCGGCCGGCCCCTTGGTGATGATGTTGATCGCGCCCGAATAGGTATTGCGGCCGTAGAGCGCGCTTTGCGGCCCCTTGACCACTTCAATCTGGGCGATGCTATCGATGTCGTAGTCGGCAAGCGAGCCATTAAAATAGATGCCGTCTATAAAGAAGGCCACGCCCGAATCGCCGAGGATGTTGGCTTGGCCGCGGATGACCGGACGGTTGGCGTCGCGCCCGAAGCTGTCGTCGAACACAAGGCCAGCGGTGGCACGGGTGAGATCGGTCAAGCTGTTGAAACCAAGCCGGTCGATGCCCTCGGCGGTGACCACCGCAACCGCAAGTGGCGCTTCCTGTAGCCTTTCCTCGGTCTTGCGTGCGGTGACCACGATTTCGTTGCCGCCAGTCGTGACTGCGACCGGCTGGTCGGAATCCTGATCACCTGCGGTCTGCGCCAGCAGCGCGCCCGGCGTGAGCATCGTGGCTGTCAGCAGGATGCTGCGAACAAGCTGTTTCATAATCGCTTTATCTCCCCTGGAAAACGCGCCGGTGATGGCGTCCCGAATTTTCCCCGCCCCTATTTCTGCCAAGCTGCCAGAATTTGTCCAGACAAATTTCTTGAAGGCAGGCGCAACCATTGCTGCGAAAAGTGCATTGTGCCTTTCGTGCCGCACCCCGCACACACCGATCAGACGGGTTTGACGTTGCCCAGAAACGCGGTCGCAAGCAGCAGCAGGTAGACCGTCCAAACCCACACGCGGGTGCGGTCCATCGTGCGGCGCAGCGGGATCTCGGTGGCATCGCTCGAACCTTCGCTAAGCACCGCGGAAAGCTGCGCACCGACCGGCTTGAAGGTGACATCGATCATGATCGCAGCCACGAAGATCAGGCCGAACAACAGCGCCTTCGCCGCAAGCCAATCGGGCGCGAGCGGCTGTCCAAGCAGCAGGCTCTGCGTTCCGAGCCACAGGTAGAAGCAGCCGATTGCCCAGCGCAGCACCCCCTCGATCCGGCGATTCCGAGCCGCGCGCGGAGTCTGGTCGTGAGCATGGGAATCCCACACCAGCCACAGCCAGAACAGCCCCACCGCCCAAGCACTCATCAGCAGCCAAACCGGCACGTCCCACCAGCTTCCCGCAGCGACCACGCTCAGCGACAGCGGCACCATCAGCGCCCAGGCGCTGCGCGGCACCATGTCGACCTCGACCAGCAGCGTCAGCAGCGCGATGCGCTGATCAAGCGACCATTTCTCGCGCTTGCGGAAATGCTGACCCAACAGAAACACGCCCACATCTGCGCCAAGCCACAGCACGAACAGCAGCAGATGCGAATAAACGAGGACCGGATAGGCAAGGCCGGACATGTCCAAGACGAGGCTCCTTCGTGTCATGCTGTTGCGCAAAAGGCACTCTGCACGAAATTTCTGACATTCTTTGTCCGGACAAATTGCATGAGCGCGCTTGACAAGCAAGCTTTTGTCCGGACAACTTCGCGCAGCAGGCAAGGGACAACTGGATCGTCATAAGGCGGCCAACCGCGCAACATTCAAGGAGTTCATCCAATGAATACGCCCATCCGACTGAGGCCGGCGATTGCCGGCATGACCTCTGCCATTGCACTTTTCGCAAGCGCCGCGCCCGTGTGGGCACAGGATAGCGCCGCATCCGAAGCCACTGACGAGCAGGCAAATTCGGGAGCAATCATCGTCACCGCGCAGCGTCGTTCGGAAGACCTCCAGGATGTGCCTGCTTCCGTGACCGCGCTCGGCGCAAAAGACATCGCACTCCGCCAGATCGAGGATGCCAACGATCTTCAAGCGCAGATCCCCGGCGTGGTCATCACCACCGGAACCGGCACCTCGAACTCGGCCCGCATCTTCTTCCGCGGCATCGGCGAGGACGAATCGCGCGGCGCAGTCGACCCGGCGATCGGCATCTATATCGACAATGTCTATCTCGGCCGCACCGTCGGCAGCCTTGTTGACCTGCTCGACATCGAACAGGTCGAAGTGCTGCGCGGGCCGCAGGGCACGCTTTACGGGCGCAACACCAATGGCGGGGCGATCAAGTTCACCTCGGTCCGCCCGCAACTCGGCGAAAACTCCGTTTCGGCCGATTTCGGCTACGGCAATTTCGACCGCATCCAGGGCCGCGGCATCGTCAACCTCGCGCTGGCCGACAGCCTCGCGGTGCGCTTGTCGGGGCTTTACCGCGAGCGCGACGGATACTTCACCCTCAATCCCAATGGCGATTTCGCTGGCCTCGCCGGGACCAAGATCGGCGACGAGGAGGTGCTGTCCTTCCGCGGTAGCCTGTATGGCGAGATGGGTGCGAACTGGAACGTCACCGCGATCTTCGACTACACCAAGGACAATTCGGACCCCGTTCCAAGCACGCTAGCCGCATCGAGCAGCAATCCGGCCATCACCACCGACCGCGACGGCGATATCTTCACCCTCGAACCGGCCCCCGGCGTCACCTGTTCAACCGCGACCCCGCCGGGCTTCCTGCAGATCGGCTGTTTCACCGACTATGCCAGCTCGGTCGAGACCTATGGCGCGTCGATCGAGCTGAACGGCGTCTACGACAATTTCACCATCACCTCGATTACGTCCTTGCGGGCGATGAATGATGACCTGTCGAGCTTCATCAGCTTCCCCTTTTTCCAGCGCACCAAGCAGGACCAATTCAGCCAGGAACTGCTGATAAACACGACGCTGGACGGGCCGTTCAACCTCACCGCGGGCGCGTTCTATTACGAGGAGAACGTCGACCTGCGCTACACCTTCATCTTCCCATTTGAGAACTTCGTCGATACGCGCAGCTTCGCGCTGTTTGGTCAGGCGGAACTGGAAGTGACCGACGCGCTGACCCTGACCGGCGGCCTGCGCTGGACCACCGAGGATCGCGACTTCGTGGGCAATGCCGGCGGGCCGCTCGCAGGGTTCGGCACCAACATCACCGGTACCGCGGACACCGACAACGTCACCTGGACGGTGAAGGCCGATTACGCGATCACCGATGATGTCATGCTCTATGCGTCCTATGCGACCGGCTTCAAATCGCCCGGGTTCTCGTCGGACTGCTTCAACCCGACCGCGTGTTTCCGCCGGGTTGACGAGGAACAGCTCGATTCGATCGAGGCAGGCCTGCGCACCCAGTTCTGGGACGGGCGCATCACCCTCAACGCCACCGCCTTTTACAATGACTATCAGGACCTCCAGATCAGCGGCACCTTGCCAAGCGGAGCCTTCACCCGCATCAATGCAGGGGAGGCACGCATTCAGGGCGCCGAGATCGAAGGTCGGATCGAGCTGACCGACGGCCTTACCATCTATGGCAATGCCAGCTTCCTCGATGCCGAATATCGCAACGTCAATTTCCAGCAGGCCGGACTGCTTTCGAACAGCACCAACACCACACCCGGCCTTGCCTGCACCGGGGTCACCGCGGCACCCGGAACGCCCGAATACGAAGCGCAGGTGATCGACTGCGCGCTTGGCCTCGACCTCAAGAACGCGCCCGAATTCAAGGGGCTGATCGGCTTTGTCTATGAAACCGACATTGGTTCGGGCCAACTCTTCTTCGGCAGCGACATTGCCTATGAAGACGAGACCTTCGGTCTTGTCGCCAATGTTCCCGGTACCGAGCAGAGCCCGGGCACACGGATCGATGCCCGGATCGGCTATCGCACCGATCGCTGGCGCGTAACCCTGTGGGGCAAGAACCTGACGGATCGGGAATATTTCCGTGCCAATACCTTCAACGTGCCGACCCGCCAGAATCAGGTCTTTGCCGCCCCGCCGCTGACCTTTGGCGTGGATTTCGGCTTCACCTTTGACTGACACAGTGCGCGCGGCTGCACACATCATCATCGCGGCGCTGGCCCTTGCAGCCGGCGCCGCGCTTCCCGCGAAGGCCGAACCGCAGGCTGCAGATTATGGTGTAGCGCCTTGGAGCGAGGTCGTGGTCAGCGTCGCCGACCTCGACGCAAGCGCGGCCTGGCTGATGCAGGACGGCGGCTGGCGCGAAGTCGCACGCGGGGAATTGGCGCGGGCGGAACTCGCCTATTGGCACCTGCCCGAGACTGTTTCGGGCGCTTTCCTGAAAATCTGCGCACCCACATCGAGAACCGGCTGCATCCGCTATGTCCGCTTCGACGATGCCGAGAGCCAGCGCCCAATCCGCCTCGCCGCGCGGCCGTGGGATACAGGCGGAATCTTTTCGATCATGCTGCGCAGCGAAAATGTACAGACCATGTTCGATGCCGCCATTGCACGCGGGTGGTGGGCGGAAAGCCCGCCCTATGCCTTCAGCTTCGGCGGATCGGATCTGGTCAATGTCGTGATCCGCGGACCGCACGGCGTCAATTATGCGCTTTATCAGAGATCTGCTCCGCCCTTCGACGGTTTTCCAGTGGGACGTCTTAGCCAGGCCTTCAACACCATGCGGATGGTGCGCGACCAACCTGCCGCGCTTGCTTTCTTCCGCGACCGGCTCGGCTTTGGGGTTTTGTTCGACGCACCGTTCACCGACCCAGAGCCGCGTTCCAACAACTTCTCGGTTCCCGCCAATCTTGCGACCACGCTGGTGCGCCGCGCCGCAGTCGCCCAGCCGCTGCTGCCGGGTGAAGACGGCCGTGTCGAGGTCATGCAATTCGAAGGTTTCGCCGGACGCGATCTGTCCGCCCATGCCGCGCTGCCCAATTGGGGGATTATTTCGGTGCGCTATCCCGTGAAGCGGCTGGGCGAATATCGCGCATTGCTCACCGCAAACGGTGTCGAGCCTGTGTATGCCGCAGTTGCCGTCCCGGTCGGCGAGCTTGGCACGGTCGATCTTGTCGCGGTGCGCGATCCCGACGGCAGCCTGACGGAGTTCTACCATGCCCGCTAGGCCCCGGAGCATCGGCCTTCTGGACAGTATCGCGCGGCTGCGTCACCTTCTGCCTGCCGCCCTGCCGGCATCCCCTCGCGCAAAGGAGAGAGCGTGACTTCCGTAACACCCCCCGGCATCGCCGTGCCACCCGACGAGAGGGGCGAATTCGCCAAGGGCTGGAAGGTTCTGCTTGCGGGCGTTCTTGGGGTGATGTGCGGCGCTTCACCGATCCCTTACAACGTCATCGGCTTCACTGTTGGGCCGTTGCGGGACGAATTCGGCTGGAGCCAGACCGAGGCGGTGCTGCCGATCACCCTGTTCGGCGTGATCGCCAGCGTGCTCGCCCCGGTGTTCGGCTGGATGGCGGATCGTTTCGGCGTGCGCCCCGTGGCGCTGTGGTCGCTGTTCGCCTTTGCCCTTGCCTTTGGAGCGGTGGCGCTCACGCCGACTGCGGATGCGCGCTCGACGCTCTATGTCTATTACGGCTTTTGGGTGATGATCGGCCTCGTCGGCATCGGCTCGACCCCGGTGACGTGGAGCCGGGCGATCAACCTGTGGTTCTACCGCCATCGCGGCCTCGCGCTGGGCATTCTGCTGATGGGTACCAGCCTTGCCGCTATGATCGTTCCGCGCTTTGCGGTCGAGGTGATCGCGGCACTCGGCTGGCGCGCGATGTTCGCGGCGGTCGCCCTGTTCCCGATTGCCGCGTTGGCGATCGCTTTCTTTCTGTTCCGCGAACCAACCCCCGAGGAACGCCCACGTGCTATCGAGAGCGAGAGCGGGCGGCTCACCGGCGTAACGCTCGGTACGGCGCTCGCGGATTACCGGTTCTGGATCATCTGGCTGTCGATCGCCTGTATCGCCACGGCCTTTGGGGGCGCCTTCATCAACCTGCCGACCATGTTGGGGCTGCGTGGCGTCGATGCAGCCACCGCTGCGAGCGTGATGGGCATTCTGGGCATCGGCATCTTCGCCGGACGGCTGATCACCGGCGCGCTGCTCGACCGCCTGTGGCAGGGTTTCGTCGCCTTCCCGCTGCTGTGCCTGCCGGCGATCTCGGCGTGGATCCTGCTGGGCGAGAGCATCACCTTCCCGCTCGCAGCAATCGCAGGGTTCCTGCTCGGCTTTGCTGCCGGAGCCGAGAGCGATCTCATCGCCTACCTCACGGGCCGCTATTTCGGGATGGCCAATTACGGGCGGATCTACGGGATGCTCTACATGCCCTTCGGCCTCGGATCGGCGGCCTCGCCGGTGATCTATGCGCAGGTGTTCGACCGCACCGGCAGCTATGATGCGATCCTCACCGTCGCCATAGGCCTGTTCGTGGCGGGAGGCGCGTTGCTGCTGCTGCTCGGCCGCTATCCGGAGAGCTTCCCCGAGGCCGAAGCCGATCCCTCCCATGCCGCGCCGGAGCCCGCCTGATGGCCAGCCTTGCTCACGACAATCCGCTTGCCCCGCTGCGTAAGGTCGTGGCGGAGGGCTCGCTGCTGACCGATCCGGCCAGCCTTGCGCTGCACAGCCACGATGTGCTGTCGCGCGGGGCTGAGCCGCTCGCAGTGTTCCGCCCGGCATCGGTCGATGAACTCGCCGCCGGGATCGGCGCGGCCACGGCGGCGGGCATCGCCATTGTCCCGCGGGGCGGGGGGATGAGCTATACTGGCGGTTATCTCTATGACGACGGTCCCTTCCTGCTGATCGACACCGCGGCGCTCGACGCGATCATCGAGGTCAACGAGACCGACATGATCGCCACCGTCGAGGCTGGGATCAGCTGGGACAAGCTCCACCGCGCGCTCGCCCCGCGAGGCTTGCGCGCCCTTGCCTGGGGCACGCTGTCTGGCATCCGCGCAACGGTGGGCGGCGGGATGAGCCAGAACGGCATCTTCTGGGGCGCGCGGGGTGGCAGCGCGGTCGACAGCGCCATCAGCTTCGACGTGGTGCTTGCCGACGGGACGATCATCTCGACCGGTTCCGATTTCTTCCGTCCCTACGGCCCCGACCTTACCGGTCTCTTCGCCGCCGATTGCGGTGCCTTCGGTGTTAAGGCGCGTGTGCGGCTGAAGCTGGTCCGCGAGGCCGCCGCCTTCGCCTATGGCTCCTTCAGCTTCGCGACGCATGATGCGCTGCTCGGCGCGATGAGCGCCATCGCCCGTGCCGAACTCGCTTCGGAAAGCTTCGCTTTCGATCCCTTCCTCCAGGCGCAGCGGATGAAGCGCGATTCGCTGGTCAAGGACGCGCGCCAGCTCGGCAACATGCTCAAGGCCGAAGCAAAATCCGGCGGCATCCTCAAGGCGATGAAGGAAGGCGCAAAGGTCGCGCTTGCCGGGCGGAGCTTCCTCGACGGGGTGCCCTTCAGCCTGCACTGCATCTCCGAGGGGCGGCACCAGTCCGCGGTTGATGCCGACATGCGCACGATCGAGGGGATCGTCCGCGAACATGGCGGGAGCGTGGTCGAAAACTCGATCCCCAAGATCCTGCGCGCCAATCCCTTCCCGCCGCCCAATTCGATGCTCGGCCCCGGAGGCGAGCGCTGGGTGCCGGTGCACGGCTTCCTCCCCCACTCGCGCCTTGTCGAGGCGTGGGAACGGCTACAGGCCCTATGGGATGCCAATGTCGCCGAGATGGCGCGGCTCAAGGTCGAAACCGGCGCGCTGATCGCCGCCACCGGGCGTTCGTCCTGCCTGATCGAGCCGGTGTTCTACTGGCCGGGAGAGCAGAACCCCCTGCACGCCCACGCCATCGAAGCCGATCACCTCGCCCGCCTGCCGCGGCTTGCCGACAGTCCCGAAGCGACTGCGCTGGTCGAAAAGCTCAAGGCAGAGGTCATCGCCATTTTCCAGAGCCTCGGCGCTATCCATTTGCAGATCGCCCGCACCTATCCGCTGCGTGAGCGCCACGACCCCGCCGGCTGGGCGATCCTGAATGCGCTCAAGCGGAAGGTCGACCCGCGCGGCCTGATGAACCCGGGCGCATTGGGGTTCGATGCCGCTGATTGACCGCCGCCGCACGCTTGCCGCAGGATTGGGCGCCGCCGCGTTCACCCGCGCTCCGTTCGCTTTCGCCATGGGAGACATTGTGACCGACACCACCCCCTTTTCCGCAATGGCAATGCAACTGACCGCTCGCTCGCTCGAACGCCTGCCCGATACTGCCGTCGCACGCGCCGCGATCCTTGAACATATCGCGGAAATCGAAGGCCAGATCCGCACCAGCGCTGTCTTCGTGGCGCAATATTCAGGCAAGCCGGTCAAGCTGGTGGTGCTGCCCGAATACCTGTTCACCTCCTATCCGGGGCGCATTTCCATTCCCGATTTCGCCGCGCGGGTGGGCTTTTCTGCCGATGGCCCGGAATACGAGGCGCTCGGCGGCGTGGCGCAGAGGCTGGGCATGTTCCTCGCGGGCAATGCCTACGAAGCCGACGATGCCTTCCCTGATTTCTACTTCCAGACCAGTTTCATCATCGCGCCTTCGGGCGAGGTGGTGCTGCGCTATCGCCGCCTGCTGTCGATGTTCGCGCCCTCCCCGCACGATGTGTGGGAGGCCTATCTCGACAAATACGGGATCGAAGGCGTCTTCCCGATCGCGCGCACCGAAATCGGAAACCTAGCCTGCATTGCCAGCGAGGAAATTCTCTACCCGGAAATTGCCCGCGCCCTCGCGCTGCGCGGGGCAGAGGTGTTCTGCCATTCCTCCAGCGAGATCGGCTCGCCGCTCGCCACCCACAAGGACATCGCCAAACAGGCGCGCGCCTTTGAAAACCTCGCCTATGTCGTTTCGGCCAATACGGCGGGAATTTCCGGCACGGCGATGCCGCTTGCGAGTGCCGACGGCAACAGCCAGGTGGTCGACTGGAAGGGCCGCATTGTGGCGCAATCGGGCGACGGGGAGACCTTCACTGCCTTCGCCGCGATTGACCTCGCCGGGCTTCGGGAGGCTCGCCGCACCCCGGCGATGACCAATTACCTCGCTCGCCAGCGTCCCGCCCTGTTCGCGGAAAGCTATGCTGCCGCCGCAGAGCCCTTTCGCGGCCCTGACGGCATGATGGACAGCGGTCAGCCCGCTGTCCCCGACCGCGACTATTTCCAGCGCGCGCAGGCCGAGGTGATCGAACGGCTCGCCAAGGCAGGAGTGATCTGATGATGAAGCACCGCACCGTCAGCGGCAAAATCCGCTACCTCTCGATGAAACCGGGCCGCGAAGGGACAGAGCGCGGGAGCGAAAGCTTCCGCTTTACCCATCATACCGATGGCTCGGTGATCATGAGCGCGCATTGCGAGATCGAGGAGCCCGATCCCACAGTGATGCGCGACATCATCTGCCACATCGGGCCGGACCGCAAGCCGCGCAACCTGCTGGTGCACCTGACCGTGGGCGACGAGTTTCTCGGTTCGGGCTGGATGAATCACGATCCCGCCAAGGGAACAATCATCTGCGAAAGCGACAGCCCGGCGCTGGGCCGCCATTCGGAAGTGCGCGATTCGGGGGAGTTCGACGCTTTCGGCACCCATCCGGTGGTGGGCGACGGCTTCACCACCCGGCTGATGGATCACACCAGGGGGCCGCACCGCCGGAAACTGCGCTTCTTCCTGCCCTCGCCCGACCATCGCGGGGCTACCGCGCCCCAGATCGCCGAGGTCGAAATGACGATGGAATATGTCGGCGAGGAGGAAAAGACGGTCGCTGCCGGCACCTTCCAGTGCCGCCGCTATCGCTATGTCGATGACAGCGAGGCGGGCATGGGCGGCGAACACCATCCCGATTTCGACATGTGGGTGACCGCGGATGAGGACAGCATCCTCGTGTACGGTTCCATCGACGGCTACATGATGAACCGTTACGAACTGGTCGAGCTCATCCGCTAGAGGCGGATTACCACCTTGCCGAAATGGCCGCCGTCATCGAGGCAGGCGAAGGCGGCAGGCGCATCTGCGAAGGCGAACTCGTGGTCGACCGGGATGGCGAGGCCGTGCGCGGCAAACACCCCTAGCGCCTTTTCCAGCATCGCGCGGCTGCCGCTGGCGATGCCCTTGATGGCGATGTTCTTGCCAATCAGCGCGCCCTGACTGGCGCTGGCAACGTCCTGCGGCGAACCCGCGAGCGCGCCGAGCGTTCCGATCCGGGCGTTGGGTGCGCAGGCCGCGATGGTCTCTCCCAGCGCGGCAAAGCCGAGCGTGTCGACCACCACGTCCGCGCCGCGCCCCCCGGTCGCTTCGAGCAGCGCCGCGCCCCAGTCCGGGCGGTCACGGTAATTGATCGCATAATCGGCCCCCAGCGCCAGGGCGCGGTCAAGCTTGGCATCGCTGGAAGAGGTGATGGCAAAGCGCGCACCGAGCGCTTTGGCCAGCAGCAGCGCGAAGATAGAGACGCCTCCGGTGCCCTGCGCCAGCACGAGGCTCCCCTCGCGCGCGCCGCCAAATGCGACCATCGCGTGCCACACCGTCGCGCCGACCACGGCGAGACTGGCGGCGGTGGTGTCGGGCACGCTGGCGGGCACCTTGAGCGCGGCGGCGGCGGGGAGCACGATGCACTCGGCCAGCCAGCCGTCGGCAGTGACGCCCATGTCCTGCGCGAACACCGCGGGGGAATAGGCCGTGTCGTCAAGCCAGCTCAGGAAATGCGGTGCAATCACCCGGTCGCCAGACGCGAGGCCCGTCACGCCCTCACCCGCCGCAATAACCTTTCCCACCCCGTCGGACAGGGGAATGCGGCTCTGCGGCAAGTCGCTGCCATACTGCCCGCGCAGCACCATCAGGTCGCGGTAGTTGAGCCCGGCGGCGATCACCCGCACCAGCACCTCGCCTGGCCCTGCTACCGGCTCGGGACGCTCGGTTTGGCGCAAGCCTCCGATGCCGCGCTCGCCCGCGTTGCGCGATCCGATTTCCCAAGCTTTCATAGAGCCGCGATCCTCCTCTCGTCGCACAGGGTGCGCTTCCACGGGGCGCCGTCCTTGAACCATTGCCAGGTGCGCGCGCGGCTTTGCCCGTCCGGCGCAATGCTGATCATTTCGACATAATGCGCGCCGGGAACATCAAGCCGGTCGAGCCGCAGCATGAGTGTGTCCTCGTGGGTCTGCCAGCCATACCCGGAGAAGCGATCCGTGTCCCACACCAGCCGCTCGCCCTCGAGCCGCCCGCCGAAGGTGTAGCTGGCCTCGCGCCCGTCTTCCCAGGCGAGGAAGCTGTGCTGGACGTAGTGCCAGGGGCCACTGTCGGGGAATTCGCAATGGGTGCGCGCCCGATGCGCGTCGAGCAAAGTGCCGTCGGCGTCGAGGTGGCGATACCAGCCCTCCCACCAGCCTTCGTGCTGCAACATCGCAGGCATGGCGGCAGCAAGAGCGGCGCGGTTGCTCATGCCCCACCCCGCTCGGCATAGGCATTGATGGTGAGCGCCGTGCCGGTCTGGCGGATCAGCGCCTGTTCGCGCAGGAAGCGCAGCATCCCGGAATCGCCCATCCGGCTTGGCCCCAACCCGCTGCCCTTGCGCGAGAGGTTGGTGGCATCGCCGACCATCGAGGTCAGCGCGCCGTCCTGCAGCGATACCGCACCGACATCGAGCAGCGGTGCGATGGCCTCGGCTTCTTGCAGCGACCCGGCAAGGACAGCGGCAGAAAGGCCATATGCGCTGTCATTGGCAAGCACGATCGCCTCCTCGGCCGTGTCGAACAGCGTGACGGGCAGCACCGGCCCAAAGGTCTCCTCGCGCATCACCGCCATGTCGGGCGTCACATCGGCGAGCACCGTGGGGCGCAGATAGGCACCGCCGCCGAGCCGTTCGACCGTGCCCCCGGTCAGCACCCGCGCGCCCGCTGCCACCGCCGCGTCGATCTGGGCTTGCACCTTGCCCGCCTGGGGGGAAAGATGAACGGGCCGAGATGGCCGCCCGCTGGGTCGACATGGGTCAGCCGGACCGCCTCGGCACCTTTCACCAGCGCGGCGAGGAACGGCTCGGCGATGGCGCGGGCGACATAGATGCGCTCGATCGACTGGCACGCCTGACCGGTCGCGACGATCGAGGATCGCAGCGCCACCTGCGCCGCCCAGACCGGATCGGCGCTGGCGGTGATGATCATCGGATCCTTGCCGCCCAGTTCGAGATTGGCCGGGATCAGCCGCCGCGCCGCGCTTTCCGCGACCTTGCGGCCGGTGGCGGTGGAGCCGGTGAAGCAGATGTAATCGACCGCCTCGATCAGCGCCTGGCCGACGTCGGCCCCGCCCATCACATAGGCGAGCGGCAGGTCGGGCACCTGCGCCAGAACGGCGCGCATCGGTTCGACGAAGCGGGGCGTGACTTCGGACGGCTTCACCAGCGCCGCCGCCCCTGCCATCAGCGCAGGCACTGCATCGATATGGCTGAGGATGACCGGGAAGTTCCACGGCGCAATCGCCCCGAACAGCGGGAAGGCGCTGTAATGGGTGACGATCTCGATCCCCGGCGTCACCGACGGCTTCGGCCCGCGATCAAGCCCTGCGAACAGCTCCGGCCCGCGCGCGGCCCAGCGGCGGATATTGGCGATGCAGCCCTGCACCTCGATTGCGGCAATCGTGTTCCGCCCGGTATCGACGGCAAGCGCGGCGATGATCGGGCCTGCTGCGGCTTCCATCGCATCGGCAAGGCGGAGCATCACGGCGGCGCGGCCTTGCGGCCCGAGCGCCTCCCATCCCGGCTGCATCGTGCGCAGCCGCGCGGCCTCATTGGCGATCCCCTCGCGCGGGGTCTCGGCAAAGTCGTAATCCGCCTCGCCGGTGCGCGGGTTCAGGGCCTTCATGCCTGTGCCTCCCATGCGTTGACGATGGTATCGCCGCGCGCGAACCATGCCTCCTTGCGCCCCGTCAGGTGAGCGAGCAGCCCTTCCAGCGCGCCGATGCGATAGGGCAGGCCCATGATGTAGGGCGTGAGGTGGATCGGCAGCATCCGCCCGCCGCCGCTCTTCGCCGCCTCGCGCGCCAGCCAGTCGAAGGCGTCGCGCATGCTCTCGGCCCAGCTGTCGGCGCTCTTCTGCCGAACGGTGATGATCTGGCGGTCGGACAGTTCGTGGTTGAGCGGCAGGTTGATCAGCCCGTTGGCGAAGCGGTAGGGCAGCTCGTCGTTCACCCAGTCGCAGCAGTAGGTGAGGCCCTGATCCTTAAGGATATCGGGCGTGGCAAAGCTCTGCTGACGGGCGATCGAGAGCCAGCCGCTCGGGCGCACGCCGCTAGCCCGCTTGATCCGCGCCATCGCCTCGGCAACCAGCGCGGCTTCGGCTTCGGGCGAGATGGTTGAATCGATCGTCCCGTTCATGTCGGTCGAGTGAGCTATCAGCTCGTGCCCGCCCGCGATCACCGCCGCAGCGAGTTCGGGATAGCGTTCGGCAATCGCGGCATTGGTGGCAAAGCTTGCCTTCACCCCCGCCTTCTCGAAAGCTTCGAGGAAGCGCCATGCCCCCACCCGGTTGCCATAATCGCGCGCGGTGTAGTGGCGGTAATCGGGATAGGGCGTGACCATGTGGCCGGGCGCGGTGAAGGGGCCTCCCGGCGTGATCGGGAACCACTCGAGGCTGACGCACAGCAACACCGCCACCGAGCCCTGCGGCCAGCGGACCGGCGGGCGGGCGTGCATGTTCGACCATTCATACAGGTCATGGTCGTATCCCTCGCGGCGACAGGGATATTGGGTGTAGCTGTCGGGCAGGACGCTCATTGCTGGGCTCTCCACGCATCCACGATCTCGCCCGCGCGTGCGATCCACGCCCGGCCATCGGCAGCGATGTGGCGCAGCGCTTCCTCGAAAGGGCCGATCCGGTGCGGCTGGCCGATCAGGTAGGCATGCAGCGGGATGCACATCACCGTCCCCGAATGTTCGCCCTCGGCCGCCAACCGTTCGAACTGGCGGATCAGCGTCTCGGCATATTCGCGCCCCGACATGTTGTAGACGAAGAAGCCGTAGTGGTCGTTGACTTCAAGGCTGTAGGGGATCGAAGCCAGCCGTCCGGTCTTCACCTTCACCTCCTGCACCTGATCGTCGTGATAGAGATCGCAGGTGTAATCGAGGCCATATTCGGCAATCAGATCGAGCGTGCGCGGGGTGTGGGTCAGCGCCGGGGCGAGCCAGCCGCGGATCGTCTGCCCGGTCGCCGCGCGCACCGTGGCAATCGAATCCTCGATGATCGCGCGCTCCTGACCTTCCGTCATTTCATAGGAATAGCGGGTGTTGTAGATACCGTGACTGAAGAACTCCCACCCCCGCGCCGCCGCATCGGCGACCACTTCGGGATGGTGCTGGCACAGCGCGACCGAGAGGCTGACCGAGCCCGGAAAGCCGTGGCGGCTCATCACCTCGGCCATGCGCCAGTGGCTCACCCGGTTGGAATGGTCGCGGTGGGAATAGCCCACCACATCGGGATGCGGGCGCGCCCATGACTTGCGCCTGGGGTGCGCGGGCGGATCGATCTCGTAATATTCGAGGTTGGGCGCGACCCATACCGCGACCGACTTGCCACCCGGCCATACGATCTTCCGCCGCGCATTATAGGGATGGTAATCGTAGAGCCCCGGATCGGCCGCGCCCTCCTGCATGTCAGCGCGCCTCCAGCCAGTCGATCACCGCCTGCACCGGCTCGACATCGGCATATTTCAATTGCAGGTCGGTGAGATTGGCGAAGTGATAGCTTTCGTGCTTGTCGGCGCAGGTCTCGATCGGGACGATGGCGCGGTAGCCGTGGCTCAGCGCATCGACCGCCGTTGCCCGCACGCAGCCCGAGGTAGAGCCGCCCGTCACCACCACCGTATCGACGCGGTGGAAGGTGAGATAGCTCGCCAGCGGGGTCTCGAAGAAGGCGCTGGGCATCCGCTTGGTATATTCGAGATCATCGGGATGAATGTCGCAGCGCGGATCGAATTCATGGCGCGTCGACCCATACTTGATGTTCTGCAAGCTGTCCTCGGTATCGGTGCGCGTGCCCCACACCCCTGCATCGCCCGCATCAGCCTTGTAGGCGACCCGGCTCCAGATCACCGGCATGCCGCGCTCGCGCGCAAGGCGGCTGATAGTGTTGATGTATTCGATCTGGCGCGGATCGGTCTCGTAGGCGGTCTTGAACATGTCGGTCCGGGTATAGGCCTGCTGGACATCGACATTGACGATCGCGAGCTTCTGCCCGAAACCGAACTTGCGGCGCGCGGGGTTGGCCATCACCTCCTCGAACAGCTGGCGGGCCGTCTTGCCGTCCGAAATCATCTTCGTGCCGATCAGTTCTGCCATTGCGCGCGCCGTCCTGTTTTCGCTCGATTCCACTTTGACAGCGGACAATAAACGCGCGTAGAGGCTTGTCGAGTGAAATTTGTCCGGACAACTTTGGCGTGATGATAACACGGCATATGCTCACCATTCCCGGCACCGGCAGGCGCGTGCATTACCGCCGCTGCGGGACGGGTCCGGCGCTGCTGATGGTGCACCAGAGCCCGCGCTCCTCGGCCGAATACGAACCGCTGATGCGCAAGTGGGCCGCGCATTTTACCTGCATCGCGCCCGACACGCCGGGCTTCGGCCAGTCCGACCCGCTGCCCGGCACGCCCGAGATTGCCGATTTTGCCGATGCCCTGTGTGAAACGATGGATGCGCTCGGCCTCGGGCCTTGTGCGGCCTATGGCTTCCATTCGGGCGGGATCATCCTCGTCACCGCGCTGAAGCGCCAGCCGCAGCGGTTCCGGGCGCTGGCGGTGGGCGGCTATGCGATCTGGAATGCCGAGGAAATGCGCATCTTCGGCGAGCGATACCTGCCCGAATTTCACCCCTCCCCCTATGGCGAGCACCTTGCCTGGCTGTGGAACCGGATCCTCGAACAAAGCTGGGTCTTCCCGTGGTTCGACACGCGCGAGGAAGCGCGCCTGTCGGTCGCGCACGCGGATGTGGCCCGCGTGGCGCAGGCGGTGGCGGAGATGCTCGACGCGGGCAATGCCTACCGCGCGGGCTACGGCGCGGTGCTGCGTGCGCCGCGCGACATTCCGCCGGTCGAGGCCGAGGTGCCGCCCTGCCTCATCAGCGCCTATGACGGCGATCCCTTGCAGGCGCATATCGACCGGCTCGGGCCAATGCCTGCCGGGTGGGAGGCAAGGAAGGTCGCCACCCCCGCGGAGCATCAGGACGCGAGCCTCGCCTTTCTGAGCGCGCATGGCGGCGATGCCCCCTGCCCGCCCCTCGCCGAGGATGCGCACGAAGGCTGGATCGCGCTGGAAGGCGGGCTGATCCACTGGAAAGGCACGCGCGGGGCAGAGCGGCTCGTGCTCCATGCACCGGCGGGCGAAATGGCGGAGCCGGAGGACGGCACCCTCGCCATCGACGCACCCGGTCACGGGCAATCCGGCGATTTCGAGGATCCGCAAGCTGCCGTCGAGGCCGCGGCGCTGGCTCTGGGAGCGGAAGCGGTGCTGTGGCCCGCGCCGCCTCCGGGAGAACCCGACAGGCTTTATCCCGACATGACGCCCGACCGCTTCGGCACCTACCTGCAAAGGGCGTGGCAAATCGCACGCGCCGAGGCCTTCTTCGCGCCGTGGTACGAGGCAAGCGCCGCCCATGCGATCCCGCTTGCGCCCGCCGCGCTCGATCCGCACACGCTCCAGCGCCGCGCCCGCGCGCGGATCATCGCAGGCGATGCCGCGCGCCGCTGGCATGATACACTCAGCACCATCATGGGAGAGACCCGATGACCGATTTTGCCGCAGCCATGCCGCTGCTCGCCCGCCACGAAGGCGTGTGGGACGGCACCTATTCCTATTTCAATGCGGCCAACGAGAAGATCGACGAGCACGCCAGCCGCCTCTTGTGCCGCATCACCGGTGATCCCGACATCCCCTATCACCAGACCAACCACTACACCTGGCCCGACGGTCGCACCGAAGTACGCGATTTCCCTGCGACCTATCGTGACGGGCGGATCTGGTGGAACAACGAGCTGATCCAAGGCTGGGCTGCCGAAGTGCCGCTCGACGAGTATAACCGCACGATGATGCTCTACTGGCAGCGGACCGGCGATCCTTCGCTCTATCTCTACGAGCAGATCCAGATTTCCGACTGCGGCCAGCACCGCTGCCGCACGTGGCACTGGATCCGCAATGGCCAGCTGGAAACCCGCACCGCGATTCAGGAGACCTTTGTGACTAGGGACTGGCGCGCGATCGACGCGGAAATGCAGGCGAAGGGCTGACGCGCCGCCCATGGCACAAACCCTGTTCGCCAAAATCTGGGACGCACACCGCATCGCCGAAACGGCGGGTGGCGCGCACCTGATCGCGATTGACCGGGTATTCCTGCACGAACGCACCGGGGCGGCGGCGCTCAGGCGCATGGCCGAGACAGGGCGCACCGTGCTCGATCCGGCGCGGGTGTTTGCGGTGATGGATCATATCGTCGATACCCGCCCCGGGCGCGGGGACGGTACGCTGATGCCTGGCGGCGAGGGCTTCATCACCGAAACCCGCGCAGCCGCCCGCGCAGCGGGGATCACCCTGTTCGATGTCAACGACCGCGATCAGGGGATCATCCATGTGATCTCGCCCGAACAGGGCATCGTGCTGCCCGGCCTGACGCTGGTTGCGCCCGACAGCCACACCTGCACGCAAGGCGCGTTCGGGGCGCTCGCCTGGGGGATCGGCAGCAGCGAGGCCGAGCACGCGATGGTCACCGGCACGCTCAGGATGGAGCGGCCCAGAACGATGCGCGTGACCTTCACCGGCCAGCTTGCCCCCGGCGTGACGGCCAAGGACATGGCGCTCGCGCTGATTGCCACGCACGGCGCGGGCGGCGGGGCGGGTCATGCGGTGGAGTTCGCGGGCGAGGCGGTGACGGCGCTCGACATGGAAGGGCGCTTGACGCTCGCCAACATGGCGACCGAATTCAGCACCATGACCGGGATCATCGCGCCCGATGCCAAGACCTTCGCCTACCTCGCGGGGCGGCCCTATGCCCCCGAAGCCTTCGACGATCCATATTGGGCGACGCTGCGTTCCGATGCCGATGCCAGCTTTGATCGCGAGATCGTAATCGACGCCGCCGCCATCGCCCCGATGGTCAGCTGGGGCACCAGTCCCGAACACACCATCCCGGTCACCGCTACTGTGCCACACGGGCCCGAGCGCGCGCATACCTATATCGGCCTGCCCGCCGGAGCGCCGCTGGCCGGGACGCCGATTGACGCTGCTTTCATCGGCTCATGCACCAACAGCCGCATATCCGACCTGCGCCGCGCCGCCGCGCTGCTGAAGGGCCGCCGCATCGCGCCCACGATCCGCAAGGCGCTGGTCGTCCCCGGTTCGCTCGCGGTCAAGCGGCAGGCCGAGGCCGAGGGGCTCGACAAGGTCTTCGAGGCGGCCGGGTTCGAATGGCGCATGAGCGGGTGCTCGCTGTGCTTCTATGCGGGCGGCGAGGGCTTTGCCGAGGGCTCGCGCGTCATATCCAGCACCAACCGCAATTTCGAGGGACGGCAGGGCCCCGGCATCCGCACCCATATCGCCTCGCCCGAAACGGTAGCGGCCAGCGCGCTTGCCGGAGTGATCGCCGATCCGCGCCTGCTCGCCCGCGAGGAGGCCTCCGCATGAAGCCCGTCTCCACCATCACCAGCCCCGGCGTGCCCTTGCTGCGCGACAATATTGACACCGACACGATCATCCCCAGCCGCGAGATGAAGACCACCGGGCGCACCGGCCTTGCCGAGGGGCTGTTCGCCCCGTGGCGATACACCGATGCCGCCGCGCGGGTGCGCGATCCGGCTTTCGTGCTCAACCAGCGCGATGCCATCGGCACCCGCCTGCTGCTGGCGGGCGCGAACTTCGGCTGCGGATCGAGCCGCGAGCACGCCGTCTGGGCGCTGGCCGAGTTCGGGATCGAGGCGATCATCGCCCCGTCCTTCGCGCCGATCTTCAAGGGCAACTGCATCCGCAACGGGCTTCTGCCGATCGAGCTGCCAGAAGCGGTGGTCCGCGCCCTTGTCTGGCAGATGGTGCGTATCGACCTTCCCACGCAGACCGTCAGCGCAGGCGACGACAGCTGGTCCTTCGCCATCGATCCGGAGGCCAAGGCGATGCTGGCCGAGGGCCTCGACGCCATCGACCTGACCCTCAAGCAAAAACCCGCCATACTCGCGTGGCTGGCCGCTGACCGGAAGCTGCGGCCATGGGCCTATCGGGAGACCGCCACATGACCGAAATCCTCATCTCCGAAGTCGGCCCGCGCGACGGACTGCAATCGATCAAGGCGATCATGCCGCTCGACGCGAAGAAACGCTGGATCGCCGCCGAGGCAGCCGCCGGGGTGCGCGAGATCGAGGTGGGCAGCTTCGTGCCGCCGAGCCTGTTGCCGCAGATGGCCGACACCGCTGACCTCGTCGCCTTCGCGCGCACGATCGAGGGGCTGAATGTCGTCGCGCTGGTGCCCAACGCCAAGGGAGCCGCACGTGCCGCCGAGGCCGGGGTCCACGCCATGAGCATCCCCTTCTCCATGAGTGAGACCCACTCGATCAAGAACGTGCGCAAGGATCACCCCGCGATGCTGGCCGAGATCGCCGAGGCGGCGGCAATCGCGCGGGCGGCGGGCATCCACTTTGCCGTCGGCCTTTCGACCGCCTTCGGTTGCACGATGGAAGGCGCGGTGAGCGAGGATGCCGTGGTGCGGCTTGCAGAAAAGGCGGCGGAGGCGGGGGCGCAGGAGTTCTCGCTCTCCGACACTACCGGCTATGCCGATCCCGCGCAGGTGCGCAGGCTGGTGCGCAAGGTGCGTGCGGCGGTGGGGGCGGAGCGGATGACCACCCTCCACCTCCACAATACCCGCGGGCTTGGCCTTGCCAATGTCGTAGCCGGGCTGGACGAAGGGATCACCACCTTCGATGCCTCGCTGGGCGGGCTCGGCGGCTGTCCCTTTGCGCCGGGCGCTTCCGGCAACCTCGTGACCGAAGACCTCGTGCTGATGCTCAACAGCATGGGCCTCAAGACCGGGATCGACCTCTACAGGCTGCTCGAAGTGCGCGCCATCCTTGCCGAGGCGCTGCCGGACGAGCCGCTCTACGGCTTCACCCCCGATGCCGGGCCGATGAAGGACTACGCACAGAGGATCGCATCATGACCGCGCCAGAACCCCTCAAGGGCATCCGCGTCGTCGAGTTCACCCACATGGTGATGGGGCCGGTGGTCGGCCATATCCTTGCAGGGCTCGGCGCCGAGGTGATCCGCATCGAGCCCATCGGCGGCGACAACACGCGCCGCCTCAAGGGATCGGGCGCGGGCTATTTCCCGATGTACAACCGCGGCAAGCAGTCGATCTGCCTCGATCTCAAATCGCCTGAGGGGATCGCTGTGGCGCAAGACCTCATCGCCCGCGCCGATGTGCTGGTGGAGAATTTCCGCCCCGGCGCGCTCGACCGGTTGGGGCTGGACTATGACACTTGCGCCGCTGCCAATCCGCGCCTGATCTACTGCTCGGAAAAGGGCTTCCTTCCCGGCCCCTACGAACAGCGCACCGCCTTGGACGAGGTCGCGCAGATGATGGGCGGGCTCGCCTACATGACCGGGCCGCCGGGCCGCCCCTTGCGCGCCGGTGCGAGCGTGATCGACGTGACCGGCGGGATGTTCGGCGTCATCGGCGTGCTCGCCGCGCTGGAGGAACGCCACCGCACGGGCCGCGGGCAGAAGGTCGTCGCCAGCCTGTTCGAGACCACCACCTATCTCGTCGGCCAGCATATGGCGCAGTTCGCCGTCACCGGCAGCCCCGCCGCGCCCATGCCCGCGCGCGTCTCGGCCTGGGCGATCTATGACGTGTTCGAGACGCGCGACGAGCCGGTGTTCATCGGCGTGGTCACCGATGCGCTGTGGGAGAAGTTCTGCCGCCTCTTCGCGCTCGATGCGCTGTGGGCCGACGAAACCCTGCGAGAGAACAACGCCCGCGTGGCGGCGCGCGACCGGATCATACCTGAAATCCGCACGCTGATCGCCACGATGACCCGCGCCGAGGTGATCGCGAAGCTCGACGGCTCCGGCCTGCCCTTTGCACCGATCGGCAAGCCCGAAGACCTGTTCGACGATCCCCATCTGCAACACGGCGGGCTGGAGGACGTGACCCTCGACAACGGCACCCAAGTGCGCCTGCCAACCATCCCGCTCGAAATGGCGGGAACGCGCATCGGCGCGCCGCAGGAGTTGCCGACACCGGGACGCGATGCGCGCGAGGTGCTGGAAAGGCTGGGCTACGACGAGGAACGTATTGCCGCCCTGATTGCGGACGGCGCCGTGGGAGAAAGCGCATGAGAATAATCGCACTGGCCGCCGCCGCCAGCCTGCTGGCGGGCTGCGCCGTCAATATCGGCAACGAGGCGCCCCGCACCGTCGCCGCCGCGCCCGCCTCTCCCGGCGTTGCTGCGCCAAGGGATCGCCTGCCGACCGACGTGCGCCGCGCCACGATTATCGTGCGCGACATGGAAAAGTCGCTCGCGCTCTACCGCGATGTGATCGGGCTTCAGGTCAATTACGATACGACTGTCCAGACCTCGGGCGTCGCCCTGCCGGCGGGCGAGCCGGGCGCGACCGCGCGGCTGGTGCTGCTCAATGCCAATGATCCCTGGGTCGGCTGGGTCGGGCTGATGGAGTGGGTCGATCCGGCGATTCCTGCAGGCGATTATCCCAAGCGCATGGGCCGGCGGGCGATGTCGTGCTGGTGCTCAACACCGACGATGTCGAAGGCCGCTGCGCGCGTGCCAAGCAGGTACCCGGCGTGACCTTCACCGCAGAGGCGCGGCTGCAAACCTATCCGGGCCGCAACGGCGGGCCGGAGATCCGCGTGATGGGCTGCAACTTCTTCGACCCCGACGGGATCCTGATCGAGCTCAACCAGATTCTGGAGTGACGAGATCGGGGCCGTCGATCACCAGCACCTGCACATCGGCCAAGCCTTCGCGCAGTTTCCGCGCCTCGGCATATTCGGGGCTGTTCCAGAAGGCCTTGATCGCAGCGCGGTCAGGCCATTTGGAGATCACCATGCTCGCGCCCTCCCCGAAGCTGCCTTCGAGGCACTCCGCGCCCGGGCCGCGCAGCAGGTATTCGCCGCCGAATTGCGGGATCAGCGCCGCCGCCGCCGCGCCGTAGCCCGCGATAAAGGCCTCGCGGTCGCGGATCGCAGCGGTGACGATCATGTAGGCGGGCATGGCAGGCTCTCCCTCAGAACGGCTTCACCGCGCCGAGGAAACAGACCGAGGCGATGGTGATCCAATAGATATAGGCCGCAAGGCGCGCGGTCGCGATCTCGCGGGCGAGCGCGGCTTCCTGCTCGGCATTCGGCCCCATGGCGAGGATCCGGAACCGCTCGGTCCAGCGCCGCATCACCAGCCGCAGGAACAGGCCGATGACAAGCGCGAAGGCATAGAGTCCCATCTTGGAAGGATACCACAGGTTGTCCGGCCCCGAGGCGATCGGGCCACTGTCCGCAAAGGCCATCCCCGCCGCCACCACCAGCGCGGCGATCAGCGGATAACGCAGCCATTCCTCGGTGCGGGTAACCGCAATCCCGATATCGGTCTCGCGCTTGATGAAGGCTGTCCAGGTCATCGCCAGCCAGATGGCGAAGAACAGCCACATCCACCACACGCCTGCCCCTTCGAGCAGCGGGACGAAGCCGAACAGCTTGCCCATGTGCAGCCCCAGCGGCAGCAGGAGGACGATACCGGTGCGCGCGAGAATGTCGATCCGGTAGGCCGTCTCCATATGACGCCGCCGTTCGTCCAGCGACAGCGCCGGATTGGTGACATGGTAACTGGTCTGGAACACGCCCCATTCGCCGCCCAGCCAGTAGACCATCGCCAGAATGTGCACCCATCTCAGGATGGCAAGTTCGTTGGTTACGAGGAATTCCATCGCTTCTGACCCCCTGTTGTCGGCACCCCGTCCGCGCCGTGATCCCTATTCGCGCGAGAGCTTCTCGACGATGTCCATGATCGGCGGATCATGCGCCTCCATCGCCTCGACCTCCTGCTGGAAGCCGCGCATGATGCGCGCGATATAGGCCTGTGTGGCCAGCCCCCGCTCGTCCCCCGCCTTGCGGTCAGGCACGAAGTTTTCGATCTCCTCGCGCGTCAGCCCCCCGCGCGCCTCGAGCAGCCGTTCGAGCGTATCCTGCCGCTCGCGCAATGCCGAGACTTCGGCGGCGAGCGCGAAAACGGTCGAATAGAGCCGGTCCAATGCCGGTTCGTCGAAGAAGGCCGGACGCTTGCCCTTCGCGCGGCGGCCCGAGAGCGCGATCCAGTCGAGTTCCTCGCTCATGCTGCTTCCGCCTTGGCGAGCGGCTTCCAGGCCCCATAGGCGTTCCAGATCGCGGCGCGGCCATAATCCTCCTCGGCCGCATCGGGAGAGGGCGGGAAAATCGCCGGGTCGACCACCGCCCGCACCCCGGCGACGAACTGGCTGTCGTGCGGGAAACCGGCCTTGGCCATGACTTCCTTCAAATCCTGCCCGTGCATCGCTGACCAGAACGGCTCGTTGTTGTTGAACGCATCCCAGTCGCGCATGAACTGTTCGAACAGCGGCATTTCGTCGGAATATTGCGGCTGCTCGATGTGCAGGATCAACCCGCCGGGCGCGAGCACGCGATTGGCCTCGGCCAGAATGCGCGGCATGGCCTTGGCCGACAATTCGTGCAGGAACATGGTGGTCTGCACCCAGTCGAAATGCCCGTCGGCCCAGCGCGACAGGTCCTCGCCCGAGGCCTGCACGAAACGGATGTTCTTCACCCCCAGCGCCGCCGCCCGCGCCGCTCCGTAGCGAAGGGACGCAGCGGCGGTGTCAATCGCGATAACCTCGGCATCGGGGAACGCCTGCGCGATTGGCACAGCGTTGTGGCCGATGGTGCAGCCGATATCGAGAATGCGGCGCGGGCGCCAGTCGGGCCGCTCGGCCTTGACCCAGCCGACCACCGCCTGCCCGCCCCCGTCGTTGAGTCCGCCGAGTGCGCCGCCCGTGGTCGCGAACAGGCCGACATCGTAATTCGCGCCGACCGTCACATCCCCGGGGCGTTCCTCGCCGTGGTAACCGCCGGGCTGGCAGTGAATATCGACCGCGGTCTGGTACTCGGGCTGTGCAATCGCCGGATCGAGTTCGAGCATCCCCGAATGTTCGTTGAACTGGCGCGCCATCGCATCGAGCTCGTCGAGCTGACGCAGCACCACCTGCCGCCCGTTGTGCTGGCGCATTTCCATCGAATTGCGCTTGAGCGCCGACCACATGCGGTGCCACGGATCCTGGTTCATCGCGTCGCGGATTTCGTAGCGGTGCTCGGGATCGCGGCCATGTTCGGCCCGGAAGGCGGGCAGCACCCGCTTTTCATAGGCGAGCCGGTTGCCGGCGCCGATGGTGCCGGAAAGATAGCGGTTGAAATGGGTCAGGAAATTGAACCGCGCCGCCTCGTCATGGGAGGTGCGCGGCATCATCGGATGACGGCTCATTGCGGTGTAGGGCGGGGGCAGATCTTTGGCCATGGGCGGCACCTTTGAGCTGAGCCGGAAAGTTGTCCGGACAAATTCGACGTGGAACGCGGGTTTGTCAAGGCTTGGGCGATGCGTCCTTGATCTGGATCATACTGCAAGCACCGCGCGCGGCACAATCAGCGCGCCCAGCCCTCCATCGCCTTGCCCTGCTGGAGCGCGCGAATCTCATTGAGGTCGCGCGGCGGATTGAGCCACATCGGCTTTTCCCGCTCAGCCCATTCGCGCAGCCGCTCCGGCAACTTGGTGTTGCTGTCGACCCGCCACGACAAGAGGTGATAGATCGCCTGCCCCTTGCCCGCAAACGGCGGGAGCGCGCCATAGCGCTGCCACGCCATCTGGTGCGGTTCGGCATTGGTGCCGGGGCGGTGGATAAAGAAGTCATAGTTCTCCCAGGCTTCGTACCGCCCGCCGCCGGGGAGCGGGAAATCGAGGAACACCGGCGCCGTTATGGCGAGCGTGTCCTTCCCCATCCAGCGCCAGGTCATCCCCGTCTTCGCTTCGATCTTCTGAACCGCGGGTGCAACGCCCTGTTCAACATCGCCATAGATGCGCCCGTTCTCGTAGCGGTAAGAGATCATCTGATAGGGATAGGCGATCGGCTCGACCTTCTGGCCGTTGTATTCGGTAAGAATCTCGCCGGTTTCCGGATCGGTGTAGGCATAGGTCTTGCGAGTCAGGTGCACCACCGGATCGCCGGGCTTTTCGGGCCAGAACACCCGGCTTGAATCGAACCCGATCATGCCGAACAGCTTCTTGCCGCTGGGGTATTCGTAGATCCCCCCTTCCGAGACCCAATGCACCGGTTCGCCGGTGCCCGCGCGCGCATCGATCCACATCCGGAATTCTTCCGGCGCGGCGGCGCGGCTGTCAGCGGTGGGGGCGGCAGGTGCGGTGTCTCCTTCAGATAAGACAGGAGCGGCCATCACCATCGCAGCCGCGGCGATGGCAAGGACAATCGAGCGCCGGAAGTGGGAGGATGAATGCAGCATGGTTGCTCCTGTGACGATTTCGCCCTGCAATTTGTCTGGACAAATGCCGCTTGGCAAGGCCTCCTCGATGGACCCACTCTAGGAGCAACAGTGTGGTGTCAGCAGACCGTGCGATCCGAGCCCCAAACGCCTTTTGTCCGTAGAGGACCATGAACGGGTACCGGTCGGGGTGACGTTCAGGAAAAGCCCATCGCCGTCGTGATGGCATCCAGGCTCAAGCGCCCCCCGGAGCATGCCAGCGGTGAGATTTCCCATTTTTTCCGCACATCCTTACCCGCATGAGATCGCGACGGGTCGCATCAGAATGCAATGGCCGGAAGCAGAGAGGGCGCTCTAAAGTTTTGTTTTTTCCGTGCTTTTTAAGCGGGAAGAACCAGCCAGAAAGGCGGTGTTGGCGGAGCAGGAGGGATTCGAACCCTCGATACGGTTTTGCCGTATACACACTTTCCAGGCGTGCGCCTTCGACCACTCGGCCACTGCTCCGCGAGGCCCCTTGTTGCGCTACCGGTTCAGCCTGCGGCTGTGCTTCGCGTCCGCTACTTGAGCGCGAGAACGGGAGCGCCTTTCGGGGCAAGCCCGGCCCACTAGCCGCGAATGGATTGCTTCGCAAGGCGCGTGGTGGCACCTTTGCTCGATGAAAAAGATGCTTCTGGTCGCCTCTTCCGCCCTCGCCCTTGCCCTGCCTGCTTCCGCTCAGGACCCTTCGCCCTCAAGCAGCGGACGCGAAGCACAGCCGCAGGCTGAACCGGTAGGGCAAACAAAGACTACCGCGCCTGCGCCGTCCGAGATTGTCGCCGCCGCGCCCAAGGCGGACTGGACGCGCATCCCGGCGGAGGATCTGCTGGTGATGACCCTCGCGCCCGATGCCGAGGGCAAGCCGCGTCAGGTGGTGATCCAGCTGATGCCCGCGCCCTTCAGCCAGGGCTGGGTCCACAACATCCGCCTGTTCGCCCGCGCCAAGTGGTATGATGGCATCTCGGTCAACCGGGTGCAGGACAATTACGTCACCCAGTGGGGCGATCCCAATTACGACAACCCCGAGGCGACGGGGGAGCCGAAGCCCTTGCCAGAGGGGCTGATGGTGATGGGGGAGGCAGAGTATGTTGCGCCCGCCAAATGCGCTTATCTTTCCCCCGCCGGCGAAAACAACTTTCAGCGTTATTGTGATCTCGGCTTTGGTTCACCGCTTCGAATTCTCGACCCCTACGTAACGAAGGGCGAAGCGGGGTTCTCCAATGGCTGGCAGATGGCTGGCAAGATCGAAGGTGAGCATGGCGAGGTCTGGCCCACCCACTGCTACGGCATGGTCGGCGTAGGGCGGAACTATTCGCCGGATACCGGATCGGGCGCGGAGCTTTATACCGTGATCGGCCACGCGCCGCGCCATCTCGATCGCAATATCGCGCTGGTGGGCCGGGTTATCGAGGGGATGGAGCACCTCTCCAGCCTCCCAAGGGGCAAGGGCGAATTGGGCTTCTATGCCGAGTTCGAAAGGGACAAGCGCACGCCGATCCTGACGGTGCGGGTGGCGAGCGACTTGCCTGCGGGCGAACGGCCGCTTTTCGAATATCTCTCGACCGAAAGCGACACCTTCGCGACCTACGCCGAAGCCATCGCCAACCGCCGCGATCCGTTCTTCATCACGCCCGCTGGCGGGGCGGACATCTGCAACATCCGCGTGCCGGTGCGGCGCGTTGCGGCGGGAGGCTAAAGCCTCCTACTGGCGCTCAGCCTGCGCCACGGCGTCGCTGGCGCGCAGGGCCGAGATGATGCGGTTGAGGTGTGCCACATCCTGCACCTCCACCTCGACATCATAGGTCACGAAAGGCGGGTCGATCTGGGCCTGCATCAGGGTGATGATATTGGCCTTGTTCTGCGCGAAGATGCCCGCCATTTCCGCCAGCGTGCCGAGCCGGTCGTAGATCGTCACCGAAAGCTGGCCGGTAGCGCCGACCGAGCGATTGCCCCAGGCCAGATCGATCCAGTCGCTGTCCACCCCGTTCGCCAGCTCCATGCAATCAATGGCGTGGACCAGCACGGTCTCGCCCTTGCGGCGGATGCCGACGATGCGGTCGCCCGGCACCGGGTGGCAGCAGGGCGCAAGGTCGAAGGCGACGCCCGGCGTGAGGCCCCGGATCGAGATCGCGCGCTCGCGCCGCTCCCAGTGCTCGTCCTCCTCGATGCCCGCGGTGCAGCCGGGAACGAGCGCCTCCATCACCTCGCGGTCGGGGATCTTGGCCGCGCCGATGGCATACATCAGGTCATCGGGTTCATCCATGCCGAGCCGTTCGACCGCGGCGCGGATCGCCTTCTTGCCGATGCGCGCGGGGACGCGGGCAGCGATTTCGTCGAACAGCTTCGATCCGATCGCGGCGACCTCGGCGCGCTCCTTCATCCGCACCGCACGGCGGATCGCGGCGCGCGCCTTGCCGGTGACGACAAAGCCCAGCCATGAAAGCTGCGGATTGGCGTGGGGGTTCTTGATGATCTCGACCACATCGCCGTTATTGAGCGGCGTGCGCAGCGGCATGTGTCGCCCGTTGATTTTCACCCCAGCAGTCTGCGTGCCGAGATTGGTGTGGACCGCAAAGGCGAAATCCACCGCCGTCGCCCCCTTGGGCAGCTGGAACAGCGCGCCCTTGGGCGTGAAGGCGAAGATGCGATCCTGATAGATCGCCATGCGGGTGTGTTCGAGCAGCTCTTCGGCATCGTGGCTGGCATCGACAATCTCGATCAGGTCGCGCAGCCAGCCCACCGCCCCGTCGGGCCTGTCGCCCTGCTTGTAGGCCCAGTGCGCCGCAAGGCCGAATTCATTGGTACGGTGCATCTCGCGCGTGCGGATCTGCACTTCGACCCGCATCGAGTTTTCGTACATCAAGGACGTGTGGAGCGAGCGATAACCGTTCGATTTCGGTGTCGAGATGTAGTCCTTGAACTTGCCCGGCAGGAACTGCCAGGTCGTGTGCAGGATACCCAGTGCGCGGTAGCAGTCCTCCTCGGTCTCGGTGAGGACGCGGAAGGCCATGATGTCGGTCACCTGTTCGAAGCTGACATGGCGTTCGGCCATCTTGTGCCAGATCGAAAAAGGGTGCTTTTCGCGCCCGTAGACCTCGACCTTGAGGCCCGCCTCGGCAAGGCGCTGCTTGATCTTGAGTGCAATCGCATCGACCTGCCCGCCATCCTGCGAGCGCAATTGCTCCAGCCGGCCCGTGATCGTGGCATAGGCTTCCGGCTCCAGCTCGCGGAAGGCCAGCGCCTGCATCTCGTGCATATATTCATACATGCCCACGCGCTCGGCGAGGGGCGCGTAGATATCCATCGTCTCGCGGGCGATGCGCTGGCGCTTTTCCGGCTTCTTGATGAAGTGGAGCGTGCGCATGTTGTGGAGCCGGTCAGCCAGCTTGACCAGCAGCACGCGGATATCCTCGGACATCGCCAGCAGGAACTTGCGCAGGTTTTCCGCCGCGCGCTCGTTTTCCGGCATGGTTTCGATCTTGGAGAGCTTGGTCACCCCGTCCACCAGCCGCGCAACCTCGGGGCCGAAATGGGCCTCGATATCGTCAATCGTCGCCAGCGTGTCCTCGACCGTGTCGTGGAGCAGCGCGGTGATGATCGTCGCCATGTCGAGCTTCAGGTCGGTCATCAGCCCGGCGACTTCGACCGGGTGGCTGAAATAGGGATCGCCGCTCGCGCGCTTCTGGGTGCCGTGCTTCTGCACGGTATAGACATAGGCACGGTTGAGCATCGCCTCGTCGGCGTTGGGATCGTAATCGAGAACCTTCTCGACGAGTTCGTACTGGCGCAGCATCACAAGTGAATATGTGCGCCGGGCGCTGTTGCCGCAAGTGCGAAGAAGGACGCATGCCTGCACTGTGACAAAGTGGCTTCATTTGCGGAGCGCATGAGCGCCAGATCCGCAAAGCCGCAAACGGAAACGCGCATGAGGCGACTCGGGATAGCCATCTGATACCTTAAAATATAACTATCTTACAGAATCTGACATATGCCCTTGAAATTAAAGAAATTATTCAAGCAACATCCGAATAAAAACTAAAGCGATTGAACCTTATAGAAGCAACAAGACTTCGTTTTGGTCTCGCCAAGTTGACATTGCCGGAGGCGCGCGATTTTTTTCGGGCTGCTGCCGCTTATGGCAGCATTTTGAAAGGGTTCGCATCCATGAAAATTATGTCAAAGTTCTCGTTCGCGCTTGCCGTCGTCGCTGCGGCTATGGCCGCGGCGCCCGACATGGCTGAAGCGAAGAAGAAATCCGGCCGCGGGACCAAGGGTAGCTGGTCTTCGACCGACTGCAACTCGACCGGCTGCTTTTACACCTACTGCTCGATCGACACTTCAGGGACGACGGGCGGGACTTCCTGCTACACCATCTTCATCCCCATCGTTGCAGAGGCTCCGGCACCGTTGTAACCAACTGACTGGCCCGGGGGAGCTTGGCTTGCCCCGGGCCGGATTTCCTCCGGCGGCGAAACTGGATAAGGCTGCGGGCCTTGTCGCTCCTGACAGCCACTTCCCACCCTAGACCAGCATCTCGCCTTATGACCACGTCGCCCTTGGCGGCAGGCTCATCAGAATCGCGTCGATATTGCCGCCGGTCTTCAGGCCGAAGATCGTGCCGCGGTCATAGACCAGGTTGAATTCGGCATAGCGGCCCCGGTATTCGAACATCTGCGCCTCGTCCGCCGCATCGAAAGGCGTGTTCATGCGCTTTCTCACGATTGCCGGAAAGGCAGCGAGGAACTGCTTTCCGATGTCCTGAATAAAGGCAAAGTTGCGTTCCCATGCGGCGTCATCGGGGCATTCCAGATGGTCGCAGAAAATGCCTCCGACTCCGCGGCCGACCTTGCGGTGGGGAATGTAGAAATACTCCTCCGCCCATTTTGAATAGCGTTCGTAATAGCTTTCGTTATGCGGATCGCAGGCCGCGCGCATCGCGGCGTGGAAATCGGCTGTGTCCTCGGCATAGGGGATCGGCGGATTGAGGTCAGCGCCGCCGCCGAACCACGCCTTGGTCGTCGTCAGGAAGCGGGTGTTCATATGCACTGCCGGCACGTGCGGATTGGCCATGTGCGCGACCAGGCTGATGCCGGTGGCGACGAAGCCGGGGTTCTCTGCGCTCGCACCATTGATGCTGCCGGCAAATTCCTTGGCGAAGCTGCCGCGCACGGTCGAAACATTGACGCCGACCTTTTCGAACACCTTGCCCTTCATCAGCCCCTGCGTGCCGCCGCCGGGATCGGCATTGCCTTCCTCTTCGCGCTGCCACGGCGTGTATTGGAAGGCCGCGTCAGAACCGGCCTCCCGCTCGATCGCCTCAAACTCAGCGCAGATATCGTCGCGCAAGGCTTCGAACCATACGCGCGCGCGTTCGGTGTAAGGTGTCCAGTCCGTCATACATCCCCGTCCGTCATTCCCGCGCACCATAGGGCAAGGCGCGCGCCGCACAAGTCCCGCGCTGGCATTGCCAAGGCGAATCTTTGCAGGCAAAGACACCGCAATGGTTCCCGCTATGTTCACCCCCTTTTCCTTTGCCGGACACGAACTTGCCCTTGGGCAGGGGCGCGCTGCCTACTGGCCGGCCGAACGCGCCTTGCTGGTGGCCGATCTGCACCTGGAAAAGGCGAGCTGGTATGCCGCGCGGGGCCAGATGCTGCCGCCCTATGACAGCCGCGACACGCTCGAACGGCTGGCCGATGCGGTGCGGGTCACGGGCGCGCGGCGGGTCATCACGCTGGGCGACAATTTCCACGATGATGCCGGCGCGCTGAGGCTCGATGCGCATTGCACCGGGATGCTGGAGGCGCTGACCCGCGCATTGGACTGGGTGTGGATCACCGGCAACCACGACGAGGCGCTTCCCAAGGGCTTCGGCGGGACGATCGTGCCGGAACTCGAAGTCGGCGGCGTCACCTTGCGTCACGAAGCGAAGCGTGGCGAAACCGCGCCAGAGCTGTCGGGCCACTACCACCCCAAGCTGCGCGTCAATGTCCGCAACCGCCACATCGCCCGCCCCTGTGCCGTGGTCGGACGCAGCGCAAACGGAGCCGAACGCATGATCCTGCCCGCCTTCGGCACTCTCACCGGCGGGATGGATGCCGGCGCGCCTGAAATCCTCGGCGCGCTGCAACCGGCCAGCCGGATCGAGGCGCTGATGCCTGCGGGTGGCCGCATCGCCCGTTTCCCACTGTGGCAGGCGGCAGCGTAAGACTCCATCTGGCGCTCCCCGGCTTTTCGGACTAAGGAGCGCGCAACAAGACGTAACCACAGGAGAACACCCCATATCACGTCCACCCCGGCGCTCGTTGGCCCCGCCTGTAAAAAGCGGCCCTCGATTTGATAACATGATCAACGTCCCCAAGGTCCGCGTCATTGATGACGAAGGCGAAAACCTTGGCGTGATGTACACCCGCGAAGCGATCGAGCAGGCCAACGAGAAGGGCCTCAATCTCGTCGAAGTGTCCCCCAACGCGGACCCGCCGGTGTGCAAGTTCCTTGATGTCGGCAAGTATCGCTACGAGGCGCAGAAAAAGGCGAACCTCGCGCGCAAGACGCAGAAGACCCAGGACATCAAGGAAGTGAAGATGCGGCCGAACATCGACACGCATGATTATGACGTGAAGATGCGCAACGTGCACAAGTTCATCGAGCATGGCGACAAGGTGAAGATCACGCTGCGGTTCCGTGGGCGTGAAATGGCGCACCAGCATCTCGGCATGGACCTTCTGAAGAAGGTTCAGGATGACGTTGCCGAAGTCGCCAAGGTGGAAGCGTTCCCGCGCCTTGAAGGGCGCCAGATGCTGATGGTGCTGGCACCGAAGTAAGGCGGCAGGCAACGCGCGGATCGAAAGGGGGGCGGGCCGGTTGGCTCGCCCCCTTTTGCTTGGCCGTGCCAGATCAGCCCCTGCCCTTTGCTTGACCCCTGCTTGACCAGCCCTTGCCCCCTTCTCGCCGGGTTCTGACCCGCGCCAGACCCCCTCCCCGCAGATGTTCCACATGGAACATCGGGCTGTGAAGCAAGGCTTGCAGGTTCGCCCATCGGGCTGATAGGCTCCGGCCATGACAGCGCGCCGGATCGGCCTCATGCTTGGCCCCCTCGCCTTCGCCCTCGCTGCGCTGCTGCCGCCCCCTGCGGGCCTTGCGCCGGCGGCCTGGCTGGTAGCGGGGCTGGTGGTATGGATGGCCGCCTGGTGGATGACCGAGGCGGTGCCGCTCGCCGTAACCGCACTGCTGCCGTTCGTGGTGCTGCCTCTGGCCGGTGTATCCAGCGCCGAGGCAACGGCAAGCACCTATTACTCGCCGATCCTGTTTCTGCTGCTGGGCGGGGCCTTCATCGCGCTGGCGATCGAGCGCACCGGACTGCACCGAAGGCTGAGCCTGGCGATCCTGCGGCTGATCGGCACAGGCGGCAGCGCCGACCGGTTGCTGCTGGCCTTCATGATCGCAGCGGCGCTGCTGTCGATGTTCATCTCGAACACCTCGACCGCGCTGATCATGATGCCGATGGCGCTGGCGGTTCTGGAGGGGGGCACGCCCTCAAGCAGCGAAGCGATAGGGCAACAAGCAACACCCTCAAGCAGCGAAGCGGTAGGGCGGCAAGAAACACCCTCAAGCAGCGCAGCGGTAGGGCAAAAGGAAGGCATTTCGGGCGCTCTGCCGATGGGTATCGCCTTTGCCGCCAGCATCGGCGGGCTCGGCACGATTGTCGGCTCGCCCACCAATGCCATTGCGGTTGGCCTGCTCGACGAAATCGCCGGGGTGCGCATAAGCTTCGTGCAGTGGGCGCTCTTTGGTATCCCATTGGTGCTGCTGAGCGTGCCGCTGGCCGCTTGGATCGTCGCGCGGGTGCAGCGTGTCGCAGCGCACCCTTTCGATACCGCCGCAGCGCGCGCCGCGATTGACAGCCGCGCGGTGTGGAGCACGCCTGAAAGACGCCTCGTGCCGCTGGTGCTGGCGACCTTCCTTGCATGGGTCACGCAGCCGCTCGTCGCACCACTTCTGCCGCCGGGATCATGGACGGACGGGACGATCGCAGTGATTGCCGCTCTGGCGCTGTTCCTCCTGCCTGATGGAACCGGATGCCCACTGCTGGTCTGGCACGAGGCGGATCGCGCGCCATGGAGCACGATTTTCATGTTCGGCGGAGGATTGGCGCTGGCGGGGGGCATGCAGGCCTCAGGCCTCGCCGGGTGGATCGGGCAGGCGCTGCTGCCGCTTGAAGCATGGCCGCTGCTGCTGGTGGCGCTTGCGGTGACGGCTCTGGTGATCATCGTCACCGAATTTGCCAGCAATGTGGCAACGGCAACGGGGATCATCCCTGTGGTCGCCGCGCTGGTGGTGGCGCTGGGGGCTGATCCGGTGCTGCTCGCCCTGCCGGCCGCGCTGGCGGCAAGCTGGGGCTTCATGCTCCCGGCGGGCACCGGGCCGAATGCGATTGCCTGGGCAACGGGCCGCATCCGCATCGAACAGATGGTCAAGGCCGGGGCGCTGCTCGATCTGGCGGGGGTGCTGCTGATCGTCGGCGTGGTGTGGGGAATTGCTGCGCTGGTGTGAAACCTTCCATGCTTCGCTTGAAAGGATCGTGCGCACACGGTAGCCTCTATCCCAGCACAGCGGTGGCAGCGGAGAGGCGTTCCTGCGGAGGTTAGGAACGGGCGCCCTGCCCACCGCCGAACGGCTCCCGCCTTCCTGGGAGCGTGAGCATAGGAAGGATGCGCCGTCATGCCTGACGCCGTCGATGCTGTCGTCACCCCCACCCCCCGTCGCAAACCCAAGCCCGCCCGCCGCGAGATCGGCGGAAGGCCGCTGAAGCCCGCCACGCTGATGATGGGCCACGGCTATGATCCCGTGCTGTCGGAAGGCTCGCTCAAGGCCCCGATCTTCCTCACCAGCACCTTCGCCTTTGAAAGCGCCGCCGCAGGCAAGCGCCATTTCGAAGGCATCACCGGCCTGCGCGAAGGGGGCGCGGAAGGCCTCGTCTATTCGCGCTTCAACGGCCCCAATCAGGAAATCCTCGAAGATCGCCTCGCCGTGTGGGACGGGGCCGAAGACGCGCTGACCTTCTCCAGCGGGATGACCGCGATCTGCATCCTGATGATGGCCTATGCCAGCGCCAATGACGTGATCGTCCATTCCGGCCCGCTCTATGCGGCCAGCGAAGGCTTCGTCGCCAAGGTGCTGAGCCGCTTCGGCGTGACCTATGTCGATTTCCCCGCCGGGGCGACCCGCACAGAGCTCGACGCGGTGCTTGAGAAGGCCAAGGCACAGGCCGAGGCGCAGGGCGGCAAGGTGGCGATGATCTACCTCGAAAGCCCCGCCAACCCGACCAATGCGCTGGTCGATGTCGAAGCGGTGCGCGATGCGCGCGATGCGGCGCTGGATGGCACTCCCATCGCCATCGACAACACCTTCCTCGGCCCCCTGTGGTCGCGCCCCCTGGAACACGGGGCGGATATCGTCGCCTATTCGCTGACGAAGTATGTCGGCGGCCATTCCGATCTGGTGGCTGGCTCAATCGCGGGAGCGAAAAAGTGGATCGCGCCGGTGCGTGCGCTCAGGAACACGATGGGCGGGATCGTGGATCCCAACACCGCATGGATGCTGCTGCGCTCGCTGGAGACGGTCGAACTGAGGATGCAGCGGGCGGGCGAGAATGCGGCAAAGGTGTGCGAATACCTGCGCACCCATCCCAAGGTCGAAGGGCTCGGCTATCTCGGCTTCATCGCCGATCCGCGCCAGCAGGATATTTATGATCGTCATTGCCTTGGCGCTGGCAGCACCTTCTCGGTCTTCATCAAGGGCGGCGAGGCGGAGTGCTTTCGCTTCCTCGACAACCTCACCATCGCCAAGCTGGCGGTCAGCCTCGGCGGGACGGAGACGCTGGCGAGCCACCCCGCGTCGATGACGCACCTGTCGGTGCCGCAGGCGCGTAAGGACGCGCTTGGCATCACCGACAATCTGGTGCGCATCAGCGTCGGGATTGAGGACGCTGACGATCTGATCGCCGATTTCGCGCAGGCGCTGGAACATGTCTAAGTGACAGTTGCCCACCCCCGACCCCTCCCGCAAGCGGGAGGGGACAAGGAGAAGCCAGCATGACAGACAGCCGCAAGCCCGTGTTCCTCGTGATTGGTGCGGGCGCAGGGATCGGAGGCAATGCCGCCAAGCGCTTTGCGGCAGGCGGCTACCACGCGGTGATGGCCCGGCGCTCGGACGAGGCGGGCCTGGCGCGATTGGTCGCAGAAATCGAGGCAGCGGGCGGTTCAGCCAGCGGCACCCTGCTCAACGCGGCCGAGGACGGCACGATCGAGGAACTGATCGAACGCACCGAACGCGATATCGGCCCGATCCATGCCGCGCTCTACAATCTCGGCGCGCAGATCGGGAACCGGACGCTCGATCAGACCCCGCACCGGATCTTCGAGCTTGGCTGGCGGCTCGGCACCTATGGCGTGTTCCGGCTTGCCCATGCGCTGTTCCCGCACATGGTCGAGCGCGCCAAGATCGGCGCGCATGGCACGTTGCTGGTCACCTCGGCTACCGCCGCCATGCGCGGCAATGCCGGGCAGCATAGCCATGCCGCAGCGATGGGCGGACGGCGGATGCTGTGCCAGACCCTCAACGCCGAATTCGCGCCGCAGGGCGTCCATGTTGCGCACGTGGTGGTCGACGGCGCGGTCGATGCGCCCGACACGCTCGGCAAGCTGCTGGGGGACAAATACGAGGCCTTCAAGCAGAAGAAGGGCCGCGAGGGGATCATCGATCCCGCCGCGCTGGCCGAAACCTATTGGCACCTCGCCCACCAGCCGCGCAATTGCTGGAGCCACGAGGTCGACGTGCGCCCCTGGACCGATGTGGCGTGGTGGAACGACAATCCCGATCCGCAGATCGACAGCAAAGGCAAGGGGTTCGCGGGGCCAGCCTGACGCCGGAACGGCTTATTGATGCCACAGTTCTCGGCCAGACCTAATCTGCTTGCGTATCAATGGTTCGCAATGGAGAAAGACGGCGATGGGACTTGAATGTTGCGGACATGATCATGCGGGGGCCGAACCGGGGGCGGCATGGATCAACCCCTGCCTGTGTGGGTCGCCCCTGACGCAGCAGGCTTTTGCCCGGATCGAAGCCGACATTTCGCGGCGTGAGGCGCTGGGTGGGAGCGCGGCGGTGCTGGGCATGTTTGCCGGTTTCGGGCTCGCCCCGAGCTTCGCTCGCGCCCAAACCCCCGGACGTCCGACGGTACTCACCAACCTTGCCTTCTTCGATGGCAACAGTCCGAAGATGCATACCGGCCGCGAAATCGTGGTCGAAGGTGGCAAAATCAGTGCCATCGTCGGCGCAGGAACAGGGCCGCAGGATGCGGTGCGGGTCGATTGCGGCGGTCGCAGCGTCACGCCGGGACTGATCGATTGCCACTGGCACGCCACCCTCGTCAGCGTCAGCCAGCTTGCCGCGCTGACGCAGGATATCGCGCTCGTCCACCTCATCGCCGGGCAAGAGGCAGGCGCGACCCTCATGCGCGGCTTCACCACGGTGCGCGACACCGGCGGGCCGGTGTTCGGACTCAAGATGGCGGTGGATCGCAATATCCTTGCCGGACCGCGCATCTTCCCGAGCGGGGCGATGATCTCGCAAACCTCGGGCCACGGCGACTTCCGCTTCCTCAACACCCTGCCGCGGATGGACAGCGATCCGGCCGACTATACTGAACGCACCGGGGTCGCCGCGATTGCCGATGGCGAGGCCGAAGTGCTGCGCCGCACGCGCGAGCAGCTGATGAAAGGGGCGAGCCAGATCAAGATCATGGCGGGCGGCGGTGTATCCTCGCTCTACGATCCGCTCGACACCGCGCAGTTCCTTGAAGAGGAAATGCGCGCAGCGGTGCGCGCGGCGGCGGACTGGGGCACCTATGTGTGCAGCCATGTCTATACCAGCGAAGGTATCCAGCGCGCGCTCAGGGCGGGCGTGAAGTCGATCGAGCACGGCCAGCTCGCCGATGATGCGACAATCCGGATGATAAAGGCCGAAGGCGCCTGGTGGTCAATCCAGCCCTTCCTCGCCGATGAAGACGCCAATCCCAAGACCGATCCAGTGCAGATTGCCAAGCAGGAACAGGTCTCGGCCGGCACGGTGCGCGCCTTCGAGAAGGGCCGGGCCGAAGGCGTGAAGATGGCCTTCGGCACCGATATCCTGATGAACCCCGGCGGATCGGCCAGTCAGGGGCGGCAGCTGGCGAAGCTCACCCGATTCATGTCACCCTTCGATGCGCTCAGGATGGCGACCGGCGCTGCGGGCGAGCTTCTGGCGATGTCGGGCGAGCGGGCGCCCTATCCGGGCAAGCTTGGGGTGATCGAACCGGGCGCGCTGGCGGACATCCTCGTATGGGACGGTGATCCGGCGAGAAGCATTGACTTCATTGGCGATCCCGCCACCAATCTCAAGCTGGTGATGAAGAGCGGACGGGTGTTCAAGGAGGCACTGTGAACCGGAGAGGTATGGTGCAAGGATGAGCTTTCTGCGACGTGAAGAGAGCGAGCCTGAAGCGCCGCCACTGTTTCAGCCGGAAACCTATGTCGACCCCCTGATCAAGCGCAACCGACGGATCCCGACCATCGTGCTGGCCGTGCCGATGGTCATCGCTTTCGTCTGGTTGCTGTGGGATCAGGGCAGCATGATCGGCTGGGCCATATCAGGGCCGCGGCTTGCCGAGGGGCGTTTCGAACTGCTGTTCTTGCACATGTTCGCGCATGGCGGGCTGATGCACATCGTCTTCAACCTTTCGGTTCTCGCCGCGCTTGGCCCGGCGATCATGGAGCGGCTTGGCCCTTTCGGTCCGCGCAGTTTCATGGGGTTCATGGCACTGTTCTTCGGCTCGGGCCTTGCCGGCGCCGCGCTATGGCTGGCGATCAACCCGGCAAGCACCGTCCCGATGCTGGGCGCGTCGGGGGCAATCTTCGGGCTGCTCGGCTTTCTGATGCGTCATCCCGATCCGCACGGCGCCCCCGCAGCCCTGCTCAGCCCGCAGCTTGCCCGCGCCTTTGTCGAATGGATCAAGCTGCACATTCCGTTGATCGCGCTGTTCGCGATCCCGCTGCTGCTGGGTGCGGAGAATTTCGGCCTTGCCTGGGAGGCGCATCTGGGCGGGTTCATTGCCGGTTTGCTGCTGTGCGGCCCGATCCTCGCCTGGTGTGGCGGCAGGCCCGACTGGGTCTATGACGAGAGCGAGCCGGGGTAACCCTAGCCCCGCCACTCGCGCCGCTCTTCGGCAGCGCGCAGCACTTCGTACGATGTCTGGATCAGCTGGAACTGCTTGGCAGCCTCGGCATCGCCGGGTTTCACGTCAGGATGCACTTCCTTGGCGCGGGCGCGGTAAGCCTTCTTGATCGCGTTGAAATCGGCATCTGCTTCGAGCCCCAGCACTTCAAGCGCGCGCATCTCGTCAGCGGAACGCGAACCATCGCCTGACCCTGCCCAGCCGTAATGCGCGGCCTCGGCATAGCCTGCATTTTCGCGGCGTTCCGCGCGGGCGCGTTCTTCCTTCTCGGCCTGCTCCAACCCTTCGAAGTAATCCCACTTCGAATTGTATTCGGCGGCGTGCTTCTGGCAGAAATACCACCGGTCGCGGCTGTTGGGGGCCTTGGGCGCGGGGCAATCGCCGGGCTCGTCGCAACCGTGGCGGTCACAGATGCGCACATTCGCCGCTTCCTGCGAAGAACCATAGGGCCGCCAGCGCGGAAAGCCCCAATCCATGGAGCGGCGCGCGCGGCTCATCGGCACGGCCTGCGCTGGGAATACGTCATGTCGTTGGTCGATTGGGTCACGCGGTCAATCTAGGCGAGGTGGTGGGCCAAGGGAAGGCGTGAGATACGGGAACCAGTTGCATTGTGAAATGTTGCAATGCAAACACAAGACCGAGACATGAGCCAGCAACTGACCATCTCCAGCCTGTTTTCCGTACTTGCCCTGGCCGGCCTGTGCGTGGTCACGAGCGCGCGGGATCTGTCTGGCGCCGAGATTGCCGCTTCGCCCGCGCCCTATGCGGTGCAGGCCGAGCTTGCGCCCGGCCTGCCCGGCAGCTGATAATCAGTTGATGATGACGCTGGCGGCGCGGCGGTTCTGCGCCCACGCGCTTTCGTTCGAGGCGAGTGCCACAGGGCGTTCCTTGCCGTAGCTCACCACCGAAATCCGGTTGGCATCGACGCCGAGGCTGACGAGGAAGTTCTTGGCGGCATTGGCGCGGCGCTCACCCAGAGCAAGGTTGTATTCGCGGGTTCCGCGTTCGTCGGCATGGCCTTCGATGGTGAAGGTAACCTGCCGATAGCGGGCAAAATACTGCGCCTGCGCCTGCAGCGCGGCGGCGTCCTGCGAATCGACGTTGTAGCGATCGGTGTCGAAATAGATCGTGGTCGAAGAGCCGACAGCAGCGGCAAAGTGCGCCTGCGTGCCGACCTGAGGGCCGGTGGGCTGCACCTGCGGCGCAGGCTGGGAAGGCGTAGCGGTGGCCTGCGGCTCGGGCGGAAGAGTTTCGGGGGCCTTCTTGGCGCAGGCCGCAAGGCCCATTACCGAGGACAGCAGCAGGATCGTGGCAAACTTGGTGTTCATCGCTTTCGTTCCCTTCATGAGTGGCAGGCAGTTACGGACGGATCGGCCCCCAGGCGGGGTCCGAGGCGTCGACCGGGGTCGGCAGGCGGCGTTCGTTCTGGCCGGTAAGATCGACCTGCCAGATGCCCGAACGCCCGGTGTTCCGTTCGGTGCGGAAAAACTGGATGATGCGGCCGTTGGGCGCCCATGTGGGTGCCTCGTCCTGCCAGCCACGGGTCAGCACGCGCATACCCCCGCCGCTGGTGTTCATCACCGCAATGTTGAAATCGCCCGCAATCCGCGTGAAGGCGATCTGATCGCCGCGCGGGCTCCATTCGGGCGTGGCGCAGCGTCCGCCGAAAAAGCTGATGCGCTTCTGGTTCGACCCATCGGCGTTCATCACATAGCATTGCTGGCTGCCCGAACGGTCGCTTTCGAACACGATCTTGCTGCCATCAGGCGAATAGGAACCGCCCACGTCGATCCCCGGGTTGTCGGTCAGCTTGATGCTAGGCCCCCCGGTTGCAGGGACGCGGTAGATATCGGTATTGCCCGCAACCGCCATCGAATAAAGGATATACCGGCCATCGGGCGACCAGCGCGGGGCGATGGTGGGGCTCTTGTTCTCGGTCACCAGCGTCTGCTTGCCGCTGCCGAGGTCATAGACGTAAATGCGCGGATTGCCGTCGACATAGGAGAGATAGAGGATCTTCGAATAGTCGGGCGAATAGCGCGGGGTCAGCGCGGTGGCGCTGCCGAGCGTCAGGAAGCGGTGGTTGGCCCCGTCGCTGTCCATGATCGCGAGCCGCTTCACCCGGCGATCCTTGGGGCCGGTTTCGGCGATATAGGCGATGCGGCTGTCGAAGAACGGGCTTTCCCCGGTCAGCCGCGAGAAGATGAGGTCAGAACACTTGTGCGCCGCGCGCCGCCAGTCGGCCGGGCCGACGACCCAGCCTTCGCGCACCAGCTCGTTCTGCAAGGCGACATCATAAAGATAGCAGCCCACGACCAGCCGTCCATCATCACGCGCGCGGACATAGCCGTGCACCAGCATTTCTGCGCTGCGCCCGCTCCAGGTGGAAAAGGCAGGCGCGGTGATCTGCGGGAAGCTTGGCTGGGGCAGGCTGTCCGGGCCGACCGGCTTGAACAGCCCGTTGTTCCTGAGGTTGGCAGTGATGACGCGCGCAATTTCACGGCCCAGCGCGCCGGTTCCGGCCTCGTTGGCCGGCGTCGCGCGATCACGGTCAGTCGCAAAAGCGGGGATGGCGATGCCGATATCCGACCATGCGCTTTCGTCGGTCACTGTAAAGGAAATGCCGTCTTCCGCCTGGGCTGCAGAGGCGTCGGTGGCAGCACGCTCGACCGCGCCATCCTCACCGATCGGCGCGCCGAGGTCCTGCGCAAGGGCAGCGGCCGGAAGCGCAGCGGTCAACAGCAGAGCGAGAGTGAAAACGGATTTCATCGTGATGTATTCCTGTCAAAACGGGCGCCCCGGACACTCTTCCAGGCCTCGTAATATTCTTCCGGCAAATCGAACGGTGCGGCCAGTTGCACCGCCCGTATAGCGTTTTCGGCATGGCGCGCTGCCTGAGCGCGGTTGGAGTCGTTGATCCCGCTCTGGCTGCGCACCCGCGGGCGGCCCTTGAGGCTCCCGTCCGGATTGAGATCAAAGTCGATCAATGTAACGAGTTCGTCAACATCAAGCCCCTGAGGCGCCGTCCAGTGCGGCTTGACCTGCCGCGCCAGCGCCTGCCCGATGGAGGCCTTGGCACTCGCACCGATCTGCGCGGCGGGAATGCGGGTTTCGGTAGTGGTGGTCGAACTGCCTGCACCGGCGAGGAAATCGTCCCCGATGCGGTTACCGCCGCCCTTTTCTGCCGGTTTGGCGGGGGTCGCGCTCGCACGCGGGGCCGGCGTGCGGTCAGGGCGCGAACGGTCGCGTGCGGGCGGAGCCGGCTGGCTGGTCGCGGTGCGCGCCGGCGGCTTGGGCGGCGGAGCGGGTGCGACGCGGGCGGCAGGCTCGGGCTTGGCGGGTTCCGGCGCGGGAGCGGGTTCTTCCGACAGGGTCGGGGCGATGGCCGCGCGGCTCTCGGCCACCGGATCGGGCGCGGCTGCCTCCAGCCCCACTTCGGTTGCAAGGCTCACCGTCATGCGCTCCGGGAACACCGAGACTTCCGAGCGCACGGTCTGCATCAGCAGCACCGCCACCAGCGCGCCATGCAGTACCACGGCGGCCACAAGGCCGATCTTCTCGTCGTTGCGAAAGGCGACAGGTCCCATCATGCGCGGATTATGGCGGCGTAACTGAACCGTCGGTGACCAGCGAGATCGAGGTGAAGCCCGCACGGCCCAGCTCGCCCATTACCTGCATCACCCGTCCATAATCCAGCGACCGATCACCGCGCAGCACAATCAGCGGCGGCTCGCCCCCGCGGTCCAACGCCTCAAGCGCGGCAGGCAAGCCTCCGGTCGGCACAGCGGCATCCTCGATATAGATCACGCCTTGCCGGTCGATCGAGATTGTAACCTGGTCGGGCTGCTCTTCGACGGGGGCGGCGCGGCTTTCGGGCAGTTCGACCGGCACGCCCACGGCAGGCAGCGTCACCGTCACCATGAAGATGATCAGCAGCACCAGCATCACGTCGACCAGCGGCGTGACGTTGATTTCCGACATCGCCGCGCGGCGGCTGCGCTTGCCGCGGCGGGAGGAGGAAGAAAGGTTCATGCCCATGGCCTAGTCCTCCCCTCCGTTCGCCTCGAGCGAAGTCGAGAGGCCCCGCGCTGGTGTCTCGACTTCGCTCGACACGAACGGGCTTTGGTTTCTCTCCATCACACCCGGTCCAGTTCGCGGCTGAGGCCCATGTGGAGCTTGTCGGCAAAACGCTGCAAGCTCGCCTCATAGCGATCCACGGTGCCGCCGAAGCGGTTATAGGCGATCACGGCCGGGATCGCGGCAAACAGACCGATGGCGGTCGCAAACAGCGCCTCGGCAATGCCGGGGGCGACCACTGCCAGGCTCGCGCTCTGCTGCGCGCCGATCTGGAAAAACGAGTTCATGATCCCCCACACCGTGCCGAACAGGCCGACGAAAGGCGCGACCGATCCGACCGTGGCGAGGAAGTTCAACCGCCCGGCCATTTGGTCGGCTTCCTCGGCGATCTGGCTTTCCATCGCGGCGGCGATGCGCTGGCGGGTGGCCTCGCGGTCGACCGGCTGCTTCGCGGTGGACTTGCGCCATTCGTCCAGCCCGGCAGCGGCCACGCGCGCGGCGGGGATTTCCTTGCGCACCGATTTGGTGAGCAGCGCCTCACGGTCGCGCTGCTCCCAGAATTCGGCTTCATACTCAGCCGACTTCTTCGATAGTCCGCCGATCCGCAAGGAGAAGGAAACGATGATCATCCATACCCAGATACTGGCGAGGATCAGCCCGATCATCACCGCCTGCACGACGATGTCGGCCTGCAGGAACAGTTCGACCGGATCGAGCCGCGTCGGGGCAACAGCAGGGGCGGCGGCGCTTAGCATGGCGAGCGTCACGTGTGGGGGTTTCCTTGGTTCATGAAGGTCTCAAAGGCCGCGCGCCAAGCGGCGGGCTGGCGGCGCGGTCGGCCGTCTAGCGTGATAAAGCCGACGCGCAAATGGGCCTCGCAGAGGTTCTCGTCGCCCCTCCGCGCAATCTGGTGCATCCGGCACGAGGCGGCGCCGAGTTCGGTGCAGCGGGTTTCGATCACCACGTCATCGTCGAGCTTGGCCGGGCGCAGGTATTTGAGGTTCACTTCCGAGAGCGCATAGGCCCCCTCACCCGTCTCGATCGCTGCGCGCTGGTCAATGCCGAGCATTCGCAGCAGATCGCTGCGCGCCCGCTCAAACCAGCGCAGGTAATTGGCGTGGTAAGTGATCCCCGACAGGTCGGTGTCCTCATAGTACACCCGCACTGCATAAAGATGCCGCGCGCCATCAAGGACGCCGCCGGGAGGATTGGGAGAGGTCATGGCTGCCACCTAGCCTAGCGTGGAATCGCTTTAAAGCCGCGACGTGGCGATTTCCCGATGAACGGCAGCGGAATGGGGGTTAACCCATAATCAGCGGCGCGCGATCATCGGCCCCAATGGCTGGCCGCCGAAGATGTGGACGTGAAGGTGCGGCACTTCCTGCCCGCCGTGCTGGCCGATATTGGCGAGCAGGCGGTAACCAGGCTCGACCAGCCCCTTGCGTCTCGCCACCTCGCCCACCGCGCGGACGAACCCGCCGATTTCGGCGTCAGAGGCCTTGGCCGAGAAATCATCCCAGCTCACATAGCGCCCCTTGGGAATCACCAGGGTGTGAACTTCGGCCTGCGGGTTAATGTCCTCGAAGGCATAGGCCCACTCGTCTTCATAAATCTTCTGCGAGGGGATTTCCCCGCGCAGGATCCGGGCGAAGATGTTGGCGTCGTCATAGGGCAGGGTCGGGTCGATCGGCATTATTCGCTCCGGCTGGCTTTTTCGGTGAGACCGGACAGCCCCTCGCGTCGGTCGAGTTCGGCCAGCACCTGTTCGAGGCGGATACCTTTCTCGGCGAGCAGCACCATCAGGTGAAACAGCACGTCGGCCGCCTCACCCACCAGTTCTGCCTCGTCCCCGGCGAGCGCGGCGATAACGGCCTCGGTCGCCTCTTCACCGAGCTTCTGGGCAATCTTGGCGAGGCCCTTGCTGTGGAGCTTCGCCACATAGCTGTCCTCAGGCGAGGCGGTCAGGCGCTGGGCGATGGTCGCTTCAAGGCGGGTGAGGGTGTCCATGCGGCTGCTTTTCCGTCAAACCCCGCGCGCGGGCAAGCCCGCTGCTCGCAGAGCCGCGTGCGCCTCGGCGATGGTGTGGTGGCCAAAGTGGAAGATGCTGGCCGCCAGAACGGCGCTGGCATGGCCCTTGGTGACGCCTTCCACGAGGTGTTCGAGGCTCCCGACCCCGCCGCTCGCGATCACCGGCACGCTGACGCTTTCGGCGATTTCGCGGGTCAGATCGAGGTCATAGCCCCTCTGCGTGCCATCCCCGTCCATCGAGGTAACGAGCAATTCGCCCGCCCCCAGGTCGGCAACTTTGCGGGCATATTCCACCGCGTCGATCCCGGTCGGCTTGCGCCCGCCATGGGTGAAGATTTCCCATCTTGCCGCGCCCCCCTCTTCAACAGGAACAACGCGGCGCGCGTCGACGCTGGCGACGACGCACTGGCTGCCGAAGCGTTCTGCAATCTCCCCTACGAGTTCGGGCCGGGCGACAGCGGCGCTGTTCACCGCCACCTTGTCCGCCCCCGCGAGCAGCAGCGCGCGCGCGTCCTCAGGCGAGCGCACTCCGCCGCCGACGGTGAGCGGCATGAAGCACACCTCGGCTGTGCGCCGCACCATGTCGAGCAGCGTCCCGCGCCCTTCGTGGCTGGCGGAAATGTCGAGGAAGCACAACTCGTCCGCGCCCGCCGCATCATAGGCGCGGGCCTGCTCCACCGGATCGCCCGCGTCCTTCAGATCGACGAAGTTCACGCCCTTGACCACGCGGCCCTCGGCCACATCGAGACAGGGTATGACGCGAATGCGGACGGTCATGAAAGCACTTTCCAGATGTAATACAGTCCAGCGAGCCCGACACAAGAGTATGTTGTGAAGTTGAATCCAATTATCAAATTGAAAATTGTCGGATTGCTTTCGCGATCAATATTGGTCAATGGAAAGAGCGGCGGGCGCCCCGTTGAGTAATCCTTGAAAGATGAGAGCAACCCATAGACAGCAATTGGGGGAAGTGCTATCGCATAGAGAATATCAGAAAAGAAAAGCTCGAAAAGGCCGTTCATCAACTTTCCTTCGCTCTTTGGTCAAACGCATCGCCGCCTCAATGACGAGCTCTCCCTGCTTCGGCGCGCGCCTGTTCAACCGGATCGCCCGCGCCATTGAGATCGACGAAGTTCACGCGGATGCGATCGGTCATGTCATCACCTTGTAAAGCACCCCGACGCCCAACGCACCAAAGCCTAGAGCAAAGGCCAAATGGAACCCGAAAACCGGCCAAAACCAGAGTGGCTCCCGGCGTCGGTATATCAGGTCCCACTTCCAGGGAATTATGCCCGAAGTGATACCCATCAAGACCGCGAGCAATGACAGCGCAGCGATGGAAAACAGGCCCACCGCCAGCAGGATCGGCAGCACTGCGCTATCTTCTGCGCCAACAAAGGTGGCAGCGAGGATCGCGGACAAGAGAACAACGAGAACACCTAACAAAGCCAGCAGGTAGCGATAGAGTGCTGGCTGCTCGCTTCTTTGGATCACACCGATCGCAAGCTTGATGCGCCCATGGAGGATGCCGGTGCGAAGCCTGTTGAGCAGGAAAAGCAGCCCGGCAGCAAGAAGAAATTGCAGGAGCGCCACGGCTAGCCTCTGGCAGCGATCTGGATCGCTGCTGCCAGATCGAGTCGTCCCTCGTAGAGCGCGCGTCCTGTGATAACCCCCTCGATCCCCTCATGCGCGTGGAGCGAGAGGATGTGGATGTCGTCCAGCCCCTTCACCCCGCCGCTGGCGATCACCGGAATGTCGACGCGGCGGGCGAGGTCCACGGTGGCGTCGATGTTCACGCCCTTCAGCAAGCCGTCGCGCCCGATGTCGGTGAACAGCAGGCTGGCAACGCCTGCATCTTCGAACCGGCGGGCGAGGTCGGTGACGGGAACGTCGGAGACTTCCGCCCAGCCCTCGGTCGCGACCATGCCGTCCTTCGCGTCGACCGCGACGACGATGCCGTTCTCCCATTCGCGGGCCATATCTTTCACGAATTCGGGGTTCTTGAGGGCGGCCGAGCCCATCACCACCCGCGCCACACCGAGGTTGAACCACCCCTCCACCGCCGCTGCGTCACGGATGCCGCCGCCCAGTTGCACGTATCCGGGGAAGGCTTCGACGATGGCTTCCACCGCCGCGCGGTTGCGGCTTTCGCCGGCGAAGCTGCCGTCGAGATCGACCACGTGCAGGTGCTCCGCCCCGGCCTCGGCGAAGATCATCGCCTGCGCGGCCGGATCATCGCCGTAGATCGTGGCGCGGTCCATGTCGCCCTCGGCAAGGCGCACGACCTGGCCGCCTTTAAGGTCAATGGCGGGGAAGATGATCACGGATACCACTCCAGAAAGCGCCGGAGCGTTGCCAGCCCGTAAGCCTGGCTCTTCTCCGGGTGAAACTGCACGCCGATGATATTGTCGCGGGCAACGGCGGCGACCAGTCCTTCGCCGTGATCGGTCATCGCGGCGACATGATGCGGATCGGTCGCGACGAAATGATAGGAGTGGAGGAAATAGGCCTCGCCTTCCTCGACCACCGCATGGCCGCGCGCATGGGGCAGGATGGCGACATCGTTCCAGCCCATGTGCGGCACCTTGATCGACGGGTCGGAGGGCTCGATCAGCCGCACCTCGCCCGGCACCCAGCCGAGACCGGGGGTGGTGCCATGTTCGAGGCCGCGGTCGGCCAGCAGTTGCATCCCGACGCAGATACCGAGGAAGGGCGCGCCGCCCACGTGGACGCGCTCCTGCATCGCCTCGACCATCCCGGAAATCGCGTTGAGCCCCTCGGCGCAGGCCCTGAAGCTGCCGACACCCGGCAGCACGATCCGGTCCGCGGCGCGCACCACATAGGGATCGGCGGTAACAGTGACCTCGCCTCCCGCCGCCTTGAGTGCGTTGTGAACCGAGTGAAGGTTGCCCGCACCGTAATCGATGAGGGCGATGACTTCAGCCATTGAATGCCTCAAGCCCGGGGAAGGCGAAACGCGGGGTCCATTCGGTGATGGTCATGTCGGCCAGTCCCTGCGCGATAAAGGGATCGCCCGCCATCAGCGCCTCGGCAGCGGCGCGGCTGGTGGTCTTGATGAACACCAGCCCGCTGTCACGCGGCTCGCACGGCCCCCAGGCGATGAAGTGGCCCGCCGCCTGCCCTGCCTTAAGGAAGGCGAGGTGATCGACCAGCGCTTCGTCGATCCGGGCGAGAGGCACCTTGTAGGTGAGCCTGGCGATGAAGATGCTAGCCACCCAATTGCCCCTTGGTGCTCGGCACGCTCTCGCCCTTCCTCGGGTCGCGTTCCACCGCCTGCCGCATCGCGCGGGCGAAGCCCTTGTAGAGGCTCTCGCAGATGTGGTGGTTGTTGGTGCCGTAGAGCAGTTCCATGTGGAGCGTAATGCCGGCGCTCTGCGAGACGGAATGAAACCAGTGCTCGATCAGTTCGGTGTCCCATTCGCCGAGGCGTTCCTGCGTGAACTTCGCCTTCCACACCAGATAAGGCCGCCCGGAGATATCCAGAGCAACCCGGCTCAGCGTCTCGTCCATCGGCGAATAGGCCGCGCCGTAACGCCCGATCCCGGCCTTGTCGCCCAGCGCCTGCGCGATCGCCTGACCCAGCGCGATGGCCGAATCCTCGGTGGTGTGGTGCTGATCGACATGGAGATCGCCCTCCACCTTCATCGTCACGTCGATCAGCGAATGGCGGCTGAACTGCTCGACCATGTGATCGAGAAAGCCGATGCCGGTGCTGACATCATAGGCGCCGGTTCCGTCGAGATTGACGGCGATGGCGATCTTGGTCTCGGTGGTGTTTCGCTCAACCGAGCCGGTGCGGGCGGGGGTGCTGGGCATATCCGGGCGCTATAGACTTTGCGGCGTCGCTGACAAGGCCGAGGCGCATGTGCTTGCGAAGCCCTGTCAAACCGGTGAGGTCTTGCGGCAAAGGACTTGACCAAGATCACTTGTGCCGCCACGAATCCGCAAGTCATGAACAGCGACACGCCCGATAGTCTGATCCCTTACGACGAGATCGTGCAGGAGGCGCTGCGCGCCGTGGTCGGCCGGGTGCTCGGCTCGATCGTCAGCGGCGGCGGAACGCTGCCTGGTACGCATCATTTCTACATTACCTTCAAGACCGGGGCGCCGGGGGTGTCCATTCCCAGCCACCTGCGCGAACGGTTCCCCGATGAAATGACCATCGTGCTGCAGAACAAGTTCTGGGATCTTGAGGTTCTGGCGCACAGCTTCTCGGTCAGCCTGACCTTCAATCAGGTGCCGGCCAAGCTGACCATACCCTTCGCCGCGATCACCGCCTTTGTCGATCCGGCGGTCGATTTCGGGCTGCAGTTCCAGGCCGCGGTCGAGGAGCTGGAGCCCGAAGCCCACGAAGACGCCGAGAATGACGGACCGGACACCGACCCTGATGGCTCGAACGTCGTCAGCATCGATTTCGGCCGCAAGAAATAGGCACAATGGCGCGGGGCAAGCGGTCACGCAGGGACAGGCGCGGCAAGCCCGCAGCGTCTGGCACCGCTGCCGATCCGACGGTCTCGCCTGACCCGACTGGCCCCGGCGGCCTGCCGCTGCCCAGCCCTGTCGCGTCGACCAATCTGGTGATTGCAGACATCGTTTTCCGCGCCGCCGGAGCCATGCTGCGCGAGCGGATGGAAAAGGGCCTGCTGAGCAAAAGCTACGATGCGGCCAAGGCAGAACGTCTGGTAGACGCGCGAGGATTGGCAACCACTGCCGCATTGTGGGGCGCCAGCCGCCTTGCCCGTCGTTCGCCGCTTGGCCTTGCGGTTGTCGCGGGGGGTCTGGCCGCCAAGGTTTTCTATGATCGCGGCAAGCGGCTCGAAGCCAAACGCCGTGGCCGCAATCTCGCAAGCAAGACATCGGACAGCGAATCCTGACCGCCGCTTGATTTGTGCGCCCCTGATGGTGCAACGGGGCCTATGCGCGACGCCACAGACAAATCCTCCGACAAGCTCCAACGCCGGGGCCTGATGTTCATCCTTTCCTCGCCTTCAGGTGCAGGCAAGACCACGCTGTCGCGGATGCTGCTGGCCAGGGATAGCGAGATCAAGCTTTCGGTCTCCGCCACGACCCGTCCGCCTCGTCCCGGCGAAATCGACGGAGTGCATTACCATTTCGTCACCCCCGAACGCTTCCAGCAGATGGTCGAGGAGGATGATTTCTACGAATGGGCCGAGGTTTTCGGCAACCGCTACGGCACGCCCAAGGGGTTGATCCGCGCCGCACTCAAGGAAGGGCAGGACTTCCTGTTCGACATCGACTGGCAAGGCACCCAGCAGCTCTACCAAAAGGATCAGCAGGATGTGGTACGGGTATTCATCCTGCCACCTTCGATAGAGGAACTGCACCGCCGCCTGAAGGGCCGTGCTACCGACAGCGCCGACGTCATCGCCGCCCGCATGGAACGCGCCCGGGCCGAGATCAGCCACTGGGACGGCTACGACTATGTCATCATCAATGACGACGTCGATGAATGCTTTGCCAAGGTCTGCGCGATCCTTGAAGCCGAACGCATGAAGCGCGCTCGTCAGACCGGCCTCATCCCCTTCGTGCGTGGGCTGATGAGCTAATCCTGCGATAGGCCAGCGGCAGGCGCTTCGCCTTCCATGAGCACCCGCGCTGCGCCCATCGCAAGCAGCGCACCTGCAATCTGCGCAATCACGAAGCCGGGAATGTCGGCTGGCGCGATGCCCGTGAACGTGTCGGTAAAGCTGCGGGCAATCGTGATCGCGGGATTGGCGAAACTGGTCGAGGAGGTGAACCAGCACGCGGCGAAGATATAGAGCGCCACGCTCGTCGGGATCGCTTCGGGCCGAGCGCGCAAGGTTGCCAGAATGGTCAGGATCAACCCGAAGGTCGCCACGCCCTCGCCCGCCCATTGGCCAACCCCTGTCCGCGGCACGGTTGCCAGCTGAACCAACGGCAAATCGAACATCAGGTGGACGGCAAAGGCGGCAAGAATGCCGCTCACAATCTGGGTTGCCACATAGGCAATCGCCGCGCTGCTTTCGATCTCGCCGCGCAGCCAGAACACGAGGGTCACCGCAGGATTGAAGTGCGCGCCCGACACTGGGCCAAACATGACGATGACCACATACAGAATCGCCCCGATCGGCAGCGTCGTGCCAATCAGTGCCACGGCGACATTCCCCCCGGCAAGATTGTCGGCCATGATGCCCGCCCCCATCACGGTGGCGAACAGGAAAAACGTACCAAGCGCCTCTGCCAACAGGCGCGCGATCATGCCCCGCCACTCCCTGCTCGGCGATACCGGTAAATCATTGATGCCCCCTCGCTCTCCAAGATCGCAGACTAGCAAGACAGACGCCGCCCTCGCAAGCACATCAACAACTTGAGCGGACGCACGACGCGGTCTTCGTTCCGACGGATAAATTTCAGTCATATTTGTCACAGAAGCGACATGAAGCAGACATAGGCGCGCAGTGCCGCCTGCTTTGGGGCGGGCCGAAATGCGAAAAGTGCCTATCATGTCTCGTCACGTCACCGGATCATCAATCCAGCTTGTCCTTGCCGCTCTGATGGCTGGGGCAAGCGTGCCTGCCATGGCGCAGTCGACGCAGGAACAGCCGGGTGATCAGGCTGCCACCATCGCTGACCTCCAGCGCCAGATCGACGAATTGAAAGCGATGGTCAGCACGCTGCAATCGGCACAGGCCCAGAGCACGCCTGCGCCTGCCCCGGCAGATATCGTGCAAGCACCGGTCAGCCCGACGATCGCCGAAACCACCTCCCCCAACCCGCCTGCCAGCCCGGCCGCTATCGGCTTTCCAGCGCCGACGGAAGACATCCGGCTTGCCTCGGCTGAGGCATCAAAGCCCAAGGCGTGGTACGAAAAGCTGCGCCTGCGCGGATATACCCAATTGCGCTTCAGCCAGATCGTCACGGGCGATGCGACTGCCCCGGCTGGAATCTCGCGCCTGCGCTCGATCCACGACAGCGGGGTGCGCGACGACAGCACGTTCAGCTTCCGCCGGCTGCGCATGATCCTGCAGGGCGACATCAATGATCACGTCTCGCTTTACTTCCAGCCGGATTTCGTCGCCGCCGTTTCCAACCAGTCGGTCGGCGAGAGGCGCGAGGGCACCGTGTCCCTGCGTGACATGTATGCCGATGTCTTTCCCTTCGATGACAAGTCGTTCCGTATCCGGCTTGGCCAGTCGAAAGTGCCTTACGGATGGGAAAACATGCAGTCCTCGTCGAACCGCCTTGCGCTCGATCGTACGGACGGCATCAACACCGCCGCAGCGGGCGAGCGCGATCTGGGGATCGTCGCCTATTACACTCCGCCCAAGGTGCAAGCGATCTGGGATCGTCTCGCAGCGGATGGCCAGAAGCTTTTCGGCAATTACGGTGCCTTCGGCGTCGGTGCGTTCAACGGGCAGGGTCTCAACCGCACCGAGGCTGACGACAACGTGATGCTGGTGGGTCTTGCCACCTGGCCTTTCGAACTGGACGGGCTGGGGCTGGAGGGTCAGGTGTTCGAGATCGGCGGTTCGGTGATGCGAAACCGTATCCGCCCAGAAATCCGCACCGGCGGGCTAAGCCCGGCCTCGTTCAAGGACAACCGCACGCTCGTTCATGCGATCCTCTATCCGCAACCGATCGGCGTTCAGGCGGAATGGAACTGGGGAACGGGGCCGGAATTCATTCCCGCCACCGGCCGGATAGAGGAACGTCCGATCACCGGTGGTTATGTGCAGCTGATGGGCAAAATCGACAACTCCCCCATCGGACCGTTTTATCCCTTCGCCCGCTGGCAGTATTATCGCGGCGGGTTCAAGGCGGCGGTGAACGCCCCGCGGCTGGAGACGGAAGAACTGGAACTGGGCTTCGAATTCCAGCTCGATCGCGCGCTGGAAATCACCACCACCTATGGCTGGGCCTCGCGCAAGGAGGCCGACGAACGCCGCTTCGGGCAGGCCGAAGGGCAAGTTGTCCGCGTGCAGGCCCAATGGAATTATTGAGGTGTAACGCCTGATGCAAAAAGGGCCGCCGGATCGCTCCTGCGGCCCTTTTTCGAAGTCCGCGCGGCGGGCTCAGTGTCCGCCCGAAGGATCGGCAAAGTGGCTGGGCAGATGCGCGTTGACCACCCCGCCATCGACGGTGAGCGTCTCGCCCACCACATAATCGCCCGCGCGGCTGCACAGGTAGATCGCAGCCGCGGCCATGTCTTCCGCCGTACCGATGCGCTTGGCCGGGATGCCCGAAGCCGATGCATCGGGTGCGTCCTTGGCGGCCTTGTTCATCTCGGACGGGAAGGCGCCCGGCGCGATCGAGGTCACCACGATATTGTCCTGAATCAGCCGTGCGGCCATGCGCCGGGTGAGCTGGATCACGCCCGCCTTGGAGGCCTGATAGGCATAGGTCTCCCATGGGTTGATCCGCTGCCCGTCAATCGATGAGACGTGGATCACCTTGGCCGGATGGCCGCGTTTGCCGCCTGCAACCAGCAGATCGTGGAGCTTCTGGGTCAGGAAGAACGGGGTCTTGACGTTGAGATCCATCGTCCGGTGCCAGCCGGCCTCGGAGAATTCGAGATAGGGCTGGCCCCAGGCAGCGCCCGCATTGTTGATGAGGATGTCGAGATGGGTCTCGCGCGCCTTCATCTCGTTGGCAAGGGCCACCATGCCGTCCATCTGGCTGAGGTCGGCGGGGATGCCGATCACGCGATCGGCACCGAATTCGTCAATGGTCGCCTGCATCTGCTCGATCTTGCGCGCCGAGATGTAGACCCGCGCACAGCCTGCCGCGAGCAGGCCTTCGACGAACATCTTGCCGATCCCGCGGCTGCCCCCGGTAACCAGAGCGATGCGGCCTTCGAGGCTGAAAAGTGATTGAATGTCCATGTGATCAATATCCGCTCAAGGTGGCCACGCGGTTCGCGTGGAAGAAGGCATCGCCGAGGAACTCGGCCAGCGCGCGGTCGCGCTTCATGTAGAGGCCGATGTCGTATTCATCGGTCATGCCGATGCCGCCGTGCATCTGCACGCCTTCCTGCACCGCCAGCCGCGCTGCCCTGGCGACCTTGGCCTTGGCGACGCTCGCCATCAGATCAGCACTTTCCGCGCCCGCATCGAGCAATTGCTGCGCCTTGATCGTAACAGCGCGGGCAATCTCGACTTCGGAATAGAGGTGGCTGGCGCGGTGCTGCAATGCCTGGAACTCGCCGATCAATTTCCCGAACTGCTTCCTCTGCTTGAGGTAATCGACGGTCATGTCCATCGCCCCGCGGGCAACGCCCACGCCTTCGGCTGCTGCGCCGACGCGGCCTGCCAGGAGCATCGCATCGAGCACCGCGCGCCCGCCGTCGATCTCGCCGATGACGGCATCGCCGTCCAATTCGACCCCGTCGAACTTCGTGTGGGTCGCCATGGAACTGTCGACCAGGCGTACCGCGTCATGGGTCATGCCGCTCGCATCTTTCGGCACGGCGAACAGCGTGATCCCGTCCGCGTCTTCATCGCTGCCGGAAGTGCGCGCGGCGACCACGATCATATCGGCGCTGGCGCCCTGAACCACGAAGCTCTTGGAGCCCGTCAGGCGGAAGCCGTTACCCGATTTCTCGGCGCGGGTTGCGATGCGGCTGGGGCGGTGCTTTGCGGTCTCGTCAATGGCGACGGCGAACACGCTGTCGCCTGCGATGAGGCCGGGCAGATAGCGGCCCTTCATATCATCCGAGCCGTGCTTCAGCGCGGTTGCCGCCAGCACGGACGAAGTCAGAAACGGCGAAGGGGTGAGATTGCGGCCGATCTCCTCGAGCACGATCCCGGCCTCCACATGGCCCATACCGAGCCCGCCGTCGGCCTCGTCCACCAGCATGCCGGTGAAACCCATTTCGGCCATCTGCTTCCACAGGCCGTGGCCAAAGCCGTCCTTGCAGTTGCGGTCGCGCCAGTGGCGCAGCTGTTTGGCGATATTGCCTTCCTCGGCCATGAAGCCGCTGGCGGTATCGGCGAGCATCGCCTGATCGTCATTGTGATACAGGGGCATTGGTTTTCCCTCTCCCGATTTCTGGTGTCATGCGGGCCGCTCCCGTCAGGCGGAAGCGGCCCGGTGAATGCTGTGGCCGGATCAGGCTCCCGGCAGATCAAGGATGCGCTTGGAAATCACGTTGAGCATGACTTCCGAGGTGCCGCCCTCGATCGAGTTCGCCTTGGTGCGAAGCCAGCCGCGCGCTGGCTTGCCGCCGCCGGTGTCCTCGCTCTCCCATTCGAGAGAGCGCGAGCCGCCGACCGCCATCATCAGCTCGTGGCGGCGCTTGTTCAGCTCGGTGCCGACATATTTCATCATGTTCGGCTGCGCGGGGTGCGCCTTGCCGACCTTGATCTCGTCGAGGAACTTCTCGCCCATCGCGGTATAGGCCAGCGCGTCGACATCGAACATGGCAAGCTCTGCCCGCAGGACGGGATCAAGCTCGTCGCCAAGTTTGACCGCATGGCGCTTCATCATCGCGCCGATCGCGGCGCTGCGCTCGCCCCCGCCCGCGCCCGAGATCATCTCGCGCTCGTGGCCGAGCAGATACTTGGCCACGTCCCAGCCGCGGTTCACCTCGCCGACATAGGCCGGGCAATCCTCGCCATAGGACTTGGGGACCTTCACATTGTCGAAAAAGGTCTCGCAGAAGGGTGAATTGCCGCTGATCAGCAGGATCGGCTTTGTCGTCACCCCTTCGCTTGCCATGTCGTAGAGCATGAAGGTGATGCCCTTGTACTTGTCGTTCTTGTCGGTGCGGACGAGGCAGAAGATCCAGTCGGCCTGATCGGCATAGGACGTCCAGATCTTCTGTCCGTTGACGACCCAGTGATCGCCCTTGTCTTCGCCATAGGTTTGCAAGGACACCAGATCGCTGCCCGAACCGGGTTCCGAATAGCCCTGACACCAGCGGATCTCGCCGCGGGCGATTTCATTGAGGAAGCGCTGCTTCTGGCCTTCGGTACCGAATTGCAGCAGCGCCGGGCCGAGCATCCAGATGCCGAAGCTCGAAAGCGGCGGGCGCGCATTGATGCGGCTCATTTCCTCGCGCAGCACCTTGGCTTCGGCCGGCGACAGCCCCGCGCCGCCATATTCCTTGGGCCACGCCGGTACGGTGTAGCCCTTGGCCACGCAGGCCTCGAACCATGCCTTTTGCGCATCATTCTTGAAGGTCGCGCGCCGGCCACCCCAATAGACGTCCTCGTCATCGCGGGCTGGCTCGCGCATTTCGGGCGGGCAGTTGGCTTCGAGCCAGGCTCGGGTTTCGGTGCGGAATGTTTCCAGATCAGCCATGGGCCGAGTCTCCTCTCTGGTGTCTCTCACTTGACGCTTACGTTAGTGGCATTCGGAGCACGCCTGCAAGCGGTCTTGATACATGCCACGATGCCGTAGCGTCAGCCTGAGCACGATTGACGCGCCACCCAATCGGTCTAGGTTCGAAACCGAAAAAGGGAGAGAGAAATTGGCCGGATTCGGCAGGCTGACTACCAGCATCAGGTGCTGTGCGTGAGCAGGAGTACGGGCATCATCGCGGGCAAGCTGCCGATGCGGCTCAAGCTGGTGCAAGGCTTTGGGGCCGTGGCCTTCGGAGTGAAGGACAATGGCTTTTCCTTCTTCCTGCTGATCTTCTACAATCAGGTGTTGGGGATGGACGCAGGGCTGGTCAGCCTCGCCCTGCTGATCGCGCTGCTGGTTGACGCGGTGGTCGATCCGGTTCTCGGCAACCTTTCCGACCGCACCTACACCCGCTGGGGCCGCCGCCTGCCATGGCTTTATGCGGCCCCGATTCCCCTCGCTTTTGCCTGGGTGATGATGTGGAGCCCGCCAACCGGCGAAGCGCCGAGTTTCATGGGCCTTGTCGGTATCGCCATCGCGGTGCGGGTGCTGCTGTCGGCCTGCGAGGTACCCTCGATCAGCCTCGTCCCCGAAATCACCGCCGATTACGACGAGCGCACCACCCTGTTCCGGTACCGCGCGCTGGGTGGCTGGATCGGCGGGCTGGGCATGATGGTGCTGGCCTATACGGTGTTCATGCCGGGACCGGAGGGGCTGTTGCAGCGCGAAGGTTACTACGCGTTCGGCGTCTTCGGCGCGGTGTTGATGGCAGTCTCGGTGATCGGATCGGCGCTCGGCCAGCACAGGCTGGTCGCCCGCCTGCCCGACACCAAACCAGGCCCCTTTACGATCAAGGGTGCCTTTGCCGAGATCCACGAAGCTTTTTCCGAACGTGCCTTCCTGATCTTTGCGGCAGGGGGACTGGCGGCTTACATCCATCAGGGGCTCAACTTCTCCATCACCAATTACATCAATCTGTTCGTCCTGCAGCTGACCCGCACCCAGTTGATGTTCTTCCCGCTTGTGCTGTTTGGTGCGGTGGTCTTGATGTTCGTCACCATCGGCCCGTTGCACCGCCGCTTCGGCAAGGCGAAGGCCGCCGGGCTTGGCATGATTGTCGGCACGGTTCTGGGAATGGTGCCTTACACGCTGCTGCTTGTGGGGTTCTGGCCCTCACCCGGCAGCACCGCATCGGCGGCGCTGTTCTTCGGCTTTGCGATGATTGCGACGGGACTGGGGATTATCTCGCTGGTTTCCGCCACATCGATGATCGCGGAGATCGTCGAAGCTTTCGAAGAACGCACCGGGCGGCGCGCCGAGGGATCGTTCTACTCGGGCAACTGGCTGGTGCAGAAATGCGCGACCGGGGCGGGGATCTTCCTGTCGGGCCAGATCATCGCCTTTTCGCAGCTTGCCCCCGATGCTGTTCCCGGCACTGTGCCGCAAGACGTGCTAACCAGCCTGCTGCTCTCCTACGGCAGCGCCATGCTGCTGCTCGCGGTCATTTCCGCATGGTGGCTGGCGCGCTTTCCCATCACCCGCGAGGAGCATGAAGAGCGGGTCAACCGGCTCGCAGAGCGCCGGGCGAAAGCCAGCCGCAAGGCCGTAACCCCACTTCCCGACGGGCCAATTCTAGCCGCCGACGGAGTGCCAGCGCCGCACAAATGAGAGCTTGGCGCGGCCCCAAGCCTCTGCCACGGTCACATTCAGATTCGATTGCAATTGAGGACGAGAGAGGAACACCCCCATGGATTTCGAACCCACCGAACGTCAGGTCTACTGGCGCAACCGCGTGCGCGATTTCATCGAGACGCACGTTCGGCCGAACATGGACACCTACAAGCAGCAGGATCTTGAAGGTGATCGCTGGAAGGTGATCCAGATCATCGAGGACAAGAAGGCGCTCGCCAAGGAAGCGGGCATCTGGAACCTGTTCATGCCCCCGCGCAATGACAGCCACCACCATGTCGACGATACCTTCGAGTTCGAAGGGCCGGGCCTCACCAACCTCGAATATGCGCTATGCGCCGAGGAAATGGGCCGCATCGGCTGGGCGAGCGAAGTGTTCAACTGCTCCGCGCCCGACACCGGCAACATGGAAGTGTTCCACCGCTACGGCACGCGCGAGCAGAAGGAAGAATGGCTGCGTCCGCTGATGAACGGGGAGATCCGCTCGGCCTTCCTGATGACCGAGCCCTACACCGCATCATCGGATGCCACCAACATCGAAACCCGGATCGAGCGCGACGGTGATCACTACGTCATCAACGGGCGCAAGTGGTGGTCGTCGGGCCTTGGCGATCCGCGCTGCAAGGTCGCGATCGTGATGGGCAAGACCGACTTTGCCGCTCAGCGTCATGCCCAGCAGTCGATGGTGCTGATGCCGATTGACACCCCCGGCGTGAACATCATCCGCCACCTGCCCGTCTTCGGCTATGACGATGCCCCGCACGGCCACATGGAAGTGGAGATGAAGGACGTGCGCGTCCCCGTCACCAACATGCTGCTGGGCGAAGGCCGCGGCTTCGAGATCGCGCAGGGCCGCCTCGGGCCGGGCCGCATCCACCACTGCATGCGCACCATCGGCGCGGCGGAAGAGGCGCTCGAAAAGATGTGCCGCCGCCTGCAGGAGCGTGAGGCTTTCGGCAAGCCGGTCTACAAGCACTCGGTCTGGGAAGAGCGCGTCGCGCGCGCCCGCATCGACATCGAGATGACCCGCCTGCTCTGCCTCAAGGCTGCCGACATGATGGACAAGGTCGGCAACAAGGCGGCCAAGCAGGAAATCGCGATGATCAAGGTGCAGGCCCCCAACATGGCGCTGCGGATCATCGACGATGCGATCCAGGCCCATGGCGGCGGCGGCGTGTCGGAGGATTATGGCCTCGCGCGCTCCTATGCCAACCAGCGCACCCTGCGTCTGGCGGATGGCCCGGACGAGGTCCACGCGCGTTCCATCGCCCACATGGAGTTCGCCAAGCACGCTCCGCGCCCCGGCCCGACGGCCAACGCCCTGCGCGGCGATCACGGACGCGCGGCCAATGACGGCCAGAGCTTCAGCTCGGGCGACATGGGCGTGGCGCGCTGAACGCAGAAAAACACACCCGTTCGTGTCGAGCGTAGTCGAGACACATCGACACGAACGGTTCTCGACTATCCTTTCAGGCCCGCCCGTTTACCGCAAGGCGGTGGGCTCGAACCGAACGGAAAGTATTGCTCATGGCAAAAGCCGCCATCCTTGAGGCCCCCGGTCAGGGCCTCAAAATCGCCGAAGTCACCTATGCCGAGCCCGGCCCGCATGAAGTCCTGATCGACACCAAGGCCTGCGGCCTGTGCCATTCCGATCTGCACTTCATCGACGGCCACTACCCCCACGCCCTGCCCTGCATTCCGGGGCATGAGGCTGCGGGCGTGGTTCGCGCGGTCGGCAGCGAAGTGCGCACGGTCAAGCCGGGCGATCACGTCGTCTCCTGCCTCTCGGCTTTCTGCGGGCATTGCGAGTTTTGTGTGACGGGCCGCATGGCGCTGTGCCTTGGCGGCGACACGCGCCGCCAGAAGGGTGAAGCCCCGCGCATCGCTTTTGCCGATGGCTCTGCGCCGGTGGCGCAGATGCTCAACCTCTCGGCCCTCAGCGAACAGATGCTGATCCACGAACACGCCTGCGTCGCCATCGACAAGGCCATGCCCTTCGACCGCGCGGCGTTGCTCGGCTGCGCGGTGACGACCGGTGCGGGGACGATCTTCAACGCCTGCAAGGTGACCCCGGGCGAAACCGTGCTGGTGGTCGGCTGCGGAGGCGTGGGCTTGGCGGCCATCAACGCCGCGAAAATCGCGGGCGCGGGCAAGATCATCGCCGCCGATCCTCTGCCGGAAAAGCGGGCGCTGGCCGAAGTGCTGGGCGCGACCCATACGGTCGATGCGCTGGCGGAAGACGCCGCCAAGCAGATCATCGCCATCTCCGGCGGCGGGGTGCATTGGGGGATCGAGGCGGTCGGACGGCAGGCCTCGGCTGATCTGGCGGTGGCGAGCCTCCGGCGCGGGGGGACGGCGGTGATCCTCGGCATGATGCCGCTCGATTGCAAGGTCGGCCTCGGCGCGATGGACTTGCTTGGCGGCAAGAAACTGATGGGCGCGATCATGGGGATGAACCACTTTCCCGTGGATCTTCCGCGCCTCGTCGATTTCTACCTGCGCGGGCTGCTCGATCTCGACACGATCATCGCCGAGCGCATCCCGCTCGAAGCAGTGAACGAGGGCTTCAATACCATGCGCGCTGGACATTCGGCCCGCACTGTCGTGGTGTTTGACTAATGCCAGAAACGAATAACATCGATTTCGACAAGGAAATGGTTGGCACGGTCGAAGTGACCGAGAAGGACGCGCTCGACCTTGCCGCGCTGACCGCTTGGTTCGAGGCCAATGTCGAAGGCTTCGCCGGGCCGATCAGCTACACCAAGTTCAAGGGCGGCCAGTCGAACCCGACCTACCGGATCGACACGCCGGGCGCATCTTACGTGCTGCGCCGCCAGCCCTTCGGGAAGTTACTGCCCTCGGCCCACGCGGTTGACCGAGAATATGCAGCAATGTCAGGTCTTTACCCTACCGGCTTCCCGGTTCCTCGCACGTTCGGCTTGTGCGAAGATCCGGAAGTTCTCGGCTCCAAGTTCTTCGTAATGAGCCTGGCCGATGGACGCTCTCTGTGGAACGGTGCCCTGCCCGGCCTCTCGCCGGAGGAACGCCGCGCCCATTATCATGCGCTGATCGACACCATGGCCGACCTGCACCTCAACGATCCGCAGGCGATCGGCATGGGCGAATTCGGCAAACCCAATGATTACTGCGCGCGCCAGATCGCCCGCTGGACCAAGCAGTACAAGCTCTCCGAAACGGAACACATGCCGGAGATGGAAGCGCTGATCGCATGGCTGCCGCAGACCATTCCGCCGCAGCACGGATCAAGCGTGGTGCATGGCGACTACCGGCTCGACAACGTCATCTTCCACAAGACCGAACCGCGCATCATCGCGGTGCTGGACTGGGAGCTGTCGACGCTGGGCGATCCGATTGCCGATTTCAGCTACCTGATGCTCAACTGGTTCCAGCCCGCCGACGGGCGCGCGGGGCTGATGGGCCTCGATCTGGCGGCGCTCGGCATCCCCAGCGTCGAGGAAGCGGTGGCGCGTTACGTGGCGCGCACCGGCTACCCCGTCCCGCCGATGGACTGGTATTTCGCCTATAACCTGTTCCGCCTCGCGGGCATCATGCAGGGCATCAAGAAGCGGGTTATCGACGGGACGGCCTCCAGCGCCCATGCTCAGGCGATGAGCGAACGCGTGCGGCCCTTGGCGGAGCGGGCCCACCAATTCGCTCTCGCTGCAGGAATGCCCGCGTAACGCTTGCCGTCTTCTCCCGTCACCGCTAGGCGCGCGAGGCAAACACTGCCCGCCGGAGAACCTGCATGAGTGACAAGCTGATCGCCGCCATCGAAGCCGCCTGGGAAAACCGCGCGGACGTGAGCCCTGGTCACGAGGTTCGCCATGCCGTCGCCGACGCCCTTGCCCTGCTCGACAGCGGCGAAGCGCGCGTAGCCCAGCCGGACGGCAATGGTGGCTGGACTGTCAACCAGTGGCTCAAGAAGGCAGTGCTGCTGAGCTTCCGCCTTAATGACAACCGCGTGATGGAACATGGCGCGGCCGGCGAATCCGCCTTCGACAAGGTGCCGCTTAAGTTCGCGGGCTGGGGCGAAAGCCGCTTCCGCGAGGGCGGGTTCCGGGTTGTCCCCGGCGCGGTGGTGCGGCGCGGCAGCTTCATCGGCAAGGGCGCAGTGCTGATGCCAAGCTTCGTCAATATCGGCGCCTATGTCGGCGAGAACACCATGATCGACACTTGGGCAACAGTCGGGTCCTGCGCACAGATCGGCGCCAACGTCCATATCTCGGGCGGCGCAGGAATCGGCGGGGTGCTCGAACCACTTCAGGCCGAGCCGGTCATCATCGGCGACAACGCCTTCATCGGCGCGCGCGCTGAAGTGGCAGAAGGCGTGCGCGTGGGCGAAGGCGCGGTGCTTTCGATGGGGGTCTATCTCGGCGCATCGACCAAGATCGTCGATCGCGCCACCGGCAAGGTCCACATGGGCGAAGTGCCGCCCTATGCGGTGGTCGTCCCCGGATCGATGCCCGGCAAGCCCCTGCCTGACGGTAGCCCCGGCCCCAGCCTCTACTGCGCGGTGATCGTCAAGACAGTGGACGCCCAAACCCGTTCCAAGACCGGCATCAACGAACTGCTGCGCGACTGATTGGCACTTTTCGGAACATTCCAGGCTCTTGACTGTTGATTGACGTTACGGAACATCTTTCCGTAGCGTCAATCAGAACAGGGGAGAGCGATAATGGCCGAAAACAACGACACCATCCGCATCCACGACGAAGCAGCGCGCGGTGCAGTCAGCAATACCGGGCTGCGTTATGTGCTGGGCTTCAGCCTCGGCTTTGCGGTGGTGGCGATGAGCCTCGTGTGGATCATCCCGGCTCTCGCTCGGGCGGCGCATTGATCACTCCGCACCGGCAGGCGGATTGATGAGCGTTTCGATGGGCGGCTGATCCGCAACGCTGGCCGCATAGGCTTCAGCGGCGCGCATCACCCGCAGGATGTTGCGGCTGGCGATCATTTCCAATTCCGCCTGCGAGTAACCACGCCGTGCGAGTTCTGCAAATAGCAGCGGGTAGCCGCGCACGTCCTCAAACCCGATCGGCCCACTCGGCATCCCGTCGAAGTCGCCGCCAATCCCAATCGACTCCACACCGGCGACTTCGCGGATGTGATCGATGTGATCGGCCATATGGGCAATGGTGCTCTTGGGTTCGGGATTGGCCTTGTCCCACACCGCCAAGCCTTCGGCGACCTTGGCTGGCTGACCAAGCCACAGCGCCTTCAGCCGCGCCGCTTCGGCATCCCGCTGCGCGCCCCACTGGCGAAGTTCCTCGTTGATGAAGCGCGGGAGAGCCACAACCATTACGATACCGCCATTATAGGGCAGGCGCCGCAACACGCTGTCCGGCACGTTGCGCGCATGGCCGTTGATCGCCCGCGCGCCCGAATGGCTGAAGATCACTGGTGCCTTGGCCACGTCGAGCGCATCGATCATCGTCGCCTCGCTGACATGGCTGAGATCCACCAGCATCCCCAGCCGATTCATCTCGCGCACCACATCCTTGCCGAATTCGCTCAGCCCGTCATGCACCGGCGTATCGGTCGCGGCATCCGCCCAGGGCGTGTTGCTGTTGTGGGTCAGCGTCATGTAGCGCGCGCCCAGCGCGTGGAGCTGGCGCAGCACGGCAAGGCTCGATCCGATCGAATGGCCGCCCTCCATCCCCAATAATGACGCGACCCTGCCGTTGGCCATGGCCCGCTCCACCTCGTCGGCAGTGGTGGCAAAGCGCAAGGCTTGCGGATAGCGCGCGATCAGGCGCTTGGTGACGTCGATCTGCTCGATCACCTCCTGTACCGCCTCCGCCTCATCCGGGTTGGAGGGGACGTAGACAGACCAGAACTGCGCCCCGACCTTGCCCTCTTTCAGGCGCGCCAGATCGGTATGCAGCGCGCGGCCCTGGGAATGGTCTTCGCCAGTGTCGGTGGTGTCCTCGAAATCGAAGCTGTTGATCTGGTTCGCCCGGCGATCACGCAGTTGGTTGGGGATGTCATTATGGCCGTCGAACACCGGGGCTGCTTCCAGCGCAGCATTGGCGGTCGCGGTGGCAGCATCGACCGGCGCATCCTGCGCGGCGAGCGGGCTGGCCATCAGCATTGCTGCAACAAGAGCAAGGCGGGAGGTGGCGGAGAGTTGCATCAAGGAAGCTCCCGAAGCTAGAGCGCCCGGACGGGCGGGAAAGAAATGTCAGGCAAGGATCACGACATGGATAGCGCGGCCAGGCTGATCGAACAATTGGGCCTGGCTGCCCATCCCGAGGGCGGCTGGTATCGCGAGACATGGCGCGGCCCGCCCGGCCCGGATGGGCGAGCGAGCGGCACCGCGATCATCTTCCTGCTGCGCGCTGGTGAGGCCTCACACTGGCACAAGGTCGATGCGACCGAGCTGTGGCTGTGGCAGGCAGGCGATCCGCTTGAACTGCGCCTTGCCGAAAACGACTATGCCTCGGCGCGCTCGATTATCCTTGGTGCCGATATCAGCGCCGGGCAGCAATTGCAGGGTCTCGTCGCACCGGACGCGTGGCAGGCCGCGCGCGCCTTTGGGAAGCCGCGCCATGGTTACAGCATCGTCTCGTGTGTGGTCGTGCCGGGGTTCGATTTTTCCGGCTTCACGCTGGCTCCGCCGGGATGGGAACCGGGTGCGTGACCAAGTGTGTCATGCGTTGGCTGCTCGCCGCGTTCTATCTGCTGGCAGGGGTGATCCACCTGCTGGAGCCCGCCCCGTTCCTGGCGATCATGCCGGGTTGGGTGCCTGCGCCTGAAGCGGTGGTGTTGGGGACCGGCGTGGCGGAAATCTTCGGGGCGATCGGCCTTGTCCAGCCTTTCTCGCCGCCTTTGCGCCGCGCGGCTGGCTGGGGGCTGGCGCTTTATGCGCTGTGCGTCTGGCCTGCCAACATCAACCACTTCATGCTCGACTTGGCGCGGGCCGACGGCGGCCTTGGACTTGCCTATCACGTCCCGCGCATGTTCGCCCAGCCCGCCATCATCTGGCTGGCGTGGTGGGTGAGTCGTGACAACAAAACGGCGCGCGAACCCTGAAGGGCCGCGCGCCGCTTGTCTGTCATCCCGCGGATTTGCGGGGCGTCAGGATCAGCTCAGGTGCTTCGAGACCGCAGCGGTCATCTTGAACATCGAGATTTGGTCCTTGCCGATCACCGCGCCGAGCTTGGCATCGGGATTGATCTGACGCTTGTCCTTGGTGTCCTGAAGACCGTTGGCCTTGATATATTCCCACACCTTCGAGGTAACCTGAGCGCGGGTCATCGGGCCCTTGCCGATCAGCGCTTCGAGTTCACCCGAAAGCGTCACCGGCTTCTGCAGTGCGTTGGTCGTGCCAGCCATCATCAACTCCCTTATGTAAGTGGCAGGTTAATCAGAAATCGTCGTCGTCAAAATCCGCATCATCATCCTCTCCGCCTCCGGTGAAGGTGGCGTGAAGCGTTGCGCAGGCGGTTACCGTCCCTTGCAATGATGCGAGCAGTTCCGCCCTCCCCGCGCCGGGCATCAGCACCAGCGGCAGGTCGGTGGCGAAAAGTTGAAAGAGATAGTGGCGCGTCTCGCCTTCGGGCGGATCAGGCAACAGCCATTCGGAATTGCCAACCGCGTTCTTCCCAGTGCGTGGCGGGGTTTCCCCCTCGAGCAGCTTTCCGCGCTGGCCAGCCAGACCCCAGACGAGCCAATGACAAGCGGGCTCGCCCCCTTTGGACGAAGCGTCCTCGACAATCAGCACCAGTTCCTGCGAACCCGGCGGCGGCGCGGTCCATTCAACCGGCGGCGCGACGGCATCTTCCTCGGTTGCGGTGAAGCTGGCATCAAGCTCGTCCCCTGCCCGGAAGGCCGGACTGGTCAGCGCAAAGCCGCCGCGCGCGAGCGTCTGAGCTGAGCCCAGCTTCGCAATCGCGAGGCCAGGATGGCGCGCGGGCGCAGGCACTTGGGGTGCAAGCCAGTCGGGAAAATCGGTCATGATTCTGTCAGTTCCTGATGCCGTGCTAGTGCGTTCGGATGCCGTAGACGAGCCTTGGCAAGGCAGTTTTTGCCGGTTTCTGAGGAAAACCCAGCAAATGCAGGCAAAATGGTCACGTTTTTCGGCATTTCGCCGGATTTTCATATGGGCGTGGCTTGCTCTTGCTCCGGCGTAATTGCATCCTCTGTCTCCCAGTAACCCCCACCCCCTTGATCCCGGAGTTGGCTGTTTCAATGAAAACCGGTCGCACTGTCCTGAGCCTTCTGCTTTCTGTCAGCCTCGTTGCATGTGGTGGCGGAGGATCATCCTCGCCCCCGTCATTCGGTGGCGGATCGCCGACACCCACCCCGACACCGCCCCCGACGAACACGGCATGCAGCCTGCGCGCTCAGCAGGACTTCGCCGATGGTGTGCTCAACGAATGGTACCTCTTTCCCGATCTGCTGGCTGCGGCCAATCCGGGTGCCTTCAACGATCTGCAAAGTTACCTCGATGCGCGTGTAGCCCCGGCCCGCAATCTCGGGCGTGACCGCTTCTTCACCTTCGCGAACTCGATCGCGGAAGAAAACGCCTTGATCAATTCTGGCGCATCGGCCGGCTTCGGCATCCGCCTGTTCTACGACACGCCCAATGGGCGGTTGTTCGTGACTGAGGCTTACGAAAGCGCCAATGGCTTTGCCGCCGGGCTTGACCGCGGGAGCGAGATCATCGCGATCGGCACCAGCAGCAACACCCTTCAGACAGTCTCAAGCCTGTTTGCCAGCGGCGGTGGGCAGGCAGTCGCGAATGCCCTTGGCCCCTCGACTGCCGGCACATCTCGCGTCCTGCGCTTCGTTCAGCCGAACGGCACAACCATTGAACGCAATATCACTAAGACCGAGTTTTCGCTCGACCCGGTGTCGGATCGTTACGGCGCGCTTATTCTCAACGATGGCGGGCGGCGGGTTGGCTATATCAACCTTCGCACCTTTATCATCGCGGATGCTGCCAACCAGTTGAGGGCCGCCTATGGCCAGTTCGCTGCACAAGGCGTGACCGAGCTGATCATCGATTTCCGCTATAACGGCGGCGGACTGGTGAGCGTTGGCGACACAATGGGCGACCTGATGGGCGCTGGCCGGGTCGGTCAAGTGTGGAGCCGGACGGTGCTGCGCCCATCCAAGGCGAGTGAGAACCAGACCCGAAACCTCCAGTCCGAACCCAATGCGATTGCGCCGACCAAGGTGGCCGTGATTACAACCGGAGCAAGCGCCTCGGCGAGCGAACTCGTCACCAATTCGCTGCTGCCCTATCTGGGCAACAACATCGCCCTGGTAGGCGCCAATTCCTTCGGCAAGCCAGTAGGCCAGGCGGGCTTTGACCTGACAGCCTGCGATCTGCGGGTGCGGGCGGTAGCCTTCCAGACAGTCAATGCCAACAATCAGGGCGAGTACTACACCGGCCTTGCCAGCGTTGTGCCGAACACCTGCCGCGCAGGCGATGACCTGACCCGGCCGCTTGGCGATCCTGCCGAAGCCTCGATTGCTGCGGCGCTCGATTTCCTTGCCGGACGGGTGTGCACGCCGATCTCGGGTGCCGGGACAGATAATGTCGCAGGCGGGCTGAACGAGGCCCAGCGGGAACGCATCGGCCTTGATCTGCCAGAGCGCGAAGCGCTGATGCCGCGTCGGCCGAACGCGGCCCAGCGCGAGTTACCGGGGCTGTTCTAAAGGCCCTCGGGGACAGTTTCAAAGGCCGGGATTTTGCCGAGATCGACCCAGTCCTGCTTGCTCTTGGCATAGCAGTGGAAAGCGGGTTTCAGAATGCTGGTGTCGTCCAGCGTCCCGGCCTTGATGAACATCATCCCCGGCGGGCTTTCGACCCGGGTAAAGACCGGCGATCCGCAGGTGCCGCAGAACTGCCGCCTGACAGTCGCGCCGCTATCGCCGGTGTCGTTATAGGTCGTGAGCTCGCCTTCGAAGGCAACTGCACCTTCCGGCACCCCGATGATCACCGACAGGCTGCTGCCTGCCTGGCGCTGACAATTCTTGCAATGGCAGGTGACGCACAGCAGCGGATCGCTTTCGCATGTGTAGCGCACCTTGCCGCACAGGCAGCCTCCGGTGATCGTCATGATCTTCCCCTGTGTAGAAGCGCCTCAGGGCGCGGGATCGCCGGTGAACGGCTGGCTTTCAGTATAGCCGCATCCCTTCAAAGTCTCCCCGCCCAAAGCGATAGTAGCGACGAAGGGAAAACTGCGATCGCTCATTCCGTCGCTGCACTCGCCCGGGGTCAGAGTGGCGGTAAATGGTTCGCCTTCGAGTGTGCCGGAATAGCCGAGCCCGTTGTTCCCGGCAAAGCGGGTCAGCGCAAAGCGCGTACCCGGCTGGTTTTCAGGCGTGGTCCACAACCCCTCGCCGTTCTCAATCTTGAGGCCCCAGAAAGGCTCGGTACCGGTGAGCGTGATGACATCATCCTCAAACACCGCATCGAAGGTTTCGCCCTTGGGGTCGATCCCGTCGGTCTGGGCGGGAGTGCAGGCGGCAGCGGCCAGCAGCACGGCGAGTATCATGGTGGGGCGACGGGTCATGGGCGTGTCTCCTTGAGATCTGAGGATAGGGCGGAACCAGACCCACGCCAAGGGGTTGCCCGGCCATGGACTTTACCCCTACCCGTGCCCGCGGCCTTGATCGCCTTGCCCAGTTTCTCCCCGCTGCCGGCCGCCGTTATGCCGACACCCGCAATGCCGATAATGGCCCCGGCGATGGCCACGGGCGCAACAATGTCAGCCAGCTTTCGCCGTGGCTCCATGCTGGCCTGATCAGCGAGACGGAAGTGCTGGATGCGGTGCTGTCACAGCATTCCCCGCGGGGCGCCGAGAAGTTCATCGCCGAAGTGTTCTGGCGGATCTACTTCAAGGGCTATCTCGAACAGCGTCCGGCGATCTGGGACGATTTCTGCACCGGCAGAGACAATGCGCTTGCAGCGCTCGACGCCAATTCAGGGCTGCGGGCCGCCTATACCAAGGCGACCGAAGGCCGCACCGGGATCGAAGCCTTTGACGTCTGGGTGCACGAACTGACCGAAACCGGCTACCTCCATAATCATGCGCGCATGTGGTTTGCGAGCATCTGGATCTTCACCCTGAAACTTGACTGGCGGCTGGGGGCGGACTTCTTCCTTCGGCACCTGATGGACGCCGATGCCGCCTCGAACACGCTGTCGTGGCGCTGGGTCGCGGGGCTGCACACCAAGGGCAAGCATTACATTGCCCGCGCCGACAATATCGCGCGCTACACTGCCGGTCGCCCTGAGGGGGCGCTCGCCGCTGCGCGGCTCGCGGGGGATGAGGCTGAACCGCTCACCGAGCAGCAGGACTATGGCCGTCAGAAGCTCGACCTGCCCGCGCCCGTGCGCGATGCCGATCTGGCCAAACCCTTCGCGCTGGTGCTCCATGACGAGGCGGCGCATCACGCGCCGCTGGCCCTGCCCACCGCCCCGGCGCTAGTGATTGCCGCAGGTCGCTCAGGGGCACGCTCGCCCGGAACGCTCGGCTTCCACGCCCGAGGCTTTGCCGAGGACGCCCTCGCCAGCGGCCACGCCGAGGCCGCGGCGGCGTTCGGGTGCCCAGCGGCGGTGTGGGCCGAGGGCGCGCCGCTCGCCCCGCTGCTGGCTGAGGCGGGGATCACGCGGCTCGCTGTGCCCTACCTCCCCACCGGCTGGACCCGCGACGCGCTGTGGCCCGAACTGGCCCCGCTGGTTGGCGAGGGGCGGGTTGTCACCCTGCTCGGCGATCTCGACCGCACCACCTGGCCGCATGCCAAGGCCGGGTTTTTCGGCGTGGCCAAGGCCATAGACGGCCTGCTCGCCGAATGCGGGACGCGGGACGAGGCTAGCAAGATCAACCCGGTATTAACCGCAAGGCGATAAGAACATGGACGTTCCTTGCGTAAGGTCCGATACGCGCGATGCTCTACCCCAACCGCCTGCAAGCCGCCCTTCTGTTCGACCGCCGCGTGCCGGATCTCGAAGCGATCATGCGTGCCTATACCCGGGTCGAGGGGATGCGCTCCCCCATCAGCTTCAACATGCCCGAGAGCAATCCAGGGCTGTTCTACCGCCTGTATGATGCTGCCGAAGACCTGATGGTGACTTTAGAGTACATCGAACGCCCCTGCAATCCCGAGGTGTTCCGCCCGGCGCTGGCATCCTCCTACACCGGCATCCTCACCCCCGACATCCGCGACCGCATCGCGCGGACCGATACACACATCCTGCTCGAAGTCTCGCACGGGGTGCTGGGCGGGGTGGAGGGCGATCCCAAGGTCGCCGCGATGCTCGAGGCGGCCGGCCACGGGCCCGCAGGCGCGACCCAGGCGCAGTTCGAGCGCCGCTTGCAAGTGCTAGCGCTGATGGCGCGGATCGCGATCGAACATGCCATGCCCCTCGCGGTGCATTGGACTCAGTCCGATCTGCTGCTGCGCGGCGAGCTGTTCGATGCGCTGGCTGCCGAATCCGGCGTGCCGGGGGCAGTCAATCTCCACCCTCAGCTGTTCGGCCCCCGCGCAGCCCCGGGCGAGGCAGAGCGGGTCGGAATCCGCACATTCGGCGCGCGCCACTGGCTCGGGCGCGAGATCCTGATCGAACCCAATGTCCTGCCCTGGGGCGCCAATCTCCAAACCATCTTTGCCTTCCTGCGGGTGGCGACCATGCCCAATGGCTATGTCATTCCCGATGGCGACACCTTCGGCCCCGAGGATCGCAGCCTGTCCTACCGCGTGCTGCATCACGATGCCGGGGCGCGGCTGGGCAATGGCGAGATCGCGGACATGCCGCTCTACGAACTGGTGCCCCTGAAGCATGTCGCCCACGGCTTCCTCGCCCCAGAACAGGTCCCCGACGCCAACGTCATCGACGAGCGGGCCTACCCGGTCGATCTGATGCCGGCGGATCAGGACGAGAAAATGGCGCTGGCAAACGAATGGGCCGAGAAGCGCAAGCTGGCCGAGGGGATTGGCGGACGCTTCGAGCTGCGTCACGCAGACGCGCCTGCCGCGCCGCCGCCTCCTCCGCCTCCGGTCATCGCGCCAACTCCCAGTCAACCGGGGCTGCCCGGCCTCAGCGGGCGCGGACTGCGGTCAAAGGTGTTCGGGCGCAAGGGGCAATAAGCCCCCTGCACCGCTTGTATCGATTCAGATCTGCTTGTCGGGCGAGGGATCGTGGCGGTGACGATCCGCCTTGCCGAACACCCGCTCCAGCCGTTCCGCCATCGTGCTCGCGGCGATCCGCGCTGCCGCATCGACATCGGCAGCCTTGCCGGTCACGCCAATCGGCCGACCACCACGCGGGCGCGCCTCGATCGTGCAGTGCTTGTCATCGCCGCCGTGCTTGCGACCATTCACATCGGTCACATGCACCTCGACGCGGGTCAGCCGCTCTTCGAAGCGTTCCAGCCGCTGGCGCACCTGCGCCTCGATCCGCTGGGCAACCTCGTGGGTGCCCATCACCGAACTGTCGGTGTTGAACTGGAACTGCATGGTGCTCATCGCATCCTCTCCTTTGCGTTCAGTTTCCTGTTGCCCAAAGAAAATATGGGGCGCTGACCGTAGCAATACCAGCGAAATCGGCGGCAAGGTTCAGGAAAGCGAGGCCTCGGCCGCGCGCTTTTCGGCCCGGGCATGATCGGCCTTCACGCGCTCCTCGGCGGTCTTGCGCGCGTGTTCGGCAAGCCCGCGCCAGGTCCGTTCCGATCGCAATTCGCGGTCACGCACATTGTCGAGTGTTGCCTTTTTGGCGAGGCTGGCGGCTTCGTCGGCGCGTTCGCAGTAGAATTCGTAGGTCTGGGCCATAGGGGGTATCCTGCCTTGGGAGGGGGTAGGCGGGAGTCATTCAGACGAGCAGGCAGGGCGCTTCATCAACGCCCTGCCCGCCCCGGTATTCAGGTCAGTCCGCCGCGGCGAGATTGACTGCGCTTTCCTTGCCATTGCGGCCGCGCTCAAGCTCGTAGGACAGACGCTGGTCCTTATCGAGGCTGTGCATCCCGGCGGCCTGCACGGCAGTGATATGCACGAAGCTGTCGGACGAGCCATCATCGGGCTGGATGAAGCCATAGCCCTTGTCGGTGTTGAAGAACTTTACGGTTCCGGTCTTGCTCATGGTGTGTTCCTTTCAAGAACAATGCTTTTTCCCACCGCGACACGCGGCAGGGGGAGTGCGTCAAATCGTCCGATGAAAGGAAGTCGTCGTCTGGTTAACGCCGGGGGCCGAGGGCCAGGCGGCGGAGCGCAAATTTCGAAGTCCGTCGCAAATTTCGACGTCAGCAGGGGAATGTGTAACACGGATCGGGGGTTTCTCCTAATCTGGGGAAAGAAAGCGCTGTTTCGGGCCGCAGGCCCGCAAGTGCGACCGTCCAAGGGTGGCCATGACGCCCTGTTCCGGCCCCGCAAGGGGCCGCAAGGCCAAGCGGCCGCCCGCAGCGACGCGCCCGCAGGGCGTGTGAGCGAGGATTTCGCATCGCGGAGGCGATGCGGAACAAAAAAACACACCGAGGACGACCGTGCGGAGGCGCGGTCGAAACACAAGAGCTTGACAAACTTGACACCCTGTCAAGCATCACCTTTCCAGCCATGCTCCTGTAATACCTTCATTAATTCGTCATCACTCATGCTTGACGGACAGGGGAAGCCCCCCTTTTCCGCAGCCCCGAAGCCGCCGCGCAAGGCAGCGAACTCGTCCGGGTCGTCCGGCGAGAGCGCGCCAGTTGCCACCGCCTCGCCCGCTTCCAGCTTCGCCAGCAGCGTCTCGAAATCGCGCGCGTGGCGCTCGGCCATCGCGCCGAGGCGGCCGAAGGCGGGATTGCCGCCCATGGTAAAGCGCGACAGCAGCGCGACCGTCAGCCGCTCGTCAAAGCGCCGATACGCGCCGACCTGCTCGCCCTGAAAGAACACCGGCACCTCGACGCCGTTCAATGCCCGTTCGAGCGCGGTGTGGGCGAGCACATCATAGGAATGGTGAAAGGCCACCTCCCACGCCAGATCGAAGGGCTGGCCCTTGAGCTTCGAGCGCAGCTGATAGGCCGACTGCCGCGACTTGCCGACCGAGCGCGCGGCTTCCGAGACGGAGTGCGAAGCCGAGAGCGCGCGCAGAAACGCGGCCTGCTTGGCGCGCGACCAGCTATCGTGGCGCGGGGGTTTGACGGCGGAGGTGGGCGCGCCAGGCGAGGTTGCGGGAACAGCGCGGAGCCTTGGCGCGGCGCTGCGGGGTGATGGGCGGGGGGTGCGAGGCTGGGTCATCGGGGGAGGATGACTCAGGGGGTGGAGTGTAGGAAAGGGGGGCGAGTCGATGAAAACTACTTTCTTGAGCTGATAGGTGGCCTCTTCCATCAACGCTTGACGCGAAGATTATCAGAGATAATCTGAATGATAAGAAGGGGGTAGCATGGCCGATAACGAAAAATGGCTGGTGTTCATAGACACCAACATAATGCTGGATTTCTATCGCCTCCCGGGAGAAGCAGCCGACCGACAAATTGCTTCGCTAGTTAAACATCTCGACTCCATTATTGTGACTGAACAAGTAAAAATGGAGTTTTTGAAGAATCGACAAAAAGTTATATTTGACTCAATCAAAAGGCTATCTTTTCCAAATATTGAGTCAGCCCCCATGATTGTTAGCGGGAGCAAGTCAGTGACCGCTTTCAATAGGAAGATAAAGGAATCGAAAAAGCTATATAATAAAGTTCAAAATAGAGTAGGCCTTATTTTAAGTGATCCCGCTCGATACGATCCCGTATTCCGAGGGCTTAAAAAATTATTTGCTCATAATTCAAATATAAATTTAAAGCGTCCAGATCCACTTCGATTTACAATTCGAAATCTCGCAAGAAAGCGTTTCTCACTTGGCTATCCACCTAGAAAGTCGGGCGACACATCCATTGGTGATGCCCTTAATTGGGAGTGGATAATTCATTGTGCTCAATCTTCAACTGACCACGCAAACATCATGATAGTTTCACGCGATGGCGATTATGGGGTGACTTACGACAAGGTTGCGATACTCAACGACTGGTTAAAGGAAGAATTTAAAAAGAGGGTCAGTCAAAAGCGAAAGATAGTATTAAGCAACAAACTTGCAGACGCTTTAAAAATTCTGGATGAAAATGTAAGATATGAAGACGAGGCAGCTGAGGATAATCTAATTGATCGATGGATCCAAGGAAGCTTCCCAATAGACTACTCGAACCTTAGGCCTTTTGGTGGTCTAGTTGTGAATCGGTCGACCCCAAACCACGATGATGACACCGAGGCTTGATTTGAGATAGGGCTAGAATAGTGACGACCTCACCACCGCGCCCTCCTTGCCTCTGCGTCTCTGCGTAAAACCCTGCTCAGGCGCGAGCGCATGTGGAGGCCAGCCCCTCAGATCAACCCCGCCTGCCCCTTCACCACCCTTTGGAAAGCTCAAGACAGGCTCCCCCCTTGCAGAGCCGCCCCCTCACCCCCGCACAATATCCTCCACCAGCACCGCCACCGTCACCCCCAGCTGGCTCACCTTCAGCACATTATGCGCGCGGGTGCCGTCCTCCGACAGCGTCAGTTCCTGCCGCACCTTGAAGCTGCCCTCCATGCGGTATTCGAGCACCAGCCGGTTGCCCTCGGCGCGGCCTGTGACCGGGCCGATGGCGTCGGTCAGGCTGCCTTCGTAGCGGCCCGGCGCGATTTCGGTGAGGCGCCACTGGCGCTCGCGGGGGGGCTTGCCCTCTTCGCGCACGGTCTGGTCGAGCACCAGCAAGCGGGTATCCGGCGCGTCCCAGCTGGCCTGGTGATGCCGCGCGATCATGATCCGCCCGCGGCTCTCGACCGCCACGGCGACGGGATCGGACAGCACCTTGTCCAGCACGCCCTCCCCGCGGCTCGGCCCCAGAAAGAAGACAAAGGGATCAAAGCGCGGCGTCTCGGCCTGCGCAATCGGGGTGGCGGCATCGGGGGTGGAGACGCAGCCGCCCGGCAGCAGCGCCAGCGGGGCGAGCAGCGCAAGGGCGCGGCGGCTCATTTCAGGAAGCGCCCCGCGTCCCAGCTCACCACCAGCGCGCCGCGCAGTTCGCCCGGTGAGAAGCCGGTGGCGAGGTCGCCGGGGTAGAGGCTGTCGATATGCGCCTTGAGGCCTGCGTCGATGGCGGTGCCGTGGCACACCGCGCAGGGCTGTTCCTGCATCGGGATGGCGGAGAGGACATGGACCTTGGCCTGCGCGCCGCTGCCGGTCTGGACGATCTGGCGGTTGGGCTTGCCGTCCTTGAGCGGCGCTGCTTCGAGCGCGGCGTAGGCCTCGGCCAGTTCCTCCGGCACGCCGCCTGCGGGGTTGCGGTGGCGGGCGGCGATGCGGGAGACCTGCGCGCCGCTCGCCTCGGATTGCGCCATGGCGATGGCAGGGGCGGCCTGCTGGCAGACCGAGACCCCGTCCTTGGGGCCTCCGGCGGCGATGGCGGCCTTGAGCTGGGCTTGCAGTTCGGCCTGAAAGCTCTGCGCCACCGGCAGCGAGGCGGCGAGCACCGCGGCTTCGTCAAGCTGCGGTGCCGGTGGCTCGCTCTCGGCGGCGCACCCCGCCAGCGCCAGCAGCCCTGCGGCGGCAAGAGCGGCGCGGGGCGTGGCCTCAATCATGCTCGCGGTCACCCGCGCCGACGTAGAGCTGATTGCCGACTTCGCGGAACTTGGCGCTCATTTCCGCCATGCCCGCCTCGGCCTCTTCCTCGGAGGCGACGAAGGTTTCGATCCCGGCGTTCTGCTTGGCGGCAAAATCGCGCACTTCCTGCGTGATCTTCATCGAGCAGAACTTCGGCCCGCACATCGAGCAGAAATGCGCCGACTTCGCGCCTTCCGCCGGGAGCGTCTGGTCGTGGTACTGCTCGGCGGTTTCGGGGTCGAGGCTGAGGTTGAACTGGTCGCGCCAGCGGAACTCGAAGCGGGCCTTGGAGAGCGCATCGTCGCGCACCTGTGCCGCCGGATGGCCCTTGGCCAAGTCCGCGGCGTGGGCGGCGAGTTTGTAGGTGACGACGCCGACCTTCACATCGTCACGGTCGGGAAGGCCCAGGTGCTCCTTGGGCGTGACGTAGCAGAGCATCGCGGTACCATACCACCCGATCTGCGCCGCCCCGATGCCGCTGGTGATGTGGTCGTAACCCGGCGCGATGTCGGTGACGAGCGGGCCGAGGGTGTAGAACGGCGCCTCGCCGCAGGCCTCCAGCTGCTTTTCCATGTTCTGCTTGATCTTGTGCATCGGCACGTGGCCGGGGCCTTCGATCATCACCTGCACGTCCTGCTCCCAGGCGCGTTTGGTGAGTTCGCCCAAGGTGTAGAGCTCGGCGAATTGCGCTTCGTCATTGGCGTCGCGGATCGAGCCGGGGCGCAGGCCATCGCCCAGCGAATAGGCGATGTCGTAGGCCTTCATGATCTCGGTGATCTCGTCGAAGTGCTCGTAAAGGAAGCTCTCCTTGTGGTGGGCGAGGCACCACTTGGCCATGATCGAGCCGCCGCGCGACACGATCCCGGTGACGCGCTTGGCGGTGAGCGGGATGTAGGGCAGGCGCACGCCCGCGTGGATGGTGAAGTAGTCGACGCCCTGTTCGGCCTGCTCGATCAGGGTGTCGCGGAAGATTTCCCACGTCAGTTCCTCGGCGATGCCGCCGACTTTTTCGAGCGCCTGATAGATCGGCACGGTGCCGATGGGGACGGGGGAGTTGCGGATGATCCATTCGCGGGTGTCGTGGATGTTGCGCCCGGTGGAAAGGTCCATGATCGTGTCCGCGCCCCAGCGGGTCGCCCAGACCATCTTGTCGACTTCCTGCGCCACATCTGACGCCACGGCGGAATTGCCGATATTGGCGTTGATCTTGACGAGGAAGTTGCGCCCGATCGCCATCGGCTCGGATTCAGGGTGATTGATGTTGGAGGGGATGATCGCGCGGCCCCGCGCGACTTCGGAGCGGACGAATTCCGGGGTGATGTAGTCCGGAATTTCCGCCCCCCAGCTTTCCCCGTCACGCACCAGATCCTTGACGATCTCGCGCCCGAGGTTCTCGCGCTCGGCGACATATTCCATCTCCGGCGTGATGATGCCGCGCCGGGCATAGTGCATCTGGCTGACGTTCATTCCCGCCTTGGCGCGCAGGGGACGCTTGACCACGTTGGGAAAGCCGGGGACGCCGCCCGAGCGATCCGGGCCGAGCTGGCCGTTGTCCTCAGGCTTGACCTCGCGACCCTCGTAATCCTCCACGTCCCCGCGCGCGAGAATCCAGTCGCGGCGCAGCGGCGCAAGGCCGGCGTTGATGTCGATATGGGCTTGCGGGTCGGTGTAAGGGCCGGAGGTGTCGTAGACCCGCACGCTCGGCTCGCCGCCCTCAAGATCGATCTCGCGCATCGCCACGCGGATGCCCGAGCCGGTGCGCGCCCCGACATAGACCTTGCGGCTGCCACGGATCGGCCCCGTGGTGACGCCGATTTCGACGGGACTGTTGATGTCGGCCATGATGCGCTCTCTCCTCATGGCGGAAAGCGAGCGGGAACCATGGCCGATACGACCAGCCCACTCCCTCCGCCTGTGTTAACAGGTTCAGGTTCGACGGGTCGTGGGGTGCAAAGCCCACCTCTCAGCCAAGCGGCTCCCCGGGGATGAAAGGGAATTAGGCCAAGGCCAGCCTCAAGTCCAGCCTCAGGCGACCCCGCCTGCCGCCTGCCATTCGGCAATCGCATCGATCGGATAGAGCAGCATGATCACGTTCAATGTCAGATTGTCGCGCACGACATAGCCCGCAACCAGTTCCCCGATCACCGCCAGCGCCACCGTGACCCGAACCGGCAGGCGCAGGGCGAGCCAGAAGCCGAAGCTCATCCAGCCGATATCCGCGAAAGAGTTCAGCACGCTGTCGCCCGAATAGCCGAAATTGGCGGTCACGGCGCGGAAGCGATTGATCACCATGGGCGTATTCTCCAGCACCTCCCACGCCGCCTCCAGCAGCACCGCCAGCGGAAAGCCCCAGCGATAGCCCTGCGCCCCGCCCAGCCCGCGCTTCACGAACAGCCACCAGCCGAAGGCGTAGAAGATCATCCCGTGGATGATGTGGCTCGGCGTGTACCAATCGGTGATGTGCTGGCTGTTGCCCGCATCGTTGATCTGCCCGTGCCACAGGCTGACATAACCGCATTCGCAGATCGGCGAGCGGCCCATGGCGAGCAGGATGGCGATGGCCGCCGCCGTGATGGCGAGTGCCACGAGAACCGTGCGGCGGTCGGGAATTAATGCGCCCATAAGGCGTTAGCTGCCGTGCGCGCACCGATTTGGCAAGCGCCCTGTAGGCACAAGGACACGCCCGCTCCCTGCGCTTTCGTAAACTGGTTCCGGCTCGACAGAGCGGGCGAAGCTTACTGCCGCCTCTCAGCCATGAAGCAGACTCTCCCGGGATCGGGCGGGGTTAGAGGGTGTGCAGTGGGGGCGTCGAGCCTCACTCGATCACCCGCCCGCGGACCATCACGAAGTCGACCTTCTCCAGCACGGTCACATCCGCCAGCGGGTTACCCTCGACTGCGATGATGTCCGCCGAGAAGCCCGGCGCGAGGCGACCGATCTGGTTTTCCATGCCGAGCACCTTCGCCGCGACAGTGGTCGCGCTGGCGAGGACTTCGCGGTCGGTCATGCCCTGCTTTTTCATCAGCGCCAGTTCCTCGGCATTGCGGCCATGCTGGAACACGCCCGCATCCGTGCCGAAGGCGACCGTCACGCCATATTGGCGCGCCCGGCTGACCAGCGATCCCATCAGCGGTTCGACCGCGCGGATCTTGTCTTCGACCACCGGGGTGTAGACGCCCTTGCCCAACCCTTCGGACACGCCCTGAAACGCCATCAGCGTCGGCACAAGCACTGTGCCGCTGGCCTTCATCGCGCGGGCTGCCGCCTCGTCCAGATAAGTGCCATGCTCGATCGAATCGATCCCTGCTTCGGCCGCCTGCTGGATGCCGCGCGCGCCGTGGGCATGGGCCATGACCTTGAGGCCCAGCGAGTGGGCGGTGTCGGCAATCGCCTTCATTTCGGCGGGGGTGAAGTGGGCTTCGAGTCCGCGGCCCTGCTGGCTGAGGACGCCGCCCGTGGCGGTGATCTTGATCACGTCGCTGCCGTTCTGGCTGGCAAGCCGCACCTTGGCCGCGCATTCGACCGGGCCGGTGCAGTTGAAACCGCTGTCGAGCAGTTCATTGACCTCCGAACGGAAACCATTGACGTCGCCATGCCCGCCGATGATCGCCAGAGCCGGGCCAGCCGCCACGACACGCGGGCCGGGAATGATCCCTTCGGCCGTGCCGCGCCGCAGGGCAAAGGCGGTGTCGCGCCCGCTGCCCGCCTCGCGCACGGTGGTGAAGCCCGCGAGCGCGGTAAGGCGCGCGTTCTTGGCCCCCACGACCACGCCCCATTCCTCTGGCTCGGTCGCCTCCTTCCAGAAATCGCCGCCCGGATCACCGGTGAGGTGGGTGTGGAGGTCGATCAGGCCGGGAAGGACAGTCTTGGCTGACAGGTCGATTTCCCGGTCAGCGGTCACCGGATCGTGTCCGGGCGTGATCGACACGATCTTACCGTCGGAGACGATGATGGTCGCAGCGCCGCTCGGCTGGCTTGCGGCATCGGTGATGACGCTGCCTGCCCGGATCGCCACGGTCTCAGCCGCAAGCGGGGTTGCCAGTGCTGCGGCCAGAACGCCGAGCGAACCTGCCACCTTGCGAAAAACTGTCTTCATGTCCTTTACCCCTCGCCCTCGTCTTCCAACCCCGGAACGCGTGATGCGCGCTTGCCGGCTTGCAGGCAAGCCCTGCCACGGCCAGCGGTGCCGGGAATTCATCGGCCATTCATCGCCGAAACGGCTTATATTGCTGAATTGCTTGATGGAGTCGTCTGTGCCCCCTCGCATTGCCATGCTTCTGTCCTGCGCGGCTTTGGCCCTGCCGATAAGCGCCGCGTCCGCGCAGACAGCGCCCGCGGCGCAGCCGTTCCGGTTCGACAAGCTGACCGATCCGGCGATCACCGCCGCCATCGAAAAGGGGGACATCGAGGTCGATTCCAGCGGCGAGATCATCGTCGAAGGCACCACCGAAAAGGAAATCCGCAATTTCGTGTGGCGATCGATCACTTCGATGAGCGGGCGCAAGATCGCGGTGCGCATGGAGCCGATGTGCATCAGCTTCGACAATATCGACGCCGAGCTTGAACGGCAGCTGCGCCAGCGCATCGCCGAAAACCTCGCCACCATCGGCACCAGGCTTGAAGATCCGGGCTGCACGGTCAACACCGCGGTCGCCTTCCCGCGTGATGCGCACGCTTTCGTGAACTGGCTGTGGAAGAAGAAGCCGCAGGTGTTCGGCGCCTTGTACAGTCCGGAACGCCGACGCCATATCCGGCCCAGGCGGATGGCCTACAACTGGCATTATGTCGCCGGCAAGGGCGAGATGCGCGAAACCCAGCGCGCGGGCGGCACACTGGAGGATGTGTGGCAAAGGACGCTGTTCTTCACGGGCGGCGTCAACTCCGCGGAAAGCCGGATCGTGCAGCAGCTCGGCACCGATGCCATCTCGCATAGCTTCACCGTGATTCAGGCCAGCGCGCTGGAAGGCATTACTCCGACGCAGCTGGCCGATTACATCACCATGCATTCGCTGGTGACCTTTGAACCCGGCGTGCGCGCGGAAGTGCCGCAAGGATCGATCCTGCGCCTGTTCGACGATGCGGGCGCCAATGAATTTGCGGCAGAGGAAATGTCGGCGGTCGACCGGGTCGTGCTGAGCACGCTCTATCGCAGCGGGCGCAGCTATTTCAGCGCAGGCTTGATCCGCGACGAAATTGCCCGCACCGCGACAAAGGATCGCCCCTGAGCGTCGGAACCATCGCAATTCACGCTGCGTTCACGCGTGTGAAGGCCTCAGCCTGCCATCTCGTAACACCCTCCCCGGAGCCCCCGCATGATCCGCCCTGCCCTGTTCTCGCTTGCTGCTCTGCTGGCCTCTGCCGGTGCAGCCCACGCCAGCACCGCTGCCGAAGCCGAGGCCGAGGCGCCCGAGGAACTGGGTGAGATCATCGTCGAAGGGCAGACCGAAAAGGAAGTGCGCGAATTCCTGTGGCGCGCGATCACCCCGGTCAGCGGCCGCAAGGTCGCCCGCCGGGACGGGCCGGTGTGCATGGTGTTCGACGATATCAACGCCGAGCTTGAGGCAGCTCTGCGCGCCCGCATCGCCGAAACCCTTGCCGCAATCGGCAACGAACTGGCTGCGCCCGGTTGCACCCCCAACGCCACGGTGGCCTTTCCGCGCGGCGCGCCCGCCTTCGTGCGGTGGCTGGAAGATGAGCAACCCAAGGTCTTCGGCTCGCTCTACGGCGCAGAGCTGCGGCGCTTCACCCGCACGCCGCGCGTGGCCTATAACTGGCACTACCTCCCCGAAAAGGCCGATCAGATCGAACGCCAGCGCAACAATTCGGTCGCCTTCTTCCGCGCCGATGAGAACGCCGGCGGACTGGCGGGGCAGATCGGCACCCCGGCCATTGCGCGCAGTTTCACCGTGATCGATGCCAGCGCGATCGACGGTCTGACGGTCAACCAGCTGGCCGACTACATCACCATGCAGGCGATGGTGATGCTGGAGCCCGAAGTGCGCGATGAAGTCCCGGCCAGCTCGATCCTGCGCCTGTTCGACCAGCAGGGTTCCAACCCTGCTGCTGCCGAGGAATTGTCGCAAGTCGACCGGGTGATGTTGGGTGTCATCTACCGCAAGGGCCGCGGGTCTTTCACACCCAGCGCCATCCGTGCCGAAGTCGCCCGGGAACTGGCAAAGGGCGGCGCGGCAAGCAAATAGAGCACCCCGCGCCAGACCGGTTGCCTCAGAAGGTGTAAGCCAGACCCAATCCGAGGATGAACTGGTTGGCATCGCCGCGCTGCGCCGTGAAGGGCGTATCGGCACTGTCGCCCAGCAGCCGCGAAATGCCGCCCACCCCGGTCACCGACCACCCGCCGTTCAGCGGATTGCGGTCAAGATCATAGGACAGGATCGCGGTAGTGCCGATGCGGTTCAGCCCACCGTCGGCGCGGAATTGCGGCAGGCCGGTCGCCAGCGCCTGCGCGGGATTGATGGTGAAATAGTATTCGGCAAAGCTGTCATCGACGAACTCGGCGCTCATCTGTGCCTGCAACACGATGGCCTTGCCGATCGGCGCACGGTAGGTCACCTGCGGCTCGATCACCAGACCACCATGCGCGCCCAGTACGTCGCGGCGGGCCTGCACGCCCACGCCGAGCTGATCGACCGGCTTGAAGATCCCGCGCCAGGCCACAGAAACATGGCCGCCCACTTCAAGCGCGGCATCAAGCTTGCCCGCGCGGGCGACGACTTCATCCTTGATCTGGACATTGCGATCATTGCGAAAGCGGAACGCCGGGCCGAAGGCGATGCGCGCGCCCTTCTGCGGCGCAAGCCCCGGCTTGCCGGGGTTGAGGTCGATCAGGAAGCCCGGGCCATTGGGGCTGATCCCCATCCCGGCCACGCGCCCGACAATCAGCGGCAGCGGGAAGGCGATGTAATCATCCGACCCGGCATAGCTCGGCACCATCCCGACGCCGAGGCCGATGGTGGCCCAGGTGTCGTCGAACACCGGCTTGGTGAAGGCAAAGGTCGGTGGCGCTCCGCCCGGCTGGCTTTGCTGCGGCGCCGACTGCACCGAAACGGCGACCTCGGCCTGTTCTTCGGCACCGGCATCTGCAACGACTTCAGCCAGCGCGGCATCTTCCGAAGCAAGCGCCGGCGCAGCGCAAAGCAGGGCGGGGACAAGCGGGAGGAAGATCGAACGAAGCGTCACAGGCTGCGGTCCTTGTGCGGGGGGGGGCACGAGAAAAAACTCGCGTGCCACATATTGTTTCCGCGTGATGTTGCAACATCCGATTTGCGCGAGCGATTGCCGTATGGCTCGCCCTCGCCTAGTGCCGTTCGGACATGCCCGACTCAAACCAAGATCAGGTTTCACAAACACCTGCCGCGCACGACGTGATCATCGTCGGGGGCGGCCTTGCGGGCGGGCTCATCGCGCTGGCTCTGCACCGCCATGCCCCGGACTGCCGGTTTCTGCTTATCGAGGCCGGGCGCACGCTGGGCGGGCATCACCGCTGGAGCTGGTTCGAAACCGATATCCGCCCCGGCGCGCGGGCGCTGATGGCAGGCTTTGCCCTCAATGGCTGGGATGAAGGCTATGACATCACCTTCCCGCGCCTTGGCCGCACCTTGCCGACCGCCTACCGCTCGCTCGCCAGTGCAGAATTCCACCGCGCGCTGATGGCCGAACTGCCGGCCGAGCAGGTGATGCTGGAAACCAAGGCTGCTGGCCTTGATGCAGGCGGTGTGACACTGGCGGATGGCACCCGGCTGGCGGCGCGGCGCGTGATCGACTGCCGCCCGTTCAAGCCGTCCAAGGCGCTCAGCGGCGGTTGGCAGGTGTTCCTCGGCCAGCATTTCAAGTGCGAGACGCCTCACGGCCTCACGCGGCCTGTCATCATGGATGCGAGCGTCGATCAGGTCGCCCCCCACGGCAATGGCGCGGCCTACCGCTTCGTCTACGTCCTGCCCCTGTCGGAAGACGAGGTGTTCATTGAGGACACCTATTATGCCGATCAACCGAAGATGGACGCAGACGTGCTGAAGGGCCGGGTGGCCGAATATGCCCATCGCAACGGCTGGAAGGGCGAGGTGATCGATCAGGAAGCGGGCATCCTGCCAGTGATTTCGGGCGGGGATTTCAACGCCGCCCTTGCCGAAATCGCGATTCCGGGCGTGGCGGTGGCTGGCGCGCGCGGCGGATTCTCGCACCCGCTCACCAGCTACACCCTGCCCTTCGCCGTCGATAATGCGCTCGCCATTGCCGGGCTGATCGCGCGTCGGCCCGAGGTGACGGGGGCGGAACTCGCCGCCTTCTGCAAGCGCCGGGCCAAGCGGCACTGGGGCGCAACCGCCTATTACCGGATGCTCAGCCGGATGCTGTTCGAGGCCGCCGAGCCGGACAAGCGCGTGGTGGTGTTCGAACATTTCTACGCCCTGCGGGGCGCGCTGGTGGAACGGTTCTATGCGGGCCGCTCCACCTGGCCTGATCGCCTGCGCATCCTTACCGGCAAGCCCCCCGTAGCTATTCCGCGCGCCATTCGCGCACTCTTTTCCTCAGGTAAGCCTCTCAACACGGAGACCCCGGCATGAACGCCGACGCGAAGCTCAATCTCACGGGCGCCAAGGGTGTGAACCCGGCGCTGGCCGAGCGCTATGCCGGACGCACCGCCTGCGTGATCGGCGCAGGCTTCGGCGGCATGGCGCTCGCCATCCGGCTGCAATCGGCAGGGATCGCCACCACCGTCATCGAAAGCCGCGACAAGCCGGGTGGCCGGGCATACTTCTGGGAGAAGGACGGCTTCACCTTCGACGCCGGGCCGACGGTGATCACCGATCCGCCCTGCCTTGAGGAACTCTGGGCGCTTACCGGCCACGACATTGCCGAAGATGTCGAGCTGATGAAGGTCATGCCCTTCTACCGCCTCAACTGGCCCGACGGCACGAATTTCGACTATTCGAACGACGAAGCCAGCCTCAACGCGGAAATCGCCAAGCTCAATCCGGCCGATGTGGCGGGCTATGCGCGCTTCCTCGAATATTCCGAGCGGGTCTACCGCGAGGGTTATCTCAAGCTCGGCACCAAGCCTTTCCTCGATTTCAAGTCGATGCTGAAGGCCGCGCCTGCGCTGATCAAGGAACAGGCGTGGCGCTCGGTTTACGGCATGGTCTCCAGCTATGTCGAAAACGAGAAGCTGCGCGAGGCGCTCAGCTTCCACACGCTGCTGGTTGGCGGCAATCCGATGAACACCTCGTCGATCTACGCCCTGATCCACAAGCTGGAGAAGGACGGCGGCGTGTGGTGGGGCGCCGCGGCGGCCCACGCCCGCGCCGTGACGTGTGGGCGCGCGGCGGCACCAACCGGCTGATCGCAGGCATGGTGCGCCATTTCGAGCGGCTGGGCGGCACAATGCGCGTCGGCGATCCGGTGGTGCAGGTGCATACCCTCGGGACCAAGGCGACCGAGGTCGAGACCAAGAGCGGCTTCAAGCAGCGCTTTGACGCGGTCGCCTCCAACGCGGATATCATGCATTCCTACAAGGACCTGATGTCGAACAGCGCCCGCGGCAAGCAGATGGCCAAGTCGCTGGGCCGAAAGAGCTTCTCGCCCAGCCTGTTCGTGGTCCACTTCGGGCTGGAGGGCACCTGGCCCGGCATCCCGCATCACATGATCCTGTTCGCCAAGCGCTACAAAGGGCTCTTGGACGACATCTACAAGAACGGCGTGGTGCCGGAGGATTTCGCGATCTACCTCCACCACCCGACCGTGACCGACCCGAGCATGGCACCTGAGGGCAAGAGCACCTTCTACGCGCTCGTCCCGGTCAGCCACATGGGCAAGATGCCGCTGGATTGGGACGAAGTCGCGCCCAAGCTCGAAAAGATGATCCTCGACGAGTTGGAGCGCCGCCTGATCCCCGACATCCACAGCCGGATCATCACCAAGTTCAGCTACGCGCCCAAGGACTTCAAGGCGGACCTCAACGCCCACATGGGCAGCGCCTTCAGCTTGGAACCTGTGCTGTGGCAAAGCGCCTGGCTGCGCGGCCACAACCGCGATGACGTGATCGACAACTACTACCTCGTCGGCGCAGGCACCCACCCGGGCGCAGGCATCCCCGGCGTGGTCGGCAGCGCCAAGGCGACGGCGGGCCTGATGCTGGAGGATCTGGCGAAGGTGCCTGCGTGAAACGTCTCGCCGTCTATTGCGGTTCGGCCTCGCCCGAGGATCCGCGCTATATCCAGCTTGCCTATGACGTCGGCGCCGAACTCGCCGGGCGCGGGATTGGCGTCGTCTATGGCGGGGGCAAGCTCGGGCTGATGGGCGCGGTCGCCAAGGGGGCGAAGGATGCGGGCGGCGAGGTCATCGGCATCATCCCCGAAAGCCTCGTCCGCGCCGAAGTCGCCAATCACGATTGCGACGAACTCGTCACCGTCAGCGGGATGCACGAACGCAAGCAGAAGTTCACCGACCTGTCGGACGGCTTCATCACCCTGCCCGGCGGGGTCGGCACGATGGACGAGCTGTGGGAAGCGATGAGCTGGTCGCAGCTGGGCTATCACTCCGATCCGGTCGGCATCCTCAACGCTTTCGGCTTCTATGACGATCTGCTGGCCTTCAACGCCAAGATGGCGGCGGTCGGCTTTGTGCGGCCCGCGCATCAGAACATCCTGATCGCGGCGACATCGATCCACGAACTGCTCGCCAAGATGGCGGCCTATCAGCCCCACACCCCGATCTTCCGCATGAAGGCCGAGGAGCTGTAAGGTTCGGGCGATGGCGGTCGATGCAGCAACCCGCGCCGCGCTGGTCGAACACGCCCGGCTGTCGATCAAGAAGGGATCGCAGAGCTTTTCCGCCGCCTCGCAGCTGTTCGATAATGCCACGCGTGAACGCGCCTGGCTGCTCTACGCCTGGTGCCGCCGGGCCGACGACATTGCCGATAATCAGGACATGGGCGGCGAGCTGGGCGACCAGTCCGATCTGGCCGAGCGTCTCGCCCGCATCCGCCGCCTGACCGCGCTGGCGTTCGAAGGCAAGCCGACGAGCGATCCGGCCTTTGACGCGCTGGGCGTGGTCGCCGCCGAAGTGGGCCTGACCCCGCAAATGGCCGAGGACGTGATCGAAGGCTTCCAATTGGACGCCGAAGACTGGCGCCCGCGCACCGAGGCCGACATGATGCGCTATTGCTACCATGTCGCGGGCGCGGTGGGGGTGATGATGGCGGTGGTGATGGGCGTCTCGCCCGAGGATCAGGAGACGCTCGACCGCGCGAACGATCTCGGCCTTGCCTTCCAGCTTTCCAACATCGCGCGCGACATCGTGGAGGATGATGCGGCGGGGCGCTGTTACCTGCCGATCGAATGGCTGGTCGAACAGGATATCGAGCCCGGCCAGCACACCAAGCCCCACCACCGCAAGGAACTCGCCGAAATGGCCGCGCGGCTGGTGGCGCTGGTGGAAAAGCACGAGGCGGCGGCGCGCGTGGGCGCGGCCAAGCTCCCCTTCCGCAGCCGCTGGGCAGTGCTGTCTGCCGCGCGCATCTATGGCGCAATCGGGCGCAAGGTGCGCAGCCGAGGCGTGGAGGCGTGGAACAGCCGCACCTATGTCCCGCGCGGCGAAAAGGCACTCTATGGCGTGCGCGCGTTTCTCTCGGCGGTCATCAATCGCGAGAAGATGCCGGAGGGCGGGATCGACTGGGGAATTGCGGATTTTCGGCCACGCTGAGCCCGATTCCGTTCGCCTCGAGCGCAGTCGAGAGGCTTTGCCGAGTGTCTCGAGTGCGCTCGACACGAACGGAGGGTGGGGCTAATCCCGCTCCCATGATTACCAAACTCCTGATCGCCAACCGCGGCGAGATCGCCTGCCGGATTATCCGCACCGCGCGCAGCATGGGGATCGCGACCGTCGCGGTCTATTCCGATGCCGACGCCAAGGCGCTGCACGTGCGGAGCGCCGACGAGGCGGTGCATATCGGCCCCTCGCCTGCTGCCGAAAGCTATCTGGTGGGCGAAAAGATCATCGCGGCCGCCAAGCAGACCGGGGCGGATGCGATCCATCCCGGCTATGGCTTCCTGTCCGAGAACGCCGACTTCGCGCAGGCGGTGATCGACGCGGGGCTGATCTGGGTCGGCCCAAAGCCTGCCAGCATCCGTGCCATGGGCCTGAAGGACGCCGCCAAGCAGCTGATGCGCTCCGCCGGCGTGCCGGTGACGCCGGGCTATGACGGGTCGGACCAGTCGGTCGAGCGGCTCACCAAGGAGGCCGAGGCCATCGGCTACCCCGTCCTTATCAAGGCGGTCGCAGGCGGCGGCGGCAAGGGGATGCGCAAGGTCGATGACCCGGCTGACTTCGCCGCCGCGCTCGAATCCTGCCGCCGCGAGGCCAAGGCCAGCTTCGGCAATGACGAGGTTCTGCTGGAGAAATGGATCACCTCGCCCCGCCATATCGAGGTGCAGGTGTTCGGCGATGCCCACGGCAACGTCGTCCACCTGTTCGAGCGCGACTGCTCGCTCCAGCGCCGCCACCAGAAGGTGATCGAGGAAGCCCCCGCCCCCGGCATGGACGCCGAGACGCGCGAGGCGATCTGCGCCGCCGCCGTGCGCGCGGCGAAAGCGGTCGATTACGAGGGCGCGGGCACGATCGAATTCATCGCCGATGCCAGCGAAGGCCTGCGCGCCGACCGCATCTTCTTCATGGAGATGAACACCCGCCTGCAGGTGGAGCATCCCGTCACCGAGGAGATCACCGGGGTCGATCTGGTCGAATGGCAGCTGCGCGTGGCGAGCGGCGAGCGTCTGCCCAAGCGGCAAGAGGAGCTGTCGATCAACGGCCATGCGATCGAGGCGCGGCTTTATGCGGAAGACCCGGCCAAGGGGTTTCTGCCGAGCACGGGGCGGTTGGAGCGTCTCGACTTCGGCCTGTCCTACCGGATCGATACGGGCGTGGCAGAAGGCGCGGAGGTGTCGCCGTTCTATGACCCGATGATCGCCAAGGTCATCGCTTTCGCCAATGAGCGGGACGATGCAATCGATGCACTGATCGACTCGATGAGGGGGCTTCAGGTCTGGCCCATCCGAACCAATGCTGCCTTCCTGCGTCGATGCGCCGACCATCCCGATTTTCGCGCGGCCAATCTCGACACCGGCTTCATCGCCAGGAACGAGAGCGAACTCATTCCGGCCGACGCGGCAAACGAGGCCGAGTGGCAAGCGGCAGCAGGGTTCGCTCTGGCCGACCAGCCCGCAGAGGCTGAATATCTGCCCCAGGGTTTCCGGCTGAATGCACCTTCGACGGCAAGGGTCGCCCTTAGCCATGCGGGCGAGAGGCGGGTGATCGAGCGCGCTAGATCGACTGTCCCAATCCATTCGGATTTCGGGACGATGATGCTGGCGGACGGCGACGATAATGCGCGCGCTTTCTCGGCCACAGTGACCGACGATGAAATCGTGCTGTTTTCGGAAGGTCGGGCCATTGGTTTCCTGCGCTCGGTTCGCGGCACCGGCCAAGCCTCCGCCGCCGATGGGGCGATCATTGCGCCGATGCCGGGCAAGGTCATCGCCGTCGATGTTGCCGAGGGCCAGGCCGTCACCGCCGGGCAGCGGCTCATGGTGCTCGAGGCGATGAAGATGGAGCACGCCCTCACCGCGCCCTTCGACGGCAGGGTCGAGGGGCTGGCGGTCAGCGCAGGCGGGCAGGTGCAGGTCGAGGCGGTGCTGTGCCGGGTGGTGCCTGCGGCGGAATAGTCCCTTTCCGTTCGTGTCGAGCGAAGTCGAGACACATTGGCACAAAGGGTTCTCGACTTCGCTCGAACGCAGCGGCAGATTGACGGCATGACCTGGGCCAAGGAACTCGAAGAACTGCGCCGCCGCGAGGCGCTGGCCGAGCAGATGGGCGGCGCGGACAAGGTTGCGCGGCAGCATGGGCGCGGCAAGATGGACGCCCGCGCGCGGCTTGCGGCGCTCTGCGACGAGGGTAGCTTCCGCGAGATCGGCAAGATCGCAGGCTCCGCCAAGTATGACGCCAACGGCGACCTCGCCAGCGTCACCCCCGCCCCCTTCCTCTTCGGCAAGGCCACCATCAACGGCCGCCCGGTGGTCGCCACCGCCGACGACTTCACCATCAGAGGCGGCGCGGCGGATGCAGGCATCGCGCGCAAGATGGTGCAGGCCGAGATGATGGCGCACCAGTTGAAACTCCCGATCATCCGCATGATCGACGGCACCGGCGGCGGCGGCTCCGTAAAAACGCTCGAACAGATCGGCGCGACCTATATCCCCGCGGTGCCCGGCTGGGGCGATGTGGTGACGAACCTCGACACGGTGCCGGTGGTGGCGCTGGCGCTGGGGCCGACGGCGGGGCTTGGGGCGGCGCGGACGGTCGCCAGCCACTATTCGATTATGGTGAAGGGCCTCAGCCAGATCTTCGCGGCAGGGCCTGCCGTGGTCGATGGCTTGGGCGAGGCCTACAAGGGCGGCGCGGCCAATCACGAGGAGGCCAAGGAAGCGCTTGGCGGATCGGCGATCCACACCCGCAACGGCGTGGTCGATGACGAGGTGGCCAGCGAGGCCGAGGCCTTCGCCCGCGCGCGGCATTTCCTCTCTTTCATGCCCGAATATGTCGGCCAGCCCGCCCGCCGTGCGGCCTGCGATGATCCGACAGACCGGCGCGAGGAGGCGCTGCTCAGCCTCGTCCCGCGCGACCCGAAACAGGTCTATTCGATGCGCCGCTGTCTCGATCATGTTTTCGACCAAGGCACCGTGTTCGAGATCGGCAGGCACTGGGGCCGCGCCGCGATCACTGCCCTCGCCCGGCTCGATGGCTGGCCGGTCTGCGTTATCGCCAGCGATCCCAGCTACCTTGGCGGATCGTGGGAGGCGAAGACCAGCGAAAAGGTCGAACGCTTCGTGCGCCTCGCCGACCAGTTCCGCCTGCCTATCGTCCACCTCGTCGACAACCCCGGCTTCATGATCGGGCGCGAGGCGGAGATGGCGGGGACGATCCGCTACGGCGTCAACGCGATGAACGCGATCTACCGCGCCACCGTGCCGCTCGCCTCGGTGGTCCTGCGCCGCGCCTATGGCATCGCGGGCAGCGCGATGAGCAATGCTGATCGCTACCAGTATCGCTATTGCTGGCCATCGGGCGACTGGGGGAGCCTGCCGATCGCGGGCGGGCTGGAGGTCGCGTACAAGGCGGAGCTGGAGGCCGCCGACGATCCCGAGGCGCTGCTGGAAGAGATCCGCGAAAGGCTGGCCAAGGTCACCTCGCCCTTCCGCAGCGCCGAACGCTTCAATGTCGAGGACATCATCGACCCGCGCGACACCCGGCCCTTGCTATGCGAATTTGCGGGGCTCGCGTGGCGGAGGCTGGGGGCGCCTTGATATTCCGCACCCCATCCGGGGTGCGAAGTCCTCGCTCATGCGACCTGAAGGTCGCGTCGCTGCGGGCGGGCGCCAAAGTTTATCGGCGCCCTTGCGGCCGCTTGCGCGACCGGATCAGCGCGATAGTTCAGCGTCGCTCGGCCCGAACAGCTTGCCCTTCTCGCTCAGCAGCACCAGCACCAGGCAGGTAATTCCGCTCGCCAGCAAGGCCAGCGCCAGCGGGCGCGCCGTGCCATCGAAAGCATAGCCAATCGCCCCGCCCAGCACAGCGGCCATGGTCATGCGGACAAAGCCATGCGCGCTGCTTGCCGCGCCTGCGATGGCGAAGAAGGGGTTCATCGCAATCGCACCGAAATTGCTGCCGATGAAGCCGAGCAGCGCCATGTTGATCGCCATCAGCGGGACGAACTGCCACAGTTGCTCGTCCGGCTGGAAAGCGAAGACCACTTGGCAAGCACTGATGACGATGAAGGCGAACAGCGCCGTATGGCTCACCCGCCGCGCGCCGAAGCGTTCGACGATGCGCGAATTCGACCAGCTGGCGAGCGCCATTGATCCGGCGCATACCGCAAACACCAGCGGGAAGATGTCGCCCGCTCCGAAGGTTTCAGTGATCAATTGCTGCGAGGAATTGATGAAGCCGAACAGCGCCCCGAACACCAGCGCCGAACCGATCACGTAGCCAGCCGTGCTCGGCAAGGCGAGCGCGCGGGTCATGTTGGCGGCGATGGCGCGCGGTTCGATGGGCTGCTTGTTCTCGTCCGAGAGGCTCTCCGGCAGGCGAATGTGAACCCAAGCGCCCATCAGCACGCCGAGCCCCGCCATGACGCCGAAGATCGCGCGCCAGTTGCCGACCTGCAGGATCGCCTCGCCGATCGTCGGTGCAACGGCGGGCACCATCAGGAAGATCACGAAGATCAGGCTCATCATCCGCGCCATCTTGTCCCCGCCCACCCGGTCGCGAATGATCGCAGGCGGCAAGGCGACGATCCCGGCGGCGAAGAATCCCTGCGCGGCGCGCACCGCAATCAGCGCATCATAGGTCGGGGCAAGCGCGGACAGCACCGACAGCACGATGTAGACGGCAACCGAGCCCAGCAGGATCGGCCTGCGTCCAAAGCGGTCAGCCAGCGCGCCCGGCACCAGCGCCCCCATCCCGGCGGTGAGCAGATAGACGCCGATCACGAATTGCCGGTCATTGCCGTTCACCGAAAGATCGCGGGCCAGCGCATCGAGCGCGGGCAGGATTGCATCGATGCCGAAGGCGTTCAGAGCCATCAGCATCGCCATCATCCACAAAAGCTCGGTTTCCCCGAGAGCCTTGCGAACAGGCATGGGAGAAGCGTGCGAAGTAGCCATCGCGGGGTCTTTGCCCATCGGTTCGCCAGAAGACCACTGTTCTTTTCGCATCTGCACAAAATGGCAGACGGCGCGATTCGTTCCAGCAATGGTTCCTTCCCCGGTCACAAGGTTCTATTCGTGCCGCATGGCAAGCGATGCGCCTTTGCATGATGATGGCAGAGAGGCTCGCACGGACGAGCTCGGTCTGAGGAAGATCATCCATGTCGATATGGATGCCTTCTTCGCCAGCGTCGAGCAGCGCGACAATCCTGACCTCAAGGGCAAGCCGGTCGCGGTCGGCGGGGCAGGCGGGCGCGGGGTGGTGGCCGCCGCCAGCTACGAGGCGCGCAAATTCGGGGTGCGCAGCGCCATGCCCTCGATCACGGCAAGCCGCCTGTGTCCCGACCTCATCTTCGTGCGCCCGCGCTTTGATGCCTACAAGGAGGCGAGCCGCCAGATCCGCAAGGTGTTCGAGCATTACACGCCAATCATCGAGCCGCTGAGCCTTGACGAGGCCTATCTCGATGTCACCGATGATCGCCTCGGGATCGGCAGCGCCACCCGCATCGCCACGCTGATCCGGCAGGAAATCCGCGCCAAGACCCAGCTGACCGCCAGCGCGGGGGTGAGTTACAACAAGTTCCTCGCCAAGCTTGCGAGCGATCAGAACAAGCCTGACGGTATGTGCGTGATCCGCCCCGGCGAAGGCGCGGCATTTGTGGCGGGCCTGCCGATCCGGCGGTTCCACGGGGTTGGCCCCAAGGCGGAGGAGAAGATGCAGCGCCTCGGCATCGCCACCGGGGCCGATCTGGCGGCAAAGGACATCGCCTTCCTGCGCGAGCATTTCGGCAGCATGGGCGATTACCTGTTCCGCGCCGCCCGCGGCATCGACCTCAGGCCCGTGGCCGCACACCGGGTGAGGAAGTCGGTCGGCGGGGAGCGGACCTTCTCCGAGGATATCGGCAGCGGCGCGGCGCTGCGCGAAACCCTCGCCACCATCATCGACATCGTATGGGAACGGATCGAAGCCTCGGGCGCGAGGGGGCGGACGGTGACGCTCAAGCTGAAGTTTACCGATTTCCGGATCATGACCCGCAGCGCCTCGCTGCCCGACTATGTGAGCGGAAAGGCGCAATTCGCAGCCCTCTCCGGCGCGCTGCTCGAAGCCGAACTACCCCTACCGCGACCGATCCGGCTAATGGGCCTGACGCTGGGCAATCTCGAAGGGGCCGAGGATGAGAAGCCCGTCCGCGACGAGGCGCAACTGCGATTGCTCTGATTTGGTGGCCAACTTCGGTGGCGCAGACCTCCTACCCTGTCCCCCGCGCCTTCCAGACTGCGATCCTGTCGCGCGTGGTGCGACCCAGTGGTTCAGGCAGGGAGTGCGAGGGGAAGAACCGCGCCACGGTCACCTCACGGCGATCGGGCTGCGGTTGGCGATCGCACACGCCGGTGAAGATATGCGCCGTATGCGGCGATCCCGACAGCACTTCCTCAAGCGTGCCGACAGGCTCAAGCCGGACAAGCTCGACGCCCAGTTCCTCGCGCAACTCGCGCTGCGCGGCCTCCATCGGGTCTTCACCCTTGCCAAGCCCGCCGCCCGGCAGACCCCAGACATCCGGGCCGTAGGAATGCTTCAGCAGCAGCACGTCGCCGCCAAGATTGGTGACGATCACGCTCACCCCGGCGATCGGGGTCTTGCGCCAGCGCCGCCAGTAATGCCGCAGCATGTGGGCCAGCGGCATCAACGCGCGGTGGAGCGGGGCGGGGAGCCATGCCGCCATCAGGTGAAAACAGTCACAGGCACGCCCCGCGCGGCGGCTGCGCGCAGGAGGCGGGCGACGGGGAGATCATGCGCGCCCGCCACCGCGCCTTCAAACACCGCGCGCTTGTCAGCCGCGCCGCCCAGTGTGAATACCAGCGCATCAGTATCAAGCAGCGCCGGGATCGTCAGGGTGATGCGATCGAAGGGCGCATGCGGAGGGAGCGGATTAGGGGTGAGGCGTAGCACGGCGCGCGGCTCGTCAATCTGGGGATCGGTATTGGGGAACAGCGAGGCAATATGCCCGTCCGGCCCCATGCCGAGCCAGGTCAGCGCGAAGTGCGGCGGCCGGGCATCCTCGACAAGCGGCACGATGCCTGCGCCCGCCGGCTCCAGCAAGGCGCGCATCTTGCCAGTATTCGACGCCTCGTGATCTTCCGGCACGATCCGGTCGTCATTGGGCCACACCTGCCAAGCCGCCCAATGGACACCGCCCGCTTCGATCAGCGCAGCAAGGATGGGGAACGGGGTTGATCCGCCGGGGATAGTGATTGCGCCTGCTCCGCTGAGGCGCTCCTCCAGCTTCCGGGCCAGCCAAGCGGCAATCGCCGCCGGATCGGCGCCCTCGATGATCGTGATATCGGCCATGACTCCTGCATAGCAAACGGGCCGCCCCCGGCAACAGGGGCGACCCGTCATGGATAGCTATGCGCTCAAGCGCGGGCGCGTTCAGGCCAGCAGCGAACGCAGGAACCAGGCGCGCTGTTCGGCCATGTCGGTCCAGTCGTCCAGCAGCCCGTCGGTGGCATTGTCACCTGCCTGTTCGGCGAGATCCTTCATGCCCTTCAGCCGTTCGATCAGCGTCGTGTTGTCGGCCAGCAATTCGGCGATCATGTCCTCGGCCGCAAGCGTGGTGCTGTCCTGATCCTTGATCCGGGTCGCCGCGGTCACGGAACCGAGCGAAGTCAGCGTATCGGCGTCAAGCTTGCGCACCCGTTCGGCAATCAGATCGATCTGATCCCGCACTTCCAGCGCGTGCTCATCGAACAACAGGTGCAGATCGCGAAAGCGCGGGCCTTTGACATGCCAATGGAAATGCTTGGTCTTGATGAAAAGCGCAAAGTGATCGGCAAGCAAGCCGTTAAGCTCGCCAATCAGTGCGGCTTTGGAATTCGTGGTGGCGTCTGCCATGGTGTCCTCCATTACTGTCAAGTAGGCAGCAATGTGCTGCCGCTTTCATGTTCTTTAATATAACGAATGAAACGCTGGATCGTTGCAGAATTATGCAATTCGCAATAATCGAACAAATCGATTAAAGTGTCGCGTAACGAGCGTTCAAACCGATGAAGAGCGCCGCAACAAGCAACCCTGCGGCCAGCACGCGGCGCAGGATCGGCAAGGGGAAGCGGGCAAGTCCGCCCTCGCCCATCCCCCAGCCCAGCCCCACTGCTGCCGCGCCGCCCAGCGCGCCACCAAGACCCGCCGTCAGCGGCACCGTCGCCCACGCCGCCAGCGCAAACACGCCAAAGCGCGCGCCGTCGCCAATCTGGCGGGCGAACAGCACGACAGCGATGGCCCCCAAGGAACGGGTCGGCTCCTGCGGGGTCTTGCGGCGCACCGGCAAGGCCAGCTCCAGCGCCGCGAAGCCGAGCGCAAAGGCAACCAGCATCTGCGCCGCGCGGCGCGGCAGCAGGGCGGCAAATTCGGCTCCGATCCACGCCATCGCCGCGGCGGCCAGCACCGCCGAAGCGATCGCCGTCAGCAGCAGAGCCATGCTCTGGCCGAAGCGATCAGACCATTGCGCCACCAGCCACTGGTCGCGCCCGCCACTCGCCAGCGCGAAGACCAGCAGCAAGGCGAGCAGGAAACCGTCCACGCCGTGCCGATTACGCCGCCCACGGCCCGGTAATCGCCAGCGTGGCAGCGGGCGAATAGGCATTGACGAACAGCCACTTGCCATCGGGCGAGAAACAGCCGCCAGCCAGCTCGGTCTGCGCGATCAGGCGCGCCAGGGTATAGGGCTGCCCTTCGGGCGTGATCCCGCGGACATGGTTGTCGACCACATCGGTGTACTGGTCTTCGCACACGATCAGATGGCCGTTGGGGGCTACGGTGAGGTTGTCCCCGTAATCGAACTGGGCCTTGCTCTCGCTTTCGAAGAACAGCGCGACTGTGTCGGGCTGGCCCGCATTGCCGGGCATCAGCTTGAGGATCTGCCCCAATTGCTGCGCGCCGCCGCTGGTGCAGCAGGCGAAAACCTCGCTCAGCCCGCGGTTCACGCCCATATGCAGACCCTCGCCGCGCGCCAGCAGCGCCGCGCCCTTGGCCGCAGCACGGATCCGCAGATCGTCTCTCGGCGCTTCGACGTCGTCGAGGTCGACCCAGCGCACCGGGAAGACCTTGCCCACCGGCATGGCGGCAGACGTCCAGTTGCGGGTATCGGCCAGCCCCTCGATCACCATCGCCTGCAACCGCCCGCCCTCGGCCAGCTTGCCCGGCACGCGCGGCACGAAACGATAGAGCACCCCGTCGTCGCGGTCTTCGGTCATGTAGACGATGCCGGTCGCCGGATCGACGGCCGCGGCTTCGTGATTGAAACGCCCCATCGCCTTCAGAGGCACAGGATCGACGAGCCCGCGCGCGGCGGCAGGCACTTCGAACACCCAGCCGTGGTTCTGTTCCAGCCCATCGCCATAGGGCTGACCGGGGCCGGTCGGCGCTTCCTCGCAGGTCAGCCAGCTGCCCCACGGCGTCACCCCGCCCGAACAATTGCGGATCGTGCCGCCAAGGCTGCGGAACTGGCGTTTCACGGTCAGGCTCGTCGCATCCAGCACAATGGTGGTGGTGCCGCCGGGTACATATTCGCCGTTACGCTTGCCAAAGCCCTTGGCGATTGTGCCGCCTGCATCGTGGCGCGGTTGCAGCTCGTGGTTGCGCACCAGCGCGATCTCGCCGTTACCGATGTCGAAACAGCCCATCCCGTCGGCCCGGTCAGGCACGGTTCCGCCGTCGTCCATCCCATCGCCAAGCCGCGAGATCACGCGGTAGGAGAACCCCTCAGGCAAATCGAGGAACCCAGCCGGATCGGGGCGCAATGCGCCATATCCGGCAAAGCTCCCGCTGCTCCCCGCCGTGGCCACCACGGGCGCAGTGCCTCGTGTCATGCACCCGCTGGCAGCAAGGGCGGCAAAGGCAGAAGCTGTCGCGCCGAGGAAGCGGCGACGGTCGGGCGTGATCAGTGGCTGGGTCATCCCGGGCGGTTTATCGGGTGGCCTTCAGCGCGGCAAGCACTTCGTCCCAGCGGACATATTTGAAGTTCTGCGCATAAGGCGGGTTGACCCCATCCTGCGCGATGAACAGCCCGCCGGGATAATCCGGCCCGAAATCGCGGTTGTCGAGCTCGATCCCGTCGGTTTCCTCGACGCTGCCGAACTGCCCCGCAGCGATGCGGAAGCGCCCGATGGGCGTCACGCCGGGCAGACGGTAGACGGCAAAGGCGTTGTCCCCTTGCGATGAGGCGACGAGATACCCGCCGTCCGCCCCCTCTGGCGCGATGGCGAGGCCTTCGACGTCCGCGACCAGCATCCTGTTGTCGATTGCGGCGACCAGCCGCTTGGCACCGGTATTCATGTCGATCGCCCAGATCCCGGCATCTTCCTCGCCGATATAGAGCGTCGCGGTGCGTGTATCGGCAATGCAGCCTTCAGGCTGGGTCGCGACCTGAGCAAGCGTCGTGGTGACAGGGGCAAAACCCTTTACCGAAGGGGTCAAAGTGGTGCGGTAGATCGTCCCGTTCTTGGGGGCGCTGAACACCACCACTTCGTCCCGCCCCGCCGGCTTGGCGATGCAGATGCCGTAGCCCTCCCCTGCCCCCACCGCGATCCGGCCCGCCGGGGTCAGCACGCCGCTGGCCGGATCGAGCGTGGCAAGGAACAGATGCGCACGCGTCAGATCGCTGCGGTCGCTGGCGATGACAAGGATGCCGCCATTCTCGATCTCGACCAGATCGACATTGTTGAGCCCCGGGGCGGGCATGAAGCTCTTCTGCGCGCCCTTCAGGTCATAGATGTAGAGCCCGCCCTTCTTGTCCGTGCCGACAACCAGGCTGGCGGCTGGATCAGCCGGATTGCGCCAGATCGCCGGATCGTCTGCCGCATCCTCGCGCACGGTGCCAACCGGCGGGGTCTGGCCCCGCGCGGTCACGGTCACGGCCGGATCGCCCATGACAGGCGGGACCGTGGTGCAGGCTCCGGCAATCGCCAGCGAAACAAGGGCAAAGCCGTGCAATGGTCTGATCATCATGTCACCGGCCTCAGAACGTAAGCCTGATGCCGCCCTTCATCGTCCAGTTGTAGCGTTCAAACTGCAGGACATTCTCGCGCCCGCCCAGACGGTTGAAGGCGAAATATTCCGCATCGTTGATGTTGATCCACTCGAAATAGGCCTGAAAGTTCTTGGTGAAATTGTAGCGGCCCGAGAAATCGAGCTGGAACAGGCTGTCCACCACCCGGTCTTCCTCGGCGCTGCCTTGGATTTCATCGAGGTAGAGATCGCGATAGGTGCCCGCCAGACGCAGCGAGACCGGCCCCTTCTCGTAACCGAGCACGCCATTGAAGGTGTGCCGGCTGGCGCTGGGCAAGGCGATTTCACGGAATGTCGGCGTGTCGGTGACCGAGGCGATGTTACCGTCCGAAATCAGCCCCTTGGCATCGGTGAAGGTGTAGTTGGCCTGCACCAGGAAGCCCGACAGGAAGCCGGGGAGGAAATCGAGCTGCTGCGAGAAACCGAGCTCGATCCCGAAGATTTCCGCCGTGCGCCCGTTGAGGGTCGTGTCCAGCCGGGTGATATCGACCCCCAGCAGCGGATCGGGATCGGTAATCCGCTGGCTGAAGATGAAGTTGTCGATTTCCTTGTAGAACAATCCGGCCGTGATCGCGCCGTTGTTCGACATGTAATATTCGACCGTCGCATCGAAGTTCCAGGCTTCGTAAGGCACCAGATTGGGGTTGCCGGCCTCGGCCTCGTCATCCTCGATGATGGTTCGGGGGGCAAGATCGGCGATATTGGGGCGCACGAGGCTGCGATAGGCGGCTGCGCGCATGATCAGATTGGGCTGCGCGGCATAGCGGATGTTGAGGCTGGGCAGCCAGTGGTCGTAATTGCGCTCGGTGGTGGTGGGCGAGACGATCACCGTGTCTTCGGGCGCAATTCCGCCGCCCGGCAGGGTGCCGTCTTCCTCGATGAACTGAACGAGATTGCCGGTCAGGCGATTGAACGTGCGTTCGTAACGCAGCCCCCCGATCACCAGCAGCTTGCTGCTTTCCCAGCGGCCCAGCAGATAGCTGGCGAAGATGTCTTCATCGACTGTGAAATTCTCGACATTGCTGGCGATCGCGGTGTCGATTTCGTTGAGTTCAAACGCCCCGCGATTGGCGTTGAAGAACCGGGTTGCCTCGGTGAACCCGGGAAGCGGGGCCAGATCAAGACCCGGCAGACGATAGGTCTGTCCTGCACCCAGCACATCGGCCAGCGTCAGATCGTCATTCTCCCAGAATTCGAATCTGCCCACGAAGTCCTTCTGACGGAAGCGCGCCTTGGAGCCGCCCTGAATCGTCAGGGTCCCGGCATCGGTGGCAATTTCGTAGCCTAGATCGAAGCGCGCAGCGAATTCTTCGTCCTCGCCCACAGACGTCTGGGTAAATTCGATCGAGTTCAGCCCGTAGTTGTTGGGGTTGCGGAAGCCGGTGTTGTTGCCCGTGACGGAATAGAGCGGGATGCGCGGGTTGCTGTAATCGAATCCGATTTGCGTCCCGGAATTGCGGAAATTGGCATCGAAGCGCGTCGGATCGAGCGAGCCGTCCTTCGTCTCTCCCGATTTCGCCCAGCTCACCGAATAATCGGCCTTGAGCGCGCCGAACCGGCTTTCGCCACCGAATACAAGGGTACGGATCTTGCTCGATTCAAACCGGTCCTTCACACGACGCCGAATTTGAATTCTGGCCCCATTGCTATCATCAAACACCGCATTTGTGCCCGTGCCAGAAACATTGGCACGTTCCAGACGGAAGATCACGTCGCGGCGGAATTCCTGATCGTTGAATTCGCTGTAGACGCCCTTGAGGTAAAGCTCGGTATGCTCGCCCACGCGCGCATCAAAGCCGAGCGTTGCGCTGATACGCTCGCGCTCGACATCGTAATCGCGATACTGGACCTCCTCGGCATAGACGAGGTTGCCGTCCTGCTCCCACCCGTCAGCCTCGACATTGTCGCTCTCGAATTCGCGGTTGTAATAGGACAGGCCACCGCTGACGCCAAAATTGTCCGAAAGCTTGGTGGCGAAATCGAACCCGACGTCCGGGGTCAGCTGGCCCGAATAGTCGTTGTAGCTGCCGCCGATCTTGGCGACGTAAAGGTCCTTCTTGCGGTCAAAGGCGCTGGTGGTCTTGATCTCGATCGAGGCACCGATCGTATCGGCGTCCATGTCCGGGGTGAGCGACTTCTTCACTTCGATCGATTCGATGATCTCCGAGGAAATCACGTCCAGCGCCACGCCGCGTTCATCGATGCCCGGCGCAGGCACGCGCACGCCGTTCAACGAGGTGGCGTTGAGGTTCGGATCAAGCCCGCGCACGGTCACGAAGCGGCCTTCGCCCTGATCGTTGAGCACGTTGATGCCGGGCAGACGGCGCAGCGATTCCGCCACGTTCTGATCGGGAAACTGCCCGATCGAGTCGCGGGTCAGCACATCCGAGACGCCATCGGCCGCACGCTTGCGCGACAGGGCCGAGGCGAGGTTGGCGCTCTGGCCGAGCACGAGGATGTCCGACCCGGCCTCGCCCAGGCCGAAGTTCTGCAAGACCCGGCCGGTCGCGGGAACGGTGACGGTGAAGCTCACCGGTGGCGCACCGACATAACGGGCGGTAACGGTGTAGGTACCCTCTGGCACGTCGGCAAAAACATAGCTGCCGTCGCGCGCGGTGACCGTACGGCGACCCAGTTCCTCGATCACGACTTCCGCCGACTGAAGCGCCTCGGTCTGGCTTTCGTCGGCCACAATGCCCGCAAGCTCTCCGGCAAAGGCAGGTGCGGCAAGGCTGGCGGCCAGCGCAAAGGCGGCTGCCCCCGAAGCGAGACGGATGCGGTTCATCGATTTTCCCCTGTTGACGCCCGGCACAGCGGGCCGTTTCCGCCAGCGCCTCTAGGGTGGCTGCATGACGCAGGCGCGACCCTTCGATGACCGCTGTCCGACCGGGGAATGACGGAACTGTAATGTGGGCCGCCGCGGCAGATGCCGCAAATTGGAGAGCTAGCCTCGCGCCGTGCAAATGCTTAGCGTCGGACAAAATCCAGCACGAGAGGACAAGCATGAAGATCGAACCAGGCATGGCCGCGGTTGTAACGGGCGGAGCGAGTGGCCTCGGCAAGGCCAGCGCCAAGGCCTTTGCCGATGCCGGCATGAAGGTCGCCATTTTCGACATCAACGATGAAGCGGGCGAGGCGCATGCGCGCGCAATCGGCGGCACTTTCCACCATGTCGACATCATGGATGAGGCTTCAGTCGAGGCCGGTTTCGCCGCCGCCCGCGCTGCCCATGGTCAGGAACGCGTGACGCTCCACTGCGCAATGGCCTCGCGGCGCGGCAAGACGCTGGGCTGGGACAAGGAAAGCGGCCAGTACAAGCGCCTCTCCACCGAAGACTACGCTTTCGGGGCCGAGGGCATTCTGGTGGCGAGCTACCGCGTCGCCAGCATCTCGGCGCTCGGGATGGCCAATGCGGAAGCCTTGAACGATGACGGCGAGCGCGGCTGCATCATCCTCACCGCCAGCGTCGCGGCGCAGGACGGGCAGATCGGGCAGGTGATCTACGGATCGTGCAAGGCCGGGGTGAACGGGCTGGTCCTGCCGATGGCGCGCGATCTGATGGACATGGGGATCCGCGTGAACTCGGTCATGCCGGGGATCTTCGCCACTCCGCTGATGCTGGGGATGAAGGATCGCAATCCGCCGATGTGGGCGCAGCTGAACGCCAGCGTTCCCTTCCCCAAGCGCCTCGGCGAGCCGGAGGAATTTGCCTCGCTGGTGCTGGAGATTGCCCGCAACAGCTACATCAACGGCCACCAGTTCCGGCTGGATGGGGCAATCCGGATGCCGCCGAAGTAGTTTTTGCGCTCGCGGCTTATCGGCTTCGCCAACGCCTCCGCGGGGGGCGGCCTACCGGCCGGCGGGCCGTCGCCCTTGCGAACCCTGCGGGTTCGATACTGCACTTCACAGGAGACGTTGCATGACCAGCGCAACCAACGAATACCCCACGAAGGCCTATGGCGCGACCGCGCCCGATAGCGGCGTCGGCCCGATGCAGATCATCCGCCGGGGCCTGCGCCATGACGATGTGCTGATCGAGATCACGCATTGCGGCATCTGTCATTCCGATCTGCACTCTGCGCGCAACGACTGGGGCTTCACCACCTATCCGATCGTGCCGGGCCACGAGATCGTCGGGATCGTCAGCGCCATCGGAGAGGGTGTTACCCGGCACAAGATCGGTGACCGGGTGGCGATTGGCTGCATGGTCGATTCGTGCATGGAATGCCGCCACTGCGAGAGCGATCTTGAACAATATTGCCTCGATGGCGGGATGACCGGCACCTATAATGGCACAGACCGGCGCGACGGCAGCCTCACCTTCGGCGGCTATTCCGAACGGATCGTGGCTCGCGAGGAATTCGTGCTCAAGGTGCCGGACGGCCTGCCGATGGCCGAAGCCGCGCCGCTGCTGTGCGCGGGGATCACCTCCTACAGCCCCTTGCGCACCTGGAAGGTCGGCCCGGGCAGCAAGGTCGCGGTGGCAGGGCTCGGCGGTCTTGGCCACATGGGAGTGAAGCTGGCGGCGGCCATGGGGGCAGAGGTGACGGTGCTGTCACGCTCGGAAAGCAAGCGCGCGGATGCTGCAAAACTGGGCGCGCAGGGATTTCTCAACACCGCCGACAAGGCGGCGATGAAGGCCCATGCGGGCTATTTCGACATGGTGCTGAACACCATTCCGGTCAGGCATGATGTCGCGCCCTATCTCCACCTGCTGCGAATCGACGGGGTTCAGGTGCTGGTCGGGCTGATCGGGATGATGCCCGAGATACACACCGGAGTGTTGCTGGGCCGCAAGGTGCTCACCGGCAGCGGAATCGGCGGACTCGCGGAAACGCAGGAGATGCTCGATTTCTGTGCCGAAAAGGGCATATTGCCCGATATCGAGGTGATCGCGATGCAGGACATCCAGAGAGCCTATGACCGCATGGAAGCCAGCGATATCAAGTATCGCTTCGTGATCGACATGGAGAGCCTGCGCAGCGAACATGCGGCAGGCTGAGATCGGTATATTCCGAAGTTTGCAGATTTGCAGATGTTTCTTTGCTGCAACACAGCAAAGACAATGTTCGCATTCCGGTCGCAATAAGAATTGTGCAACGCACACTAAACGCTACTGATGATTCTTGCTGTGAACGAAGCCCATTCGTAACAAAAGAAGGCGCAGGCGCAGCACGCAGGCGGAACGGTCCCACCTCTCTTTCAGGAGCGTTCCATATGACCATTCGTTTTGCCAGCGCCGTTTCGGCGTTGACCATCGCATCGGCTTTTTCGGCACCCGCCTTCGCGCAAGGCCCCGAAGGTATCGCGATGGAAGCCGCAGCCGCCACGATTTCGGTTGCCACCCCCAGCGACGATGCTGAAATCACCGTATTCGATCTGAACACGGCAGCTGCTCCGGCAGCGGTGCCGATCGCAGTTGGCGCGGGCAGCGGCGAGGTTGCCATCACCCCCGCCGTCATGGCTGCTGCTGCCGCCGCACAGGGTGCCGAAAACGGCGGCCGTTCGGACAGCTTCACCGTCACGCTCAACCAGGATTCGTTCTTCGGTTTCTACCCGGCGTTCAACGGCCTCATCCCCGTGAGCGAAAACGTCGATTTCAGCTTCTACGGCATCATCTGGACCACTGACGCCTTCGGTACGGCTCTGGGCTCGGACCTGTGGACCGAATTCGGCGTCGGCGCAGCGATCTACAGCGGCGGCTTCGTGATCAAGCCGCAGCTCGGCCTCACCAACGGCGCCCTGCTGTCGCGCGGCGTGCGCGGCCCCAACGACGTCCCGACCGGAACCGGCGGCAACTTCGCTGACGGCATCGTGCCGAGCCTGACCGTCAACTATGCCGACGACACCTTCGAAGCGGAATATTACGGCGGTTACTATGCCGCGCTGCGCAACCGCAACGATGTCGGCGCGCTCGACTTCCTGCACACTTGGATCAACGCGGGCTACAAGTTCAGCGACAAGGTCTCGGCCGGCGCGCACTACGAACTGCTGAGCAACAGCCGCAACGAAGGCGGCGCGACCGCGCGCGTCTACCAGTGGCTTGGCCCCTACGTGCAGTTCAAGACCAGCAACGGCTTCTTCGCCCGCTTCACCGCTGGCGCGGACATCGAAAGCGGCAATGACGGCGACTTCTACAAGCTGACCGCCGGCTTCACGTTCTGATCAACTGACAGATCGTCACGCAAATGGGGGCGCTGCGATGGGAAAGGTCGCAGCGCCCCTTTGCTGTCCCGCCCCCTTTACTTGCCCGCAGGCTTGCCGATAGGTTGCTCCAAACAACCTGAAAGCGTTGCGGGAGAGTGATGATGCGGATGCGGACGGCAATTCTGGCGGCGGGCTGCGCCGTCATGGCACTGGCCCCGGCGGGCGAGGCCCTTGCGGGCAAGCGCTATTCCGCCAGCATCACCCGCACCACTTACGGCATTCCCCATATCGAAGCGCGCGACTGGCGCGGCGTGGGCTATGGCGTGGCCTATGCCTATGCCGAGGACAACCTGTGCCTGTTGGCCGAGGAATTCGTGACCGTTGCGGGCGAACGTTCGAAGCATTTCGGGCCAGACGCCAAGGCGGTGCTCGGCTTCGAGGAGGTCGACAACCTGTCGTCCGACCTGTTCTTCCGCGCGGTGATCGATCTGCCTGCCCTGCGGACAAGCGCGAAGACCCTGAGCCCGCGCGCGCAGGATCTGCTGGCGGGTTATGTCGCGGGCTACAACCGCTTCCTCAAGGACGCCGGCGCGCAAGGCATCCCCGCCGAATGTCGCGGCAAGGCGTGGGTGCGCCCCATCACCGCCGACGACATGCTCCGTCTCAATGAAAAGCAGATGCTGCTGGCAAGCTCGCTCAACCTTGCCCCCGCCATCGCCAATGCCGCGCCGCCGGGAAGCCCTGCCCCGAAGGTGACCATAAGCCTGCCCGATCCCGGTGAACTGGGCATGGGCAGCAATGGCTGGGCCTTTGGCGGCGATGCCACGGCGGACGGACGCGGGCTGGTGATCGGCAATCCGCACTTTCCGTGGAAAGGCCCCAACCGCTTCTGGCAGATGCACATCACCGGCCCGAAGGGGTATGACGTGATGGGTGTGGGCCTGGCCGGCACCCCGATGGTGACGCTGGGTTTCAACAAGGACGTCGCCTGGACCCACACCGTGACCGAGGCGCGGCACTTCACGCTTTACCAGCTGGCGCTCGATCCGGCTGACCCGACCCGCTACATGGTCGACGGCCAGAGCGAAGCCATGACGCCGCAGACTGTCACCGTACCAATGCCCGAGGGCCAGCCTGACGTCACCCGCACGCTCTACAGCAGCCGCTTCGGCCCGGTCTTTGTTATCCCCGCACGCGGCATCACCTGGAGCACGCAGAGTGCCTTTGCGCTCAAGGACGCCAATCGCGGCAACCAGCGCGGGATCGAGACCTGGCTGCGCATCGGCGAGGCCAGAAATGTCGGCGAGATCAAGGCGGCCGTCAGCGAAACGCTGGGCATTCCCTGGGTCAACACCATTGCGGCCGACCGCCACGGCGACGCGCTCCATGCCGATGTTACCGCGGTGCCGAATGTCTCGGGCGAGAAGGCGAAGACCTGCGCCACCCCGATCGCGCCGCTGTTCGCCGAATTTGCGATCCTGCTCGATGGCAGCAAGTCGTCCTGCGACTGGGATGTGGCCGCCGGCACCCCCGCGCCCGGCCTCATGCCTGCTACCGATCAGGCCGCAACCACGGTGCGCAGCTACCTCACCAATTCGAACGACAGCTACTGGATCAGCAACCCGGCGATCCCGCACCGGCAATTGTCCCCGGTGCTGGGCAAGTATGAAAAGCCCCTGTCGCTGCGGACCCGTTCGAACTTCACCGAGACCGAGGCGATGCTGGCGAGCGGCAAGGTCGATCATGCCCGCGCCAAGGCGCTCGCCTTTGCCAACAAGAGCCTCGCGGCAGACATGGTGATGGACGAAATGACGACGCTGTGCGCGGCTCCCGCCACCCTGCCCGACGTGACGGCGCGCGGCTGCGCGGTGCTGGGCCAGTGGGACCGCCGATATGAGGCAGACAGCCGCGGCGCGGCGCTGTTCCGCGCCTTCTGGGCGAGGGCGGCCAAGCTGCCGGGCCTGTGGCAGGTTCCCTTCGACGCGGGCAATCCCGTCGCCACCCCCAACACCCTCGCCACCGATGGTGCCAAGGGCGAGAATCTGCTCACCGCGCTGGCCGAGGCCGTGACCGAACTTGACGAGGCAGGCATTGCGCTCGATGCGCCATGGGGCTCGGTGCAGCGCGTCATGGCAGGCAATGAAGCCATCGCCATCCACGGCGGCCCCGGAACGGCGGGCGTGCTCAACTATCAGGACGCGCGCCCCGCACCCTATGGCGGGCTGATGCCGGTGCATGGGACAAGCTATATCCAGATCGTCGGCTTCGACGAGAGCGGCCCGGTCGCCGATGCGATCCTGAGCTACTCGCAGTCCACCAATCCCGCCTCGCCCCACTTTGCCGACCAGACCCGCGCCTATGCGGAAAAGCGCTGGCATCGCCTGCCCTTCCACCGCGCGCAGATCCGCGAGGCGACCATCGGCGAGACGCGGAAGATCTGGGAGTAAGCGCGGGCCGTCAGCGGGCGAGCGGCAGGGTGAGGACGAAGCTCGCCCCGCCCTCGCCGTCCGCCAGCCGCAGCGTGCCGCCAGCCGCTTCGATCAGCGACTTGACGATCGACAGGCCCAGCCCGCTGCCGCCACTTGCGCGCCGAGTCGTGAAGAACGGCTCGAAGATCCGCTCGCGGTCGGCAGCGGGGATGCCGGGGCCATCGTCGGTGACAATGATCCGCACCGCCCCTGCGCTCAGGTCGGGCTGCACCGCAAAACCGATCAGGTTTGCGCCCGCCTGCCGGCTGTTGTCGATCAGCGCGCTGACAATTGCCTCAAGCGACGCTTCGCGGATTGCCAGCAGCGGCAGGCCAGCGGGGACTGCTGCTTCCACGGCAAAACTCTCGCTTCCATAAGCATCCCGCAGCCGCCGCAGCACCGCGCCCAGATCGGCACGTCCCGCCGCATCATCGGCGCTGAGATCGGCACGCGCCAACTCCAGCAGACGCGACGTCAGCATCGTCAGCCGCGCCGCATCGGCATCGGCATTGGCAAGGAAACGGCGGCGTTCATCCGTCGCCATCGTGTCGCCATGATCGCCGAGGATTTCCAGCGTGCCTCTGATGCCCGCCAGCGGGGTCTTGAACTCGTGGCTCACCGCATGGGCGAAATCGCGCAGGTAACGCGAGCGCCGCTCGATCGCCTCGGCCATGCGGGCGAAATCGGCGTAGAGCGCCTGAATCTCGATCGCTGCGGTGCGCGGCGGATCGGGAAACTCCTGCCGCCCCGAGGCAAGCGCGCGGCTGGCGCGGGCCAGTGCCTCGACCGGGCGCACGATCCCGCGTGACAGCACGCCGGACAGCACGATCAGCAGGCCGAAAATGGCGACAATCCCCAGCGCGATCTTGCCGCGATCGGCATAGAGCCCCTTGAACAGCGCCCGCGCCGAACGCGACAGCAGCAACACCCCGACCACGCGCCCTTCGACCATGATCGGCCGCGCATGATGCACCCGCAAGGCGGCGGCGCGGCTGAGCCATTCGAAGTTGTAAGTGGCGCGGTAATCGCCGTTGCGGCGCAGCACGGTTTCCGGCCGCCCTGCCAGTGCGGCGCGCACTTCGGGCAGGGCGGCGAGGCTTCCGGGGTTCTTGATCGAGGCGACCTGCCCCTTTTGATCGAGCAGGACAATCGCCGATAATGTCACCTGCCGGGTGCGCGCCGCCACCGGTGCCAGCGCACGCGCGGCTGCCACTGCCTCAGGTTCGGGTGCAGTCGCAGTTGTTTGCGGTGCGGGCCGTTCGGGCAGGATCGCGCTGCTGCTAAGATCAATGGTCGGCACCTCGGGCCGGAAATCCTGCGGATCGGGGATTGTTCGCTCGGCCGCTCCCGGCCACATGGCCTCAGCCGCCGCCGCCAGCGCCGCCCCTTGCGCAACCAGCTCCGCCTCGGTCTGGCGCACCAGCGTATTCTCGTAGACCCTGAGGAACATCGCCGCGATTCCCGGCAGCGCGGCAACAGTGAACAGCGTGGCAAAGACGATGGTGCGCAGCCGCAGCCGCGGCCAGCGGGCCTTGAGCCATGCCTTCGCTGCGCGGATCATGTCGCGCCGGAACCCCGACAAGCTCCAAGCGCATAACCGATGCCGGGCCGCGTCTCGATCAGGCTCTCTGCGCCGACAGCGGCGAACTTGGCGCGCAGATTGCGGATGTGGCTGTCGATCGTGCGATCGGTGACCGCAAATCCGGGGCCGTGCAGCCGGTCGATGATTTCATCGCGGCTGAAGACCTTGCCGGGCCGCGCGGCAAGGGTGCGCAGCAGCGCGAATTCGGTGACGGTCAGTGCCACGTCCCGGTCATCCCAGCTCGCCCGCCAGCTCTCGGTATCGAGCCTCAGACAGCCATGCTGGATGAGCTTGCCTTCATCCGCCGACACGCCGGCATGAGCGCCAGTTACGCCTGAGGCACGGCGCAGGATCGCCTGCGTGCGGGCCACAACCTCGCGCGGGGAAAAGGGCTTCACCACATAATCATCCGCCCCCAGTTCGATCCCCAACACCCGGTCGATCTCGTCATCGCGCGAGGACAGGAAGAGGATCGGCACGGCGCTGGCGGCGCGCACGCGTCGGCACACCTCCAGCCCGTCCATGCGCGGCATGTTGATATCGAGGATGACCAGATCCGGTGCATCGGCGGTGATCCGGGCAAGAGCCTGCTCGCCATCTTCCGCCTCGACCGCCGCCAGCCCCGCCTTGCCGAGCGCGAAGACCAGCAGCTGGCGGATGTGGGGATCGTCATCGACGACAAGGATGGTGCGCTCCATGGCGGCAAGCATCACGGGTTTTCGTCTTGCGTCAATGGCGCAGTTGGCAGCGTGACCGGCGGCGCAGGCGGCGGCAGGATCTCGCCCCCGCATGTCCGGCCATGACGCGCAGCGCGCGGCTGGGCAAGCGGCGCGGCTGCCAGTTTCGCCTCGGCCTCGGCCAGACGCAACGCGCCGCGCAAGGTCCAGCTCTGCCAATCGGCCTGCTGCGCGGCAAGACGCCGGTGCGCTCTCACACTGAGGTAAGCCGCACGGTCGCGCATCGCCGGGCCAACCGGCGCCCGCGCAAGGTCGATCAGCGGAAGCAGCGCGGAACTGTCCAGCCGCTCCAGATAACACAGGTCGAGCTGCGCCGGATCGCGCAGGTTATCGACGTTCCATCGCGCCGCGATTGCCCCGGTATCGGCCAGGCTCGCCGCAGTCAGGACCGCCCCGGCCGCCAGTGCGTTGGCGTTGATCAGCCAGGCCGCCGATCGGCCCGTCATCAGCCGCCAGCAGATCAGCATCAGCCCGCTCGCCACCAGCAACATCCACGCCAGCGCTGCAATCCGCCACTCGGTCAGCGAATAGGCGGCAATGTAATCAGCAAGGCGCAGGATGCTCGATGCCACCAGCAGCAGGTTCTGCCCCACCCACACCAGCACCAGCACGCGCACCAGCGGCGTGCCAGCGGCCTGCGATCCCGGGCGCAGCGCGACCAGCACGAACAGCCCAGCCAGCAGCGCCGTGGCAATCAAGGTATAGGCGCCGCGATGGGCATATTCAGCCAGCGTCACGCCCACGGGCAACGGCGCGCCGCTCCACAGGAAGACGATGTCGAGCGCGTTCTGCAGCGCGAACACCGCATTGAACACTGCCAGCGCCATCAGCATCATGGTCACAGAAGGATGGGGCCAGCGCTGTCCAAGCCCTAACCCTGCCCCGCCTGCACCTCCCGCCAGTCGCAGCGCGCGCGGGCGCAGCGTCGGCCACACGAACACCAGCACCAGCCCCATCAGGAAGACATGGCCGATCAGCGCCGAAAGATCCGGCAGGGTGATCCCTGACAATGCCTGATCCAGCACCGGATTGGCGCTGGCGAACAGGGCAAGGAACAGCGCTCCACCCGTCAGCGGCAGCACAATGTTGAGGATCATCGCCTTGCCCAGCAAACCCCCATTCCCCGAAAGGCTCGCCAGCCGCCAGCCATCCCTCAGGGGGCGTAAGGGCGCCTTCAAGCCCAGCATGATGAGGCGCAGCGCCCACAGCCCGGCATGGTCGAATACATGGCCCGGCAGCAACGCCGCCGTCCCGATCGCGGCGAGCAACAGCAACGTCGCCAGCGGCCCCGGATCATGGATCAGCGCGGCTGCATACAGCGCCGCCAGCGCCAGAGCCGCCCAGCCCCCGCGCGCCCGGCGCACCGCGGGACGCGCCAGCGCCAGCACCGCCACCCACACCAGCGCGAACAGCCCAAGCACCGCTCCGCCTTGATATCCATAAAGCAGCCCATCAGCGAGCAACAGCAAACCGATGGCCGCGCCTGCCTTGATCGCGAAACTAAAGCGGGATCGGGTCGGTTGAGTGGGGGCAAGTGTCATGCATGGTCTCCATCTGCTCGCAGGCCTGTTTGCCGATGGAGATCGAGAAGTTGCCGCGGCCCCTATGCGGTTTCAGCGCGATTGCCGTGCAGATGCCGTGCAGACCGGCACGCAGATGCAGCAAGGCGCCTGCCCGAGAAGGTTGCGCAACAGCGCCACGTCCAGGGGACAGGCATTAAACCGCCGGATCGAACGGCGGGCCGCGACGGCCCTGTCCACACCTTCGGGCGGTGGAGGGCGAGTTATGCGGTGCGCCCCCGCGGCCAGGAAATCTTTTCCAAAAGAGCGCGATTCCGGCACCTGCGCGCCTCTGGCTGCAGCGCAAATATCGGCACATTACCCCATAAAAATCGCCCTATCTACGGCATTCATTCCCACAATCTTATCACAATGCGTATCATTGATTGACAATTTTTACGCATTAATGCAATCCCACGCTGTGGAGCACTGCAAAGGTGCCGATAGGAGGAGGGGATTCTCTATGAAATCTGCTTTGAGCCGCGCCGCAAAGATGCGGCTGCTTGTGGGAACAAGCCTTGCCGTTACGGCCATGCCGCTGGCTGCGCAGGACGCCGAACCGGCCTCCGGGGCCACGATCGGTGAAATCGTGGTGACCGCGCAGAAGCGCGAACAGAACCTGCAGGAAGTGCCGCTGGCAATTTCGGTGCTGGGCAGCGAAAAGCTCCAGCAGCTTCAAGTCAACGATGCGCGTGACCTGAGCGGCCTTGCCCCGAACGTCACTGTCATAACCGGTCAGTCCAGCAACAATGCTGCGGTCATCTCGATGCGCGGGATCACCAGCCCGGCGAGCGAGACTTTCGGCCTGGATACCGCCAATGCCCTTTATCTTGACGGCATCTACATCGCGCGTTCAGGTGCCAGCGGCATGGACATGGCCGAGGTCGAGCGGGTCGAAGTACTGCGCGGCCCCCAGGGCACGCTGTTCGGCCGCAACACCACCGGCGGCGCAATCGCCTTCGTGACCCGCGCGCCGAGCGATGAATTCGGCATCCGCACCGAAATCGGCTACGGCAATTACAATGCCTTCAACGGCCGCATTGCTGTCGATACCGGCCTGATCGGCGGCGCAATCAAGGCGACGCTGTCCTATGCCCGCCGTCAGCGGGACGGCACGGTGGACGATTTGATGGAAAGTCGCGATTCCCGCGATCCCGGCTCGTTCAAGACCGATTCGTTCCGCGGCGCGCTCCGGGCTGACATCGGAACGACAGGCTATGTCCAGTACATCTTCGACTGGACTCGAACTGACGGTACGCCTCTCGCTTTCCAGCTGACCAACGTGGCCGACGGCACCCCGCGCCCGCCACTGACCGTGAACGGCGTCCAGATCGTCCAGACCCAGCAGGCACCGGTTGCGCAATATCTCGCCAATGCGACCTTCACCGATCCGCGATGCGCTGCGCTAGCGGTGCCAACCCGCGCGTTCCGCGATCGGATCTGCCTCGATGACAACGAGCCGACGCGCGATAAAATCTGGGGCCACAACTTCCAGATCTACAATGATTTCGGTGGCTTCGCCGCAAAGTTGGTGACCGGTTACCGACGCTGGAACAACACCATCAATGGCACCGATTTCGATGGGATGGGCGATTTCAGCGGCCCGGCCTTCTCGCAGTCAACCCTGTTCAACGGTTTTGCCGGCACCCCGGCGCAGGCCTTGCTGCCCTTTGTTTTCCCGCAGGGAACGCCCCAAGCAACGATCGATTTCGTTGCCGGCCTGCCGGTACCGACCACCAACGCCGGCTTGTTCACGACCAGCAATGATCGGCGCCACGAACAATTTCAGGCCGAGCTGGAGTTCTCGGGTGATACCGACACGCTCGATTGGGTCGTGGGCGGCTTCTATTTCTGGGAAGAGGGTTCGGAGCTCAACCCGCAGCTCAGCGGCTTCGTGCTCGACACGAACACAGCCGTGTTCAGCAATTTCGGCCCCCTTTCCGGGGCTTTCCAGGCCTCCAACCCGGCGCGTTACCGTCTTGTCGTGACCCCGGCGACGCTGTCCTATTCGGCCGACGCGGACTCCAAGGCGGTCTATAGCCAGGTCACCTATTACCCCGGCGGGCGTGACAGCGGGGCGAGCATCACCGCTGGCGCACGCTACACCTGGGACGACAAGGGCATCATCCGCACCCAGAACGGAGCGGCACCGCTCGCGACGCCGCAGGTGGGTGACGCGAGCTTCAGCAAGTTGACGTGGAACCTGATGGGCCGGTACGAATTCAGCCCGGAAGCCAGCGTCTATGCGCGCGTGGCGACCGGCTATCGCTCGGGCGGCTTCAATGCCTCCGACCCGCTGTCGACCGACGGCAGCGTGCCGAACTTCGACGAGGAAGAAGTCACCTCCTACGAACTCGGCGTAAAGACCGAGCTGTTCGATCGCCGTCTACGTCTCAATGTGGCAGGCTATCACAACATCTTCGAAGGCCTTGCGGTGTTCCAGCCCACCCTGACCGGCCAGGGCACCTTCCAGTCGGTGGTGCGCAACGCGGGCAAGGTCGAATACACCGGGATCGAGGCTGACTTCCAGGCGGCTGTGTCCAACACATTCTCGTTTGACGGCTCGATCGGGTATGTCGATGTGAAGTTCAAGGAACTGCTCGCCGGGCAGCCGGTCGTTGCGGCCGACGGGGTGCAGAACATCGCTGCCTTCGCGCGGCCCGCCTATACCTCGCCCTTCACCGCGAACTTCGCTGCCAACGCGGTCTTCCCGCTCGGCTCGAACGGAACCGAGCTGCGGGCGCGCGTCGGCTACACCTACGAAGACGGCAAATACAGCTTCAACAACACGATCTCCTCGCCCTTCAACGAACAGATCCGCGGCGACAACGTAAACCTCGTCGATGCGCAGATCGTCATTGACAAGATCCCGCTCAGCGGCGGCGAAGCGCGGATCATGATCTGGGGCAAGAACCTGTTCGACGACAACAACCTGCTCCGCGGGATCGATTTCGGCCCACTCGGCTATGCGGGCGGCATTTTCGGCCTGCCGCGCACCTTCGGCGTGACCTTCGGGTTCAACTACTGAGCGCCGCCTCACGGGGGTGGGCGGTGCCGATAGCGGGCCGGAGCAGCAATGCTCCGGCCCAACTTCTTTCAAAGGAGGGCCCTGCAATGACAAGATCCCGTCTGGCCAGGTTTGCCGCCCTGCTGGCAAGCCTTCTTGCGGTGCCGACCAGCGCCACCGCGGGCGACTTTCCGCGCAACCCCTTCCTCGCCGACAGCCCCAACAACCAGAGCCACTGGAACGATGCGGCCACTGACAGCACCCCTGCCGCCGTGCCGCGCGGGCATTACTGCCTGACCGCCGGTGGAGCCGCGGTCGCCTATGCCGACACACTCGGCATACCGGCCTATGATGCGGACGTTGGCGGCAAGCGGGTGGTGTGGTTCTTCTCGGGTACGGCGCTGCGCAAGCTGCACCTTGTGGATGGCGCCTTTGTCGAGATCGCGCGGCAGCCGGTCCGCATGGCACTGCCGGGCTATCGTCCGCAATCTGTCGCCGCCCGCAGCGCGCTGGCCGACGAACTGGCGGCCCTGCTGGCGAGCGGCGACGAGGCGGCGATCGGCACTGCCATCGCCCGCCAGCCCAATCGCTTGCAGACGGCGGTCGAGGATCAGGTCGCACAGGGCGTGCTCTATTCGCTGTTCACCCGCGACCACGGCTTCATCGGCGCGAATGCGCGCGGGCTGGTGCGGATCGACAATCTCGACCCGGCCGATCCGTTCTCAGGCCTCGCCCCGCCGCAGCAGGTGCGCCTGCCCGACAGTCTGTTCGACGATGCCCGCGCCCGCGCTGCGACGATCTTCCCCGCCGACAGCGTATTCGGGCTCGGCATGACGTTCAACGGCTATCTGGTGGTCAGCACACTGGGCGGCACCATCGCCACGCTCGACCGCGACAGCTTTGCCGTCATCGACACCTACCGCGCGCCTGAAGGCGAGGTCTTCACCAACGGCTTTGCCACCAGCCCGGAGCTTGGCGGCGGGGCGGTTTACATTGCCTCGAACCGCAAGCTCTATCGCCTTGCCGTCGATGATGCGGGCCGGATCGGCACGGAGCCGGAGAGCGGGGCGTGGGAAGCGGCCTATGATCCCGGCGAGCGGTTGCCGACCGGCAAGATCGCCGACGGCACCGGCGCGACCCCGACGCTGATGGGCTTTGGCGAGGACGACGACGAACTCGTGATCCTGACCGACGGCGCACGCAAGATGCGGCTGGTCGCCTTCTGGCGCAACGGCTTGCCGAAGGATTGGCGCCAGCGCCCCGGCACGCTCTCGCCCCGCATTGCCGACCAGATCACAGTCGACTTCGGCCCGGACTTTCCGGTTGTGCAGTCCGAACAATCGGTGGTGGCGGACGATGGCAATGCCTTCGTGATCAACTCAATCCTGTCGGGCGGGTCCAAGCCGATGCCGATATCCGGCAGCTTCACCCGCGGACTGCTGGCAGGAACGGTGCGTCCCTTGCCGCGCGGCATCGCGATGTATCGCTGGGACATGCGCGCGGATCGCTGGCGGGCGGTCTGGCAGCGCCGCGATGTCGGCACCATTGCCACCGTCCCGCTGTTGTCGCGCGGGAGCCGGATGGTGGTGCTCAATGGCACGCTCGAAGCCCGGCCCGGGCGGTTGTTCCAGCTCGGCTTCGACCGCGACGACGGCGGGTTGGTGATGTCGATCGACGGTGGCACCGACCCGCGCTTCAACGGCGCTTTCACCGGGCTCAAGACCGACGAGGGCGGGGCTCTGATGTACACCACCCTGTTCGGGCTGGTGCGCTTCGATGTGGCAGCGATGCAGCAGGCTGCCTCGCCCGAACAGGCGGGCGCTGCGGAATGCGGCGGGGGCTGAGCCTAGGCCCCAAGCAGCCGCGCGACCGTCTGAGCCGCGCCGCGGATAGCGCCTTCGATATAGCCCACGCCGTTGCAGTCGCCGACGGTCTCGACCGTGAAGCCCTCGGCCCGCAGGCGTTCGGCCAGCGCCACATCGCCGCTCGCCCCCATCGCCACGATCACATTGTCGGCCGCCACCATGCGCGCCTCGCCCCCGACATCGGTGAAGGTCACGTCGCTTTCGCCGATCAGGAGATCCTTGACCCCGCCATGCATCGCTACGCCGTGTTCGCGCAGTTCGGCGATCAGGCGCATCCGGCGCACCAGCAGCAGCCCCTTGCCGAGCCGTGGGGCGGGTTCGAGCACGGTCACCTCGCGCCCGCGCTCGTGCAGGAATTCGGCCAGCTCCAGCCCCACCAGCTCGCCGCCGATGATGGCGATCCGCTTGCCCAGCGGCATCCAGCGGCGCGAGGCGGTGCGCACGAAATCGAGATTGGCGGTGATCCCCGTCGCCGCGCCGATCTTCGTCGCAAGGCGCGTGGCAAGCCCGGTCTTGCGCTTCAGTTCGTCCGAACCCTCGCCGAGCAGCAGCCTGCGCATGTCGTCGCCGCTGAACACGTGCGGCAGATCGCCCCCGGCCAGCGCGGGCATGTCACGCCGCGCGCCGGTTGCGACGATCACCGCATCGGGCGCGAGGCTGCGCAGCAGTTCGGGCGTGGCGGTGGTCTCCAGCCGCACCTCGACCGACGAACGCCCGATTTCGCGCACCAGCCAGTCGAGCAGGCGCTCGTTGGCGGGATAGGCGAGCGCCGCGATGCGCAGCGTCCCGCCGAGCCGCGCGCCCTGTTCGATCAGGGTGACACGGTTGCCCGCCTCGGCGAGCCGCAGCGCCGCCTCCATCCCGCCCGGCCCGCCGCCGATCACGACGTAACGCTTGCCCGCCACTTCCGGCGCGGCACGCTCGCACTCGAAGCCGGTCTCGGGATTGACCGCGCAGCGCAGCGGCTCGCGCACGTAGGCGGTCGAAACGCAGGTGTAGCAATAGACGCAGGGGCGCACGCTTTCGGGCGCATTGCCGGCGATCTTGCGGGGCAGGTGCGGATCGGCCAGCAGCTTGCGGCCCATGGCGAGGAAATCGTAAACGCCCTCGGCAATGTGGCGGTCACCCGCTTCCGGCTCGACCCGGCCTGAAGCGATGATCTGAACGCCGACCGCGGCCTTGATCGCGGCGGCTGCGGGGATGTTGGTTTCCGGCTCGTGCGGGATATTGCTGGCCGAATGCAGCTTGCCCTGTCCGCCATCGTGATAGGCGCTGACGGTGATCGCATCGACACCCGCCGCCTCGACCATGCGCGCGGTTTCGATCGCGAGATCGAGGGTAATGCCGCCCTCCTTGCCGACTTCCACCGAATCGAGCTTGACCCATAGCGGGAAGTCCACGCCAACGGCCTCGCGGATCGCCGCGATCACCCGCATCAGCAGCCGGGTGCGGTTTTCGAGCGAGCCGCCGTATTCGTCGGTCCGGGTGTTGGTTTTCGGCGAGATGAAGGACGAGATCAGGTAGCCGTGTCCGGCGTGGAGCTCGATGGCGTCGAACCCGGCCTGCTTGGCGCGCGCGGCGGCGGCGCCGAACTGCTCGACCACGTGGTCGATGTCTTCGCGGGTGAGCAGCCGGATCTGCGGCACTTTGCCGCTGAAGGCCTTCATTTCCTCGGGCAGGAAATAGTCGATGAAATCGCCCTTGAACGGCGGCGGATAGCACGGCGCCCAGAGCTCCTCGCCAAAGGCATCGGCGGAGTATCCGGCCACCAGTCCGCCATGATGGAGCTGGGCGGCGATCTTCGCGCCGTGGGCGTGTACGCGTTCAACCAGCGCGCTGAGGCCGGGCAGGAAGCGATCGTCGGAAATCGCGGTCTGGTTCGGCTGCACCGCGCCGGTCGGCCATGCGACCCCGGCGACCCCGGTAATGATCAGCCCCGCTCCGCCCTTGGCCTGCTCCTCGTGATAGGCGATCAGCCGCTCACCAACTGTGCCGTCGGGCTCCGACAGGCTGACGCCCATCGCGGTGACGAGGATGCGGTTGCGCATTTCGAGCGCGCCGATCCGGCCCGGCGAGAGCAGGTGCGAATAGCGGCCAGATGTGGGGTTGGCGGTCATGCTGTCTCTCCTGCAACCATCGCCGGGTAGGTTGTGTAGCCGCGTTCCTCGCCGGTGTAGAGCAGGCTGTAGTCCGGTTTGGCGAGGGGCGCGCCGGCGCGGATGCGCTCCACCAGGTCGGGATTGGCGATGAAGGCGCGCCCGAAGCTCACCGCCTCGGCGCAGCCTGCTGCTATGAGCGCGGCGGCGCTGTCGGGCTTGAGGTTGTTGTTGGCGATCACTGGCCCGCCGAAGGCATCGCGCACCATCGCCAGCGTATCGAGATCGTCCAGCCCCATGTCGACAACGTGGCAATAGGCGAGGCCCAGCGGCGCGGCAGCCCTGAGAAACGGCACGAAGGTTGCCGCAGGATCGGACGGATCCATGCCGTTATAGGGGTTGCCAGGGGAAATGCGGAAACCGACGCGCCCTGCCCCGACCGCCCCCGCCAGCGCGGCGAGCACCGCGACGGGAAAGCGGATACGGTTCTCCGATGATCCGCCATACTCGTCGGTCCGGTGGTTGCTGGCAGGATTGAAAAACTGGTTGACGAGGTAGCCGCTGGCACAATGTAGCTCGACCCCATCCATCCCGGCAGCGATCGCGTTGCACGCGGCCTCGGCATATTCGGCGAGCAGGGCGGGGATTTCGTCTGCAGCAAGCGCGCTAGGTTTTGCACAGGGCATTGGCGTGCCGTCGGGCCCTGGAACCGGCACCGGACAGGGTATCGCCGAGGGCGCGATCACTTCCGCCTCGAAACCGCGATTGGCCGGCACCACCACCCGCCCGCAATGCATCAACTGCATCACGATCCGCCCGCCCTTTGCATGAACCGCCCCGGCGACCTTGCGCCAGCCCGCGATCTGTTCCTCCGAGTGAATGCCCGGCGTGCGCCAGTAACCCTTCCCCGCAGGGCTAGGCTGCACGCCCTCGGTGACGATCAGCCCCGCGCTTGCCCGCTGAGCGTAATATTCTACCATGAGATCGGTCGGCACATCGTCCGGTCCTGCCCGGTCGCGGGTCATGGGGGCCATGACGATGCGGTTGGCGAGCCGGATGTCACCCAGCCGAGTCGGGGCCAGAAGGGCATCAACCATTCGAATCCTATCCCTTAAATCGGTCATTGACCATTCTTTGCGTTATCTTGTAGCCTAATTGTTACGCATATCAAGGAGAGGCGGGATGAATTACGGGTTTGATGGCAAGGTTGCGCTGGTGACCGGCGCCAGCGGCGGGATCGGCCGCGCGACCGCGCTGGCCTTCGCCGCCTCTGGCGCGGCAGTGGTGGTCTCCGACGTCAATGATGCAGGTGGCGAGGAAACCGCCGCGATGATCGCCGCCGCCGGAGGCACCGCGCTTTACCAGCGGTGCAACGTGGCCGAGGCGGCCGAGGTCAAGGCGCTGATCGCCCGCGCGGTGAGGGACTATGGCCGCCTCGATTTCGCCCACAACAATGCCGGCATCAACAACATGGGTGCGGACGAATATGACGACGCGGTGTGGGCGCGGGCGATCGGGGTGAACCTGTCGGGCGTGATGTATTGCATGCGCGAGGAGGCAGAGGTGATGCTGGCGCAGGGCAAGGGCGCGATCGTCAACACCTCGTCGATCAACGGGCTGGTCGGCAATGGCGCGCAGCCGGGTTACACCGCGACCAAGCACGGCGTGATCGGCCTCACCCGCCACGGCGCGCTGCGCTGGGCCAAGGCAGGTATCCGGGTGAACGCAGTCTGTCCCGGCGTGATCGAAACCCCAATGACCGCGCCGCTCACCGCCAATCCCGAAATCCGCAAGGTGATGGACGGCATGACCCCGATGGGCCGCATGGGGCAAGCCGAGGAGATCGCTGCCGCGGTACTGTGGCTGTGTTCGGATCAGGCGAGCTTCGTCACCGGTCATCCGTTGGTGGTCGACGGCGGCGCGACCGCCACCTGATTGCCGCGCGCAAAGCAAAAGGGCCGCGCTCCGGCGATGGAGGCGGCCCTTTTTTGATGCGTGCTCTAAGTCCGCAACGCCCGTCAGGCGGCGGTCTCCCACGGGGCGGACTTGGTGCCGCGAGTGGTGTAGCGGCCATTGACCCGCGCCTGGAAGGTCTTGGCCTGCGCGCGCGGGTTGTAGAACTGGCGATACCAGATCCGCACCTTGTCAAACGGCCCGTCGCCGCGCACCATCATCGGGTGGATGCACGGGCGCTTGTTCGACCAGATCTCGAAATCCTGCGCGAAGGCATCGACCCCGGCTTCTTCGTAGGACGAGGCGAGCGCGCGGTCTTCCTCGGTCGGCATCTGGTTGCCGACCTTGACCATCAGTCCGTACCACACCTTGATCACCCCGTCGTCGATCGGCGTATGCGCGATCAGCATGTGCGAGGGGTTGGCGCCGATCATCACCGACTGGAGAATACCGGGGCCTACATACCAGGTATCGTTGGTCATCGGCTCCCCGCCGTCAGCCGCCAGCGTGCGGTGCCCGGCTGAGAGGATCTGGCGGCAGACGTGGTCTTCGAAGGCGTTCTCGAAGCTGTCGATCGCGATCGAGCCGTGCACCGGTTCAAGGTGCGCCTTGTCGGCCATGTTGTCGACCACCTCTTGTGGGTGGCAGGCGAGTTCACCCAGCTCGCGCACATTCCAGTTGACCCAAAAGGGCGCATCGTAATTCTCGAAAGGCGGCAACTCGTGATCGGGTTCCAGTCCTTCGGGATCGTGCCAGGCCCAGAGGCAACCGGCGCGCTCGACCACCTTCCAGCTCTTGACGCAGGCCGACTTCGGGATCGGGGCAGGCGAATAGGGGATCTGGTTGACCCTGCCGTCCGGCCCGAAGCGCCAGCCGTGATAGGGGCAGCGGATATTGTCGCCCTGCACATGCTCGCCGTCCTTGACGACATAGGAGGTGGTGTTGCGGCCAAGGTGCGTGCCCATGTGCGGGCAATAGGCCTCGATCATGAAGACCTTGCCGCTCTGCCCGCCGCGGTAGAGCACCATGTCCTCGCCGAAGTAGCGCACCGAGAGCGGGGTCGAACCGACCTCGTCCGAGCGCGCGACCATGAACCAGCCGCGCGGGTAGGTGAAATCGCCCAAGCCATAATCTGCAGTGGTCGCCATGCCTCTCCCTCCAAGAGTTTCGACTCTCCTAAGGGAAACGCAGGAGTTTTGCAATAGGTCTACGTATGGGCAAGCCGAAAATAGTCTATTTATCGCATTCGCGTAATTTATATATCTCAATATTACGCATCGTCATCGAGCGTCTCGATCCGCGCACGATCGGCTGCGGTGATCCGCACGACGCGGGCGTTGTACTTGACGGTCTTGACCGCGATTGAGGTTTCGACGTGATGCACGCCGGGCATCGAGAGTATCTGGTTTGAGGCGAGTTCGAGCAGATTGTCGAGCGAGTTGAACAGGCAGATGGCGAGGATGTTGAACCGCCCCATAGTGATCATCACTGCATTGACGGCGGGCAGCTCGGCAATGCGCTCAGCGACGCCGCGCACGTCGCTGACATTCACTTCCACCCCGATGAACGCCATCCGAGCCGAGTCCGCCAGGCCGAAACTGGTGATCGCGGTAAAGGAAATCAGGCCGTCCTGCTGGAGCCGCTTGATGCGCCCGCGCACAGTGCCTTCGGTAACGCCCAGATCCAGTGCGATCTTGCGGTTCGATACCCGTGCGTCGCGGGCGAGCGCCTCGATCAGCTGGCGATCGAGTTCGTCAAGCTGGGCTATGCTCATACCTCTTCCCTCGCATCGATCGGGGCAACGTCGAACTTGTACTTGATTACGTCGACCGCGATGGCCGGAACCATAGATCGGATGCCGGGGATCTTGCCGAACTTGTTGAGAAACAAGTCGGGCAGCTCATCGAAATCGTGCAGCGCGACCAGGATGTCGATGTCATAGCGTCCGGTCACCAGATGGGCGGCGAACACTTCGGGGAACTGGACCAGCTCCTCGATTACGTCGATCGCCGGACGGCCATCGACCTCAATCGCGACCTCCATCAACACGTTGTAGCCATGCGCCGAGAAGTCGGACACCGCTACGACGCGCAGCTTGTTGGCGTCTTCCATCCGCCGGATGCGGGCCGATACGGTCGCTGCGGTGAGGCCAAGCGTATTGGCGATCTGCTGGTTGGTCGCCCGGCCGTTCAGCCGCAGCTGCTCGACGATCGCGCGGTCGGCATCGTCAATCTGGAAGTCGTTGGACATATTGCCCACAAACTCCGAATTTGACGCCTCGTCAAGCTGACGGGCAAGCGTTCTGCGTCGCGGCGGCATCACAAAAGCCCGCAGGCAGAGGCTGCGCTCATGCCGCTTCGGACAGCGCGATCCGGTCGCGCTCGAGCCGGCTTGCCGCGAGAAAGGCCAGCAGCCCTGCCAGCAGACCGACTGGCACGATGATGGTCAGCGCCTGTTGCAGCGAGGCGGCATTATCGCCCAAGCTCTCACTGAGCGCTCCGGTCAGCCACGGGCCGATGAAGTAGCCTAGCAAGGTCGTCACCGCGACGAACAGCGCAGTGGCGCTGGCCCGGTAGGCCGAGGGCAGCATGTACTGGAGCGCTGCGAACAGCCCCACCGACCACCCGCCGCCAAGTAGGCCACAGGGGATCGCCAGCCATTTGGCGATAGCGAAGGTGGGTGCCCATACCGTCGCCACCACCAGCACCGTCGCTGCGCCGAGCGCTATGGCCGAAAGCAGCGCCGGCCAGGCACGGTTGCGTTTGGACAGCCGGTCGGCCAGCACCCCGAAGCCGAGCATCCCGATAAGTCCCGACATGCCGAAATTGACTGCAAAGGCGGTCTTCGCCTCGACCGGATCGATAGCAAAGCTGCGCGCGAACAGTTCCGGCCCCCAGTAGCCGAAGGAGATGCCCGACATGATCCCGAGCCCGAAGCCCACCGCCATCAGCATGAAGCTGGGGGTTCGCCCCAGCATCGCGGTCAATTTGCCGAGCGGGACGATCACCTGCACCTCGCCCTCGATCTGCCCTTCGCGCGGTGGCTCCTTAACCACCGCCAGCGCGATCAATCCTAGGACAATGCCCGGTAGCCCGATCGCAAAGAAGGCCATGCGCCAGTCGGTCGCCTCAGCGATCGCCGGTCCGCCCGCCTGCCCTGCAATCTGGCCGATGTAGGTTGCAAGACCCAGTATGGCGAAGGCCAGGCCGCGGCGTTCGGGCCGAAAATAGTCGGACAGCAGCGAATAGGCCGGCGCGACGAAAGCCGCCTCGCCCAGCCCGACTGCAACCCGCGCCAGTGCGAGGCTGACCGGGCCGCTGGCAAGCCCCGTCGCCGCCGTCGCGAGGCTCCACATCATGCATCCCCCAGCGATGATCCGCACCCGTGAGGAACGATCCGCCAACCGCGCGAAGGGCACGCCCATCAGCACGTAAAACACCACGAAGGCTGGCCCCATTAAGAGGCCCATAAGGTTGTCGCCAACCCCGAACTCCTCCTTGATCGGCCCAACCAGCCCGGTCAGCAGGTAGCGGTCGGCAAAGTTGAAAATGTAGATGAGCAGCAGGATGCCAAGCACCAGCCACGGGTTCGAGCGGGGGGGCGCGGTTTCCATCAGTCGCGCTTGATCATGCCGCCGTTGACGTGCCAGACCTGCCCGTTGACCCATGCGCCGTCATCCGAGGCGAGGAAGGCAACCGCCGCCGCTATGTCCTCCGGCTGGCCCAGCCGGGTGTGCGGCACGCCCCTGAGTGCATTCTCGACATACTCCTCGGTGAGGTGCTGTTTGACCGCCTCGGTCAGCACCACGCCGGGGCTGACCCCGTTGGCGCGAATGCCCTTCTTGCCGTATTTCGCCGCGACATGGCGCACCAGTGCGTGGATCGCGTTCTTGGTCATCGGGTAGGCGACCTGGAAGGCATTGCCCCCGATCGCCGCGCCAGACGAGGTGTAGATCATCGCGCCGCTGCCCCTTTCAAGCATCACCGGCAGCGCGGCCTGCGTGGCGAACATGTGGCTCTTGGTGTTGATCGCGAACGAGCGGTCGAGCACCTCCTCGGGGCAGTGGAGCGCGTCGATATCGCCCTCAGTCCCGCCCGCGAGGTTGGAGTGGTAGAAATCGAGGGTGCCGAATTCGTCGAGCGCCGCCTGCACGATCGCAGCCTGTGAGGCGGCGCTGGTGCCGTCGAGATGGACGCCGATGGCTCTGCCGCCCTCGGCACGGATGGCCTCGGCGGTTTCCTTCGCCCAGTCCTCGGCGATGTCACCGATAACGACGCTCGCGCCTTCCTCGGCCAGCCGCCGCGCGGTGGCTGCGCCGATCCCGCGACCGCCGCCGGCGACCACCCCCACCTTGCCCTGCAATCCCCGCATCGTTCGTTCTCCGGAAAACTGGTGTCTGTCAGACCTGCGCGCGCCGCCCGGCCCAGGGCGCGGCGCTTTCGAGCTGCCCGGCAAGGCGGAAGAGCAGCGCTTCCTCGCCATAGCGGCCAGTGAACAGCATCCCGATCGGCAGGCCATCGGCCGACATGCCGAGCGGCACCGACATGCTCGGCTGACCGGTGAAATTCGCCATCTGGGTGAAGGGCGAGAACATCGCCGCGCGCTGCCCCCATTCGGCAAACGGCACGCCGGGCGTGAGGTTTATCCGCCCCAGTTCGAGCGGCGGCGCCGCGAGCGTCGGCGAGAGGATCACATCGTAATCCGCCATGAACTGCCCCACCGTCACCGCCGCACCCTGCATGGTGTTGTTGGCCCGCGCGAAATCGGAACCGGTGGTGGTCTTCCCGTACTCGACGAAAGCCAGCGTGATCGGTTCGAGCACATCCGGCCCGGTTTCGATCCCCAGCGACTTGGCGCGATCGAGAATATCGGCGGACAGCGACGAGGCGATCAGCACGAAGCTGGCCTGACCGAGCGCTGCTGCATCAAGCTTGGGCACGGCTTCCTCGACATGATGGCCGAGACTTTCGCACAGCTTCGCCGTCTCGTTCAGGACCCGCATGCATTCGGGATCGACCGGCGCGCCGTTGGAGGGTGTGCGCATCAGCGCAATCCTGAGCTTCCCCGGTGCGCGCCCGACCTGCGAGAGGAACGTGCCGTCGGGGGTGGGGGCCGCATAGCGCGATCCAGGCTCGATCCCGTGCGTCACGTCGAGCAGCGCAGCCGAATCCCGCACTGACCGGGTGATGACATGCTGGGTGGAAAGCCCGCCCCAGCCCTCTGTACGATAAGGCCCCATCGGCGTGCGCCCGCGCGAGGGCTTCATCCCGAACAGGCCGCAGCACGAGGCCGGAATGCGGATCGACCCGCCGCCGTCGCTCGCATGGGCGGCCGGAATCACGCCCGCTGCCACCGCCGCCGCCGCGCCGCCCGATGAGCCTCCGGCAATCCGCGCGGGGTTCCAGGGGTTGCGCGTGGGGCCCATCAGGGCGCTTTCGGTGGTACCTGTCAGCCCGAATTCGGGGGTTGTCGTCTTGCCGAAAACCACCAGTCCGGCGCGGCGATAGCGCGCGACCAGTTCGGTGGTGAAGAGCCCGCGCTGGCCCTTGTTGATCCGGCTTCCGCCCTCGGTCGGCAGGCCTTCGATATAGGCGGCCAGATCCTTGAGCAGCCAAGGCACCCCGGTGAACTGGCCTTTGGGCAAGCCACGGGCGATTTCGGCACGGGCAAAGTCGTAGTGCTTTTGCGCCATGAAGTTGAAGCGCGGGTTGAGCGCCTCGGCGCGGGTGATGGCCGCTTCGAGCAGCTCGCTAGGCGAAGCCTTTCGCCTGCGGACCAGATCGGCAAGCCCCAGCGCATCATGCCTGTCCAGCACCTCGCCCATTCCTTTCGCCTGTCCAGCCACCCCGCCCCCGGCCATGCCGACAGCGGCCAGCGCGGTCCCTCCGGCAAGAACGGCGCGGCGGGTGGCCTTGGTCGGATCGGGTATCATCGGCCTTGCTCCTCAGCTGCGCTGCGAGGCCGGAACCCCGTCACCGGCGGCGTAGAAGCGCGCATAGAACTTGCGGAAATGCGGGATCGGGCCATCGCCGTCGCAGATGATCGGATGGGGTTCGTAGCGCATCCGGTCCCACACCACCTTGTCCTGATCGAGCTGCTTGTTGACGTCGCGGATGATCGCGCGGGCGACCCCTGCCATCGGCCCCTCGGCCTGCGCGCGCGGCTGGGTGTAGCAGTAGATCACCTGCAGCTCGTCCTGCTCGACCGGGATGATGCAGGCGACCAGCAGGGTCTCGCAGATGCCGGTGAAACGCACCCAGGCCTGCCCCGGCCCCATCGCGGCGCTGGTGATCGCCCCGTCGACCATGCCCTTGGGGGTGCCCATCTTGGCCCGCACTACCGAAGCGCGGTCCCACTCGCCCCATTCCATCTCGGCGGTGGGCAGTTCGGCGGTCCCGTGGATGAACTTGAAGTGGGCGAAATCGACCCCGTTCTCGGCCATGTTCTGGATCGAGCCGAAGATCTTCCATTCGACGATGTCGTAGGGCGTCCAGTCGGGATCGCTGGCTTCGGGCAGTTCGACCACGTCGTAGATCGGCGCTGCATCTTCGGGGTGATACCAGACCCACAGCCACTGGTTGGCTTCGCGGATGTGCCAGGTGCGGGTACACTTGCGCTTGACCTGCGGAGGGATCGCCTTGGCGTAGGGAATCTCCTTGACCACCCCTTCCTCGCCGTCATAGCGCCAAGCGTGGAACGGGCATTCGAGCAGGTTGCCGTGCACCTTGCCGCCGTGGCCCATATGCGCGCCGAGGTGCTTGCAATAGGCGTCCATCATGCGCGCCTGCCCGTCTTCGCCGCGCCAGACCGCCAGATCGCGCCCGAAATAGCGCGCTGGCTTGACCTCGCCTACCGCCAGATCGCGGCCGAGCATGAAGGGATACCAGCCGAACGGATAGCCGATGTCGAGATTGCGCTCGGCGGCCGGGCGACGGTTGGCGATATCCGCCACGCGCCACGCCTCGCGCTCCTCCTTGCTCATCTTCTCGAGCACCTGCCACACGGCCACAGGCGCGGTGCGGGCATCGGTTGCGGTATCAGTCATCTTGTCCTCCCCGGCCTCGCCGGTTGTCCGTCAGTCGTTCAGAGCTTGAAAACCCGGCGTGCATTGTCGCGCAGGAACTTGGGCCACACCTCGTCCTTGAGCGGCACGTTCTCCATGTCGGACATGATCCGCTCGAGGCTGAGGCCCATCGGGAAGTATCCGGCGTAGATGATCTTGTCCGCGCCGCGCGTGTTGGCGTAGTCGATGATCGCCTTGGGGTAGTGCTTGGGGGCGAAGGCGCTGGTCGAATAGTAGAGGTTCGGCCACTTCAGCATCAGCTTGACCGCGAGATCCTGCCACGGCTCGGCTCCGTGGCGCATCACGATTTTCAGGTCGGGGAAAAACCAGCACACCTCGTCGAGATGCTCGACCTTCTGCGTTTCCATCGGGATGCGCGGGCCCGGAATGCCGACATTGAGGCAGATCGGGATGTCGAGTTCGACCGCGCAGGCGTAGAGCGGGAACATGTATTTGTGATTGATCGCCACCTGCGGCAGCGTGCCGGCGGGGAACACGCTGATCGCCGACAGGCCCACTTCGGCATGGATGCGCTTGATGCGGCGCACTTCCTCCATCCCCTTGTTGGGATCGCAGGGCAGATCGAAGAAGAACCGGTCGCCATACATTTCCTTGGCGCGGCGCGAGGTGGCGTTCTCGTTCCAGCCGATCAGCGCCTGGGCGATGCCGTGCTTGTCCATCTGCTCGACCGTCCATGTGACGTAGTCGTCGGCATGGCCGGTCTGGGGTACGTCCTTGAACATGTATTGCGCGGGCATGGAAAACTGCTGGAGCGTCTCGGCGTCCTTGATCAGCGGCCGGAAGGCGGTGAACCAGTCGGAGCGGTCCTCGGCCTCGGGAATGCCGAGCATGCAGTCGATGATGCCGATGTCCTTGGGGAAACCCATCTCATTGCTCTCCGTAAAGCTTCGGCCAGGCGGCGCGCAGGACGATCTTGTCGACCTTGCCGACGTGATTGCGCGGTAACGGCTCGCTCACGATCGCAACGTGGCCGGGTGCCTTGTAGCGCGCCAGCCGTTCGCCGACCCAGGCCTTGACTTGCGCTTCCGTCAGCCCTTCACCGCGCACCACCGCGACCAGCAATTCGCCGAGCCGTTCGTCCGGGATGCCGAAGGCCGCGCATTCGCCGACTCCACCGAGTTCGCCCAGCACGCGTTCAACCTCGGCGCAGTAGATGTTCTCGCCGCCCGAGATGACCATGTCCTTCACCCGGTCGACGATGAAGATGTAGCCTTCCTCGTCGATGTAGCCGACATCGCCGGTGCGCAGCCAGCCATCCTCGGTGAAGGCGGCAGCGGTGTCTTCGGGCCGGTTCCAATATCCGGCCATCACCATCGCGCCCTTGAGCTGGATTTCGCCGCTTGCGCCGGTCGGTTGAACCGTCCCATCCGGCGCGACGATTCGCACCTGCGCCAGCGGCAGCACCCGCCCGGCAGACGAGCGTTTTCTCAGGAAGTCCTCGCCCACCGCCTGGGCGAGTGAGCCAGAAGCCTCGGTCATACCGTAGCCGGTGCCCATCACCGCCTGCGGACAGGCCTCGCGGATCGCATCGAGCAGGTTGACCGGCAGCGCCTGCCCGCCCGAGGCGATGTTGCGCAGCGAGCTGAGATCAGCCTCGCCCGGCTTTGCGCGGTGGAGCAGATCCCACAGCATCGTCGGCACCGCGGAGAACATGGTGATCTTCTCCGCCGCGATCAGGCGCGCTGCTTCTTCCGCGTCCCAGCGGCGCATGATCACGACCTTGGAGCCGGCGAACAGCGGCGACAGGAAAGCCGCGCCAAGGCCCGAGATATGAAACAGCGGATAGACCAGCAGCACCGCCTGTTGCGGCATCGCGGCGACCAGCTGCGCAGGCTCCATTCCGTGTGCGCGGGCCATGTTGTGCAGCACCATCGCACCCGACAGCTGCATCAGCATCAGCCCGGTGATCAGGCTGCGATGGGTCAGCACCGCGCCCTTGACGCGGCCTGTGGTCCCCGAGGTGAACAGGATCGCGGCCGGATCGAGCGGCGTCGCAAGGGTCGGCTCTACTGGCGCGGCGGCGCGGCGGGCGATTTCCGCTTCGCCGAACGGCCGGGTCAGGTCGAGCATCCGCCCTTGATAACCGCCCTCGCGTATCAGCGCGGCGCGGCGGCTGTCCGCCAGCACCACTTGCGGCGTCACCTCGTCGATCATCGCCACCAGCTCGGCCGGAGAGCCGCGGCTGTTGAGCAGTGCTGCCACCCCGCCCGCCTTGATCACTGCCATGAAGGCGACGATCCATTCCGCGCGGTTCCGCATGCAGATCGCCACGCGATCACCGCGCCTGATGCCGAGCATCGGGGCCAGCTCGTCACGCCAGACGAAAACCTGTTCGAAAGTCAGCCGCCGCTCGCTGCCGTCGGAGGAAAAATCGACGAGGAAGGTCTTGTCGCCGTGCCGCCGGGCGGAATCGATCATCAGCGCCAGATCGGGCGCGGCGTTGGCGAATTGCAGCAGGCCGTCGCGCTCGACCAGTTCGAACGGCGTGCCCGGCGCGGTGACAGCGGCAAAGACGGGATCGATCTGGCTCATGACGCGCTGGCTGCCAGTTCCTTGGCCCAGCGGTAGTCCTGCTTGCCGGCGGGCGAGCGGCGCACCTCATCGACCCACACCAGCGCCTTGGGCACCTTGTAGCCCGCCAGCCGCTCGGCGGCGAAGGTCTTGATGGCGTCATAGGAGGGGAGCGTCGCCGGATCACGCGCGGCAAGGATTGCCACCACCCGTTCGCCCCACCGCGGATCCGGCTGTCCGGCCACGACCGCGTCGGCAATCTCCGGATGGGCGCGCAGCACTTCCTCGACTTCCTCGGGGAAGATCTTCTCGCCGCCCGAATTGATGCAGGTCGAACCGCGTCCGAAGACCGTGATCATCCCGTCGGCATCACGCCGACCGGCATCGCCCGATACCGCCCACAGCCGGCCGTCGATAGTGACGAAGGTCTCGGCGGTCTTCACCGGATCATTGTAATAGCCGACCGGCGTATTGCCGCCGCGGGCGACGAAGCCGGTCTCGCCCACCTCGGCGATCCGTCCGTCGGTTACCACCTGCTGCTGATCGCTGGCGACCAGCCGCATCATGCCCTCGCCCGAAGTCTGGGCCTGACCGGACACGCCAGTTTCGGTCGAACCCATGCCGTCGGTGATCGACGCACCGGGCAACAGCGCCTTGAGATCGTCCTTGAGATGCTGCGAAAACACCGCACCGCCCGAACCGAGATTCACTACCTTGGACAGGTCCCAGCGCCCCGGATGCGCGCGGAGGGCATCGCGCAGTGGGCCAGCCATGGCATCGCCGACGAATTGCAGCATGCTCGCGCCCTCGCGCTCGGCCGTATCGAGCACGCGCTCGGGATCGAACACGCGGCCTTCGTCGAGGATAATTGTGAGGCCGTTAAGCAGCGCGCTCCATACAGCCCACATCGCCGCCATGTGCATCAGTGGCGCAAGCGGGAACAGCGAGAGCGGGTAGCTGTCAGTCGCGCGTGAGGCAATGTCCTGAGGCACCGCGATCGGCCCGTGCGGGTTGAAGAAGCCAGCCCCGCCCGCGCAGGCGAAAATGAAGGCGCGATGCGGCCACATCACGCCCTTGGGCATCCCGGTCGTGCCGCCGGTGTAGGAAAGCAGGATATCATCCTCGCTGCGTTCCCACGGCCCGCCGGGGTCATGCGCCAGCAGATCGGCGTAGGCGACTGAGCCCGCAATATCCGCCTGTGAACCATCCGCGACTGCGACCGAGACCTTCAGCGTCGGCACGTCGCCGCGCACCTCGCGCATCAGCGGCGCAAACTCCGCATCATGGATGATCGCCGCAGAATCGGCATTGGCGAAGAGATAGCGCAGTTCCTCAGCGCGGTAGCGGTAATTGACGTTGAAGGGTACCGCGCCAAGTTTGCAGGCAGCGATGAAGGTCTCGATATAGGCGGGGCCGTTCTGGAGATAGAGGCCAACCGTGTCGCCACGCGTGATGCCATGCGCCGCGAGCCCCGCAGCGAGGCGGTCGCAGCGGTCATTCAAATCGGCAAAGGTCAGCCGCGCAGAATCGGAGATAAGGGCCATCCGGTCCGGCACCGTGCCAGCGACCGTCTCGAACAGGTCGGCAAGGTGGAACCGCGCGGCCATGTCAATAAACGGCGGCCGGGTTCTTTGGGCGCGGACTGCCGAGCATTTCGCGGTAGCTCGGCTTGTCCTTGCCGCGGTCGGTGACACCCAGCACCTTCGCGATTTCGGCACCGATCAGAGTCTGCCCCGAAAGGTCGTCACGATTGGGCGCAGCGGCGATGGCGTCGATGATGTGCGCGGTGAATTCGGGGTTCTCGGCTGCCTCGATGAAGCCTTCGTACTGCTCGGGATTGGTCTTCTGCGCGATCAGCGATCGCTCGGTGACCAGCGGCCCCATCCAGATCGACACCGCGATCACACCGGTGCCGCGCAGATCATGCTCCATGTCGTGCGCGAACTTATCGACGCCCGCCTTTTGCGCCCCGTAGGCCGGCCCGTGCATATAGCACGACCCCCCGAAGGACGAACCGAAAGCGATCACGCCCGAGCCCTGCGGCACCATCATCCGCGCCGCGTGCCAGCTGGCGACATAGGCGGAACGCAGACCGACATCGAGGATCCTTACCGCATCGAGATCCTTCTCCCAGAAGGGCTTCTTCTCGATCAACTGGTGGTGGATAAAAGTCGCATTGTTGACCAGCACATCGAGCCGGCCCTGCTCCTCGGCGATCTGCGCGAACAGCGCGGCCACCTGCGCATCGTCGGCATGGTCGCACATCACCGGGATCCCGGCGCCGCCTGCGGCGGTGACTTCGGCGGCGGTCTCCGCGACCGTCCCGGGCAGCACTGTGCCGTCCCAGCCCTTGGCATCGCCCGGCGCAAGGGTGCGGCCCGTTACATAGACCGTATAGCCCATTTCCCCGAAGCCGCGCGCGATGCCGCGGCCTGCACCACGGCTCGCACCGGTGACAAGCGCCACCTTCGATGCCATTCCATTCCCTCCCACGAGTCGACGCATTGCCGTCGTTGCGCTTCACTATAGCGGCGTCTTGCGGATTTCCTAGTCAATTTTTTTACGCAAAGAGTGATTTTTGCGCAGCGTCAGCCGATAATCGCGTCGCAACTGAGATCAGAAACTGTATTGCCCTGTGGGGATAACATCGATCGTGCCACGGTCGATGAAGCGGTCGCAGCTTGCCATCATCCGATCGAGGTTGGCCTTGAACCGCTGCGGGTCGCCGGCCGCGTCGAAAAACGCAAAGGGATCGGTCAGCGCGGCCTGTTCGAAGCATTCCTCGACAATCGCGACATAGGGCGGCGCACCGAGGGTGATCGCGCGAACCACCACGTTCTGCACATATTCGAAATTGGCCTGGGTCTCGATCGCGACAAGCGTGTGGTGATCCTGCCAGATTTCCAGCCAGTCTTCACGCCCGAGCCTTGCGGGCAAGGTCAGAAAGGCCATCTGCGCCCATCCGCGCGTCCGCTCGCCGCGCACCGGAGGGTGGGCCGTATTGGCGATGATGATCGATTCCGCCACCACCCAACCATGCCATGACACGCAGAGGCTATCGAGCACGTCATCGATGTCTTGCCGCAGCAGATGGTTGGCAGATGGCACCCAGAACTGCACCACCGCATCATGCTGGCGCGGGCCGCGTGACTGACGCAGCGGCGCTCCCGCAGCGACCCCCGCGTCCTCGACATTGAGGCGGATGCGGCTGGCTCCGGCATCGGCCAGCGCCGTTGGCAGGCGTTCGAGCAGCCCGGCGTTGAACCGCTCGCGATCCACCCCCGCTTCGGCCCACAGGAGACAGACGAGCTTCTCCATTGCCCGCTCAGTCGAAGTTGGCCTGGCCGCCGTCGAGCGGGATAGTCGCCCCGGTTAGGTAGCCGAAATCATCCGAACACAAGGCAGCAACTGCCCTGCCGACATCCTCCTCCAGGCGCCCGATGCGACCCAGCGGGATCGTCCGGAAAAAGGCTTCGGCTTCGTCGGGGTTGTTCGCCACCCACCATTTGAGGCCCGGACTCTCGGCGTGCGGCGCAATGGTCAGCACGCGGATGCCATCGCGCCCCCATTCTGCTGCCGCGGCGCGGCTGAGCACGCGAGTGGCTTGCTTGACGGCGCCGTAGGCGCCGTAGCCGCTCATGTCCCAGCGGATGCCCGCCGACGAAGCCAGATTGACGATCACCCCGCCTCCCCGCGCAAGCATGTGGGGATGGACGAGCTTCATCAGCCGGAAGCTGGCCAACGGGCCGGATTCGAAGCCAGCGATGAATTTCTCGTCACTCACCTCCAGCAACGCGCCATTGGGCGCTTCCTGCGCATTGTTAACGAGAATATCGAGCCCGCCGAGCTCTTCCGCAGTGCGTTCGACCATGGCGGCAAGATCGCTCGAGTCCTTGACATTGCCTTCGATTGCGAGTGCCTTGCCCCCGCGCTTGGCAATAAGCGCGCAGGTCTGCTCAAGCTTGGCGAGCGTCCGGCCGGTCACAGCCACTGCTGCTCCTGCGGCCGCCAGTGCGAGTGCAATGCCTTGCCCGACGCCCTGTCCGGCTCCGGTCACCAGTGCCACCTTGCCGGAAAGATCAGCCATCGGATTGTCCTATTCTACGAAATTCGTAATCAGAGCATTAAAAATTTACGCGTCAGCTTGACACTAGAGTATTATATACGTCAATTGCGTTTTTCAATCGCGCCCCGATAAATCGCAATGACGGCGCGGAACGGGAGAAAGCCATGCAGCAGGATCTGGCGGACAAGGTCGCGCTGGTGACAGGGGGCAGCGACGGAATCGGGCTGGCCACCGCCGCGCTGCTGGCCCGGCGCGGGGCTCAGGTGGTCATCTGCGGCCGACGCCCCGAGCAGCTCGAAACCGCGCGAGCACGGATCGCGGGTGAAGGCGGCAAGATCGAGGCCGTTACACTCGACGTGACGGACTTTCCCGCTTTCGAGGCATTGATCGCCGACATCGCGGCATGTCACGGGCGGCTCGACATGCTGGTCAACAACGCCATGTCGACCCACTATGCGCCGATATCGCGGCTCAAGCTCGAGCATTGGCGCAAGGACTTCGCGGTCAACGCCGATGCCGTGTTCGTCGGCACCAAGGCAGCAATGGCGGTGATGGCGGCGCAAGGCTCGGGATCGATCGTCAACATCTCCTCGACCACTGCGATCAGGGCGATGGCGAATTACTCCAGCTATTCCGCTTCAAAGGCGGCGCTGATCCAGTTCACTGCGGTCGCGGCAATGGAGGGCGCGCCGCAGGGCATCCGGGTCAATGCGATCGTGCCGGGGCAGGTGAACACCGCCGCCACGCTCGATTTCGCCGCCAAGGCGCCCCAGCTTGCCTCCAGGACGGCGGATGCGATCCCGATGCGACGCGGCGGCGAGCCGGAGGAACTGGCCGAGGCGATCGTTTTCATGCTCTCCGATGCGGCTAGCTACATCACCGGGGTGGCGCTGCCGGTCGATGGCGGCAAGGCCGCGCAGCTCTACATTCCCTCCTGACGCGAAAGAGCACGGTCATGGCAGCGCAGTGGGACAAGGAAGTTGACGTTCTCGTGGTCGGCTCGGGCGCGGGCGGGATGCTATCCGCGTTGGTAGCGGCGAAGAATCATGCCGAGGTGCTGATCGTCGAGAAGGAAAGCCTGTGGGGCGGCACCTCGGCGACCTCGGGTGCGGGGATCTGGATCCCGGCCAGCGACCAGGCCGCCGCGGCAGGTTTTCACGATAGCGTCGAGGACGCTTTCACCTATGTCCGCGCGCTTTCCGCGCCCAACGTGCCGGACGCAAACATCCGCGCCTATGTGGAGAACGCGGCCGGAATGCTGCGTTGGATGGGGAACAACACCCCGATCGAATACCACGCCTTCCCCTATCCCGACTACCACGCCGAGAACCCCGGCGGATCGCCCACCGGCTATCGCACGCATATGCCTCTGCCCATTGATGGGAAGAAGCTGGGCGATGATGTGCGCACCCTGCGCTTCGCCTCGCCTGCGGCCTCGCTGTTCGGATACCTGAACTGGCATTTCGACGAGACCTACATCCTGCTGTTCCGGGCCAAGGGCTGGCCGTGGCATCTCGCCAAGAGCCTCGCGCGCTACTGGTTCGACTGGCCGTTCCGCTTCACTTCGCGCAAGGACCGGCGGCTTACGCTGGGCAATGCGCTGGCGGGTGGCCTGCGCATGGCGCTCAAGGATGCGGGTGTGCCGCTATGGCTGAAGAGCCCGCTGGTGGAATTGGTGCGCGAGAACGGGAGGGTTGCCGGCGCGGTGATCCGACGCAAGGGCAAGCTTATGCGGGTGGCGGCGCGCAAGGGCGTTGTGCTAGCCGCGGGCGGCTTCGACAAGAACCTCGATATGCGCGCCGCCAACGCCCCGCTCTACCCTGAGCCGCTGCTGTCCGGCGGCACCAGCGGCAACACTGGCGATGCGATCCGCGCCGGGCAGGCGCTGGGCGCGGACGTGATGAATATGCAGTCGGCCTGGGCCGCGCCGGTGTTCTACGTGCCCGGCGAGGATCGTGGGCGGCTGTGCACCATCGAGCGCGCGTTGCCGGGCTCGCTGATGGTCAACCAGAAGGGCGAGCGGTATCTCAACGAGGCGGCGTCCTACCACGTCACCGGTCAGGTCATGGCCCGCCGCCAGCGCGAGCATGGCGATGCCAGCCCCTCGTGGTTCATCTTCGATCGCACCTATCGCCACAATTATCCGGTCGGCCCGCTCTATCCGATCGTGCCGGACTGGGCGCACTCCTCGGCAGTGCGCGGTATCCTCAAGAAGGGCCGCACCATCGCCGAACTGGCGCAGGCCATCGGCTGCGATCCGGCGGCGCTGGAGGCGACGCTTGCGCGCTACAACATCCATGCGGCCAAGGGTGAGGACCCCGATTTCCAGCGCGGCGCGGCGACCTATGACAAGATGTACGGCGATCCGCGCGTCAGCCCCAATCCCTGCCTGCGCCCGCTCGAGAAAGGGCCCTTCTATGCCATGCCGATCTATCCCGGCGATATCGGCACCAACGGCGGGCTGAAAACCGACGCGCGGGCCCGGGTGCTGGACGGCAAGGGACAGCCGATCGCCGGTCTCTACGCCATCGGCAACAGCGCCGCCTCGGCGATGGGCGAAAGCTATCCCGGCGCGGGCGTGACCATCGGCCCGGCGCTGACCTTCGGCTATATCGCGGCAAATGACCTGACCGGAGCCAACGCGAGTTAGGGTTGGCGAATATAGCCGGTAGGCAAGAGCATTCGCCGTGCTGCTGTCGCTTTATCCTGCATCAATTCTGCTTTTTGGAGTGAAACCGAATGGGGCTTAGGGGTGTCAATCGCATCATGATCGCCGTGCACGATCTGGCGGAAGCGAAAACGAAATACAGCGACCTACTCGGTGCCACATTTATCGATGCCGACTGGACCGGTGAACCTTGGGGTATCAATGTCTCTATCGCTTGGGATGCGGGGATAGAATTGTGCGCGCCGATGCCCGGCCGGGAGAAGAATAGCGCGATATCACAGTTTCTGGCGCATCGCGGCGAGGGAGTCATGAACGTCTTCTTCGGCGTCGACGACGGCGAAGCAGCGGTCGAGCGCGCATCGGCTCTGGGCTATCGGAGCGTGAACGCACTCGACTACACGCAAGACGAGATTGACCAGTACCTGGGAGGCCTCTTCACAAGGTATCAGGAATTCACACTGGATTCGCATAAGCGTTGCGGATTTTCCATCACGCTTGCCCGGATCGATGAAAAGCTCACCTCAGCGATCTGAGCTGAACTCCGAGCGCACAATTCAGGCCTCACAGTTAATCAGTCCGCGCGCACTTTCACCTTCGGGGCAGCGGCACCTCGACGCATCGCATTGAGGAAGCCCTCGAGCGGGGCAGGCTCGGCCACCGGCCCGCCGTGGTCGCCCTCGCGCGCCCAGTATTCGGCATAGCTCGGGAACAGCTTGTGGAAGTTGCCTTCCACCCACTCGGTGCCGGGCCAGCGCATCTTGTTGTCGCCGACGGGTGGCTTGTTGAGGTCGGTAGCGTACCAGTAGAGCGGCAAGCGGCGGGCGAAGAACCAGCGCCCGTCCTGCCGCACGTAATCGTCGACATACATCATCTGCATGATGACCCACTCGTCACCGGTCTCGTGCTCGTTCTTGGAATAGACCACCCCGTGCGCATGATCGGGATCGTCGAACTCGATCACGTGGCCGCCGATGTGGTGCGAGGTGCCGGTGAAGGGCGAGCGCAGCGTGCGGTCCATGTAGGCGCGCAGGGCCAGCCGCCCGCTCGCCTCCTTGCCGACGCGCACATCCGCGGGGAACAGCGAGACCATCGCGTCCATGTCGCGCATATCGAGCGCGAGCGCATACTTGGCCGGCAACTGACGGATCGCGTCGAGCGATTCCAGCCGGTCGATCCGGGCTTCGAGCGAGGCGGTAACGGTCATGGCTTCATCCGTATCTGCACCGGCAGGCGCTTGAGGCCGCCGGTATGGTTGGTCTTGACCCATTCGGGCTCGCCCGCAAGCGTGATCGCCTCCACCCGCGCGGCGATCTCGGCGATCAGCGCCTCAACCTCCATTTCGGCAAGGATCCGGCCGAGGCAGTGATGCGCTCCGTAGCCGAAGGCGAGGTGGCGGTTGGGGCTGCGGTCGATGCAAAATTCGTGCGGGGCCTCAAAGGCGCGCTCGTCGCGGTTGCCTGACAGGTACAGCAGCGCGACCTGTTCGCGCACGGCGGCAAAGCGCGCAGCGATGCTGACCCCGTCGGCATAGGCATGGGGCGAGAAGGCATCGATAGTGCTGGTCGGGCGGGTCATTCGCCGACCCTTTCGACCGGTGGCGGGGCATAATCGCCTGCGAGCGCGGCAGCCTGCGGGAGATAGAGGCGCAGCACGAGATGGAATGGCCCCGGCGGCACCGGCAGCCAGTTGGCGGTGCCGCCGGGCGGCGGCGTGGCCGAGAGCCGGAGCGTCAGCCCGCCGTCCGCATCACGCACCAGCCCGACGGTGCGATCGCCGATGCTGTAGCGTGCGATGGCATTGGCAACCAGCTGCGAGGACGCGCGGTCATAGGCCGAGAGCGACCAGAAGGCATCGACCGGCGGCAGCTCCCCGGGGGCGAAGCGGATGCGGTAGCTGCGCTCACCCGTCAGCAGTTCGCCCCGTTCATCGGTGATCGCGGCCGGATAGATCGACTCGCGCGGATCATTGACATAGCCACCGCGCGCCACCTCGGCCCGCAACAGGTAATCGTAGCCCGGATCGGCCATCTCGCCGGACCACATCCAGCCGTTGCGCACGTTGGTCGGTTTGAACCCGCGCCGGGCCAGCACCTGCGGCCCAATCCTCAGCGCGCACCCCAGCCCCAGCGCGCGCGCGGGCGGCAGAGCGTCGGCATCGAAGCTGACCGAGGGCCCGAAGCCTGCCGCATCAAACTGCGCCATCAGCGCGTCCTCGCCCGCACGCATCGGCAATTCCTTCAGCGCGGTATTGAGCATGGCAAAAAAGGCGATGCTTTCGAACGGGCGCAGCGGTTCGGCCTCTTTAACCGGCGCTCCCGGCGGGGCGCCGATACGGATCCGCTGTGCCAGCGCCCGCGCCGCAGCCACGTCTGCGGCATCGGTCGCGAGCACCCGTCCGAGCATCCACACCGTGTCGGTCGCAAGCATCACCGCCTCGCCCCCCGGAGGCGGCGTGGCGCCCGGCCCGACCAGCGCATAGCGCCGAGCGACCCCGCCATTGGTCCGGGTGCCGAGATGCACGGGGCGTCCGTAAAGATCCATGAACGCAAGTGTGTAGTAACGCGCGCCCAGCGCCGGGACGTCGAGCATGACCGGCCCCTGCGACAGATCGAGCCAGGCATTGAGATAGAGTGTGTCGGCATTGGCGGCCCGCAACTGGCCCTGCGTTTCCGGGGTCAGCAGATGCGGATAGATGGCGATCCGGTTGACTGGTGCCGCCACAGGCTGATCGGGCGCAACGCGGCTGGTCTCGTTATGCCGCTGCTTGAGCAAATCGACCACCGGATAACCATAGATAAAGCCCTGCAAGCCCTGCGCCAGAGCGAGCGCCGCTTCGGGTTCCTCGGTCGCGGCGTAGCAGGCATCAGCATCAGGCAGGGCAGCGGCAAGCGCCAGAGCAAACAGCATTCTCCCTCCTTGAATCGCGCAGATTTTTTCTATTTTTGCTACGCTAAAAGTATTTCGATTGCCATCTTTATCATAAACGCGTAAACTAGGATAACAAAAAATACGCATAATGAGGCGGCCCAATGAGGCTGACAGAAGAGAGGGCAGCATGAAGGCATTGTTCACAACAGCATCGGTTTGCGCACTGGTCGGCGGGCTTGCTGTGCCTGCCGCAGCGCAGGACACGGCTGAGGTCGAAGATGCGTCCGATGGCATCGGCCTGATTGTCGTAACGGCGCAGAAGCGCGCCGAAAACGTGCAGGATGTGCCGATCGCGATCACCGCACTGGGCAGCCAGTTCCTCGCAACCCGCGGGATCGATTCGATCGACGATCTCGGCACCGTCGCGCCCAACGTGAAATTTGAGCGAGCGCCAGCTTCCAAGACCATCTCGCAGATCGCGATCCGCGGATCGGTGACGATCAACCCGGCGATCACCTGGGAACCGGCTGTTGGGCTCTATCTCGACGGGGTCTATATCGCCAAGGCGCAGGGCTCGATCTTCGACATCGCCGATCTTGAACGGGTCGAGATTCTGCGTGGGCCGCAGGGCACGCTTTATGGCCGCAACGCGCTGGCTGGCGCGGTCAATCTGGTGACCAAGAAGCCCAGCGGCGAGGCCGGCGGCATGGCCGAGATCACCTATGGCAGCTTCAACGAGGTGCGGCTGCGGGGCGTGCTCGATCTGCCGCAGATGGGCGCCTTCTCAGCCAAGGTCTCGGGCCAGTATCGCACGCGTGACGGGCTGATCGAGCTCACCGCACCCGATGGACGCGGTCGCAACCGCACCGACTCGATCGACAGTGGCAGCTTCATGGTTCAGCTGCGCGCCGAGATCGCCGACAACGTCACGGCAGACTACACCTACGATTACAGCAAGTCGAACCAGACCCCGCCGTTCTCGCAGCTGCTGCGGGTCAACCGCAATGGTGACCCGCGCGACATCTTCGATCCCGGCTCGCCCAGGTATGCCTTCGGCGGGGCGTTCTTCCCGCTCGATACCGTCGCCAATCCCGATCGGGTCACCAGGGCGGCGATCGATGCGCCGGTCTATGAACGCTCGCGCAGCTATGGCCATGCCCTGACCCTGACAGCCGGACTGGGCGATGCCGAGCTGAAATCGATCACCGCCTATCGCGATCTGGCATGGGCCGACGGGCTCGACCTCGACGGCTCGCCCTTCCCGGTCGCCTTCACCCAGCGCATCTCCGATTATCGCGCCTTCAGCCAGGAGTTGCAGCTGACCGGAACAGCCTTCGGAGATCGGCTCGCCTATGTGCTGGGCGCGTTCTATTTCGACGAAAAGGCCGAGACGGTGAACCCGCAGACCTATTTCGGTGGCGGGGTCGATCTCGATTCCAATTATGGTTCGAACACCGAAGCATGGGCGATCTATGCGCAGCTCGACTATGACCTTACCGAAAGGCTCAAGTTGACGCTGGGAGCGCGCTATACCGAGGAAACCAAGGATATCAGCCGCTTTTTCAGAGTGAATTTCGATCCCGCCAACGGCATCTTCAGCCCGCTTGTGATCGCCGATCTGGCCTATGGCGACATCCCGGCAGCGACCTTTACCGATTTTTCCCCGACGGTAACGCTCAGCTATGCCGCGAGCGACACCATCAATCTCTACGCCCGCTTTGCGCAAGGCTTCAAATCGGGCGGGTTCAACGGCGAGAGCAACGTCTTCGCTGCGCCCACCGCAGATTGCCCGAGCGGCGCGCTGGAGCTGTGCCAGCCTTACCTGCCCGAACAGGTCGACAGCTACGAATTCGGCATCAAGAGCCGCTTCCTCGATGACCGGCTGATCATCAACCTTGCGGCCTTCCGCAACGACAGCACGGATATGCAGCTGTCGGTCTTCACCGCCACCACCGGGGCCGCGTCGGTGATCCAGAACGCCGCTGCCGCGCGTATTCAGGGGCTTGAGATCGAAACCGTGCTGCGCCCCGTCGATGCCCTGACGATCAACGCCTCGCTGGCGCTGCTCGATCCGGAATACAAGCGCTTCATCGACGGCGGGGTGGACGTGTCGAACAATCGCGCCTTCCCGCATGCGCCGCGCACCACCGCCTCGATCGGTACCGACTGGAAAGTGGCAGAAGGCGACTGGGGACGGTTCAACATCTATGCCGACCTCAACTATTCCTCGAAATACTTCACCTTCCCCTATGCCCTGACCGGGCCGACGGCCTCGGATCAGGTCGCGGGATCGAGCCAATCGCCCGGGCGCACGATCGTCAATTTGCGGGCCACGCTGGCGGAATTCCCGCTCGGCGGGATCGAGGCCGATCTCTCGGTGTTCGTGCGCAACCTGACCAAGGAAGACGCGCCGTCGAACTTCATCGACTTCGGCCCGGGCTTCGGCGGCATCCTGCTGGGCTACTTCCCCGATCCGCGCACCTTCGGCGTGACACTGGGCGCTCGTTTCTGATGGAGCTTGCGGTGCTGGAGCAGCGGCTGGCGCGGCTGGAGGACGACCGCGCCATTCGCGACCTCAAGGCCCGCTACCTGCGCGCCTGCGACACGAAGGACGTCGAGGCAGTGCGCGATGCCCTGCTGCCCGAGGGCGCGGTGATCGCCTATGATGGTTTTCCGCCGTTCGAAGGGCGCAACGCCTTCGTCGCAGTCTATCGCGAAATGGGCTGCGCGCCGGGCGTGTTCGACATCCATCATGGCGCGAACGGGATCATCACCTTTGAGACCGACGAACGCGCGAGCGGGCAATGGTCGCTGCTGTTTCACTCGATCAACCTCGCCAATCGCACGCTCACGCTGATGGGGGTCGAGTATGATGATATCTACGTGAAGCAGAGCGGGCGCTGGTGGATCGCAAAGACCCGCTCGCGGCGTCTTTCGTGCCTGATCCATTCCGTCGACGAGCGCGGATCGGCCACAGTCAGCAGCATGGGCGAAGCGCCCGCCACATTTGGCTAGGATAACCGGAAACATGCGATTTGCAGGCAAGAACGTGCTCGTTACCGGTGCCGCTTCGGGGATCGGACGGGCGATTGCAATCCTGTTTGCCCGCGAGGGCGCGCGCGTCACCATCGGCGACATCAATGCGGCGGGGCTTGCCGAAGCCGCTGCGATGATCGGCGATACGGCAACGCCGGTCGTTTACGACGCCGAGGATCATGCCTCCTGTCGGGCGCTTGTCGATGCCGCCGCGCGCGAAGGGCTCGACGTGGTCTGCAACGTCGCCGGAATGCTCAAGTGGGGGCCGACCGAGGATTTCGCCGTCGCCGATTTCGAGCGCCTGCTGCGGATCAACACCACCTCTGTCTTCGTGATCTGCAAGGCGGCGCTGCCGTATCTCCTCAAGAGCCGGGGCAATATCGTCAACATCGGCTCGACCTCGGGGTTGCGGGGCATGATCTATACCGCCGGCTATTGCGCGTCGAAACACGCCGTGGTGGGCATGACCACCGCGCTTGCCGCTGAATATGCCGCGCGCGGCGTGCGCGTGAATGCGGTGTGTCCGGGCCACGTCGATACGCCGATGACCCGGCAGACACCACCTTCAGGCGACCTTGACTGGGACATGATCCGGCGCGGAATGCCCAAGCTTGTCGACGGAAGCTGCGCGCCCAAGGACATTGCCGAAGCGGTCGCCTTTCTGGCTTCGGAGCAGGCGCGCAAGGCCACCGGCAGCGTGCTGGTGGTGGATGGCGGCCAACTGGTGAGCTAGCGCGCCAGCAGCGCCCGCGCCGCCCCCCGCCCGTCGAGCAGGGCATTGTCACGCCGTGTCACCCGCCAGCCTGCGGGCGTGCGCGCCAGCTCCCAGCGGTTGGCGGCCACGCGCACCGCCTCCCAGCGCTCGTCAGTCTTGGCCAGCACGACCGAATGGCACAGCGCCGTCGCCCGATCGCCGTCGAGGTCGATCACCGGCGCGCCAAGCACGTGAGCGCAGCCGCGCGCCATCAGCGCCTGATGCACCGCCCCGGTGATCAGCCCTGCAATCGCGGCATGGCCGCGCGCTTCGGGAAAGCCATCAACGGCATAGACACCTTCTTCGGTCCACAACATTGCCACCCCTTCACCATCCCCGCTGTCGGCGAGCGGGCCGTAGGATGCGATGAGATTGCGGATCGCCTCGCGATCCTCGAGAGCCTGCAAGCGGCCGGCGTTGCTGTCAGCCACCCGCTGCCGCCTTGCCCGCCTGCCGCCCGAAGAAGGTCGCATCGGCAAGGCTCAGCCCTGAGGAATAGCCATGCCCCCAGGCCGGCAGGCCCGAGGTGCAGCGTCCAGCGGCGAACAGGCCGGGGACCGGCGCACCGTCGCGGCCGAGCACCTCGCCATTCGCCGAAGTGTTGAGCCCCCCCAGCGTGAAGAAGCTGAAATAGCTCGCCTGGAAATCCAGTTCGAGCGCGACGAACGGGCCTTGGTCGAGCGGAGTCAGGATCGGCGTGCGCTTGTCAAATAGCGGATCGCGCCCCTCGCGGGCATGGGTGTTGTAGAACCCCATCGTGGCCGACAGCGTCCCCGCCATCATGCCCAGTTCAGCCTCCACCTCCTCCCACGTCTCGCCCGTCCCGGCGATGGTGATACGCGCAAAGTCCGGCGGCTGGCTGAAATGCGCATTGTCGAGCAGCAGGTAGACCTTGCCCCCCGGCTGGTCGACCGCGCAGCGGCTCACCCGGCCATGGTAGCAATCCTCGTTGATGAAGCGCTGGCCGTGGATGTTGACGAACACGCCGTGGGCGTGGCTCTCGGGCATGGTCCAGGGGCAGGTGGTGAAGAACTGCTCCATGTGGATCGCCTCGCCGCCCGCGCCGATACCGAGCAGGATGCCGGTGCCATCATCCTTGTCGCCGATCGGATCACCGAGCTTGAAGGTCTCGGGGCAGTATTTGCGACGCATTTCCTCGTTGAACACGAAGCCCCCGGTGGCGAGAACCACCCCCTTGTCAGCGCGCACGAAACGGGTCTGGTTGTTGATCCGCACCACCACGCCGCAGATGCGCCCGCCCTCTGCGATGAGCGCGAGCGCGCGGGCATCGACCACCACTTCGACGCCACTGGCCCTCGCGCTGGCTTCCAGCACATCGACCAGCGGCCGCCCCCCGCCCCAGCCCATATGGCGGATGGTGTGGCCGCGCGGAGCGGGCCTGGCGATGTCGCAGAACGGCGCGGCCGCCTCGCTGCCTGACCAGATCAGGGTGGAATCGTCCATCGGCTCGATGTGCTTTCCCGGCAGGTAGTTGCCGCGATAGGGCACGCCCTGCGCCTTGAGCCAGTCGTAATGCGCCAGCGCCTCGCGCCCGTAGCGTTCGCACTTGGCTTCGTTCACACAAGGCCCGCCCGCCGCCTTGAGATAGGCGATGAAGTCCTCGGTGCTGTCGTCGAACCCCGCAGCGCGTTGGGCGTCAGTCCCCCCTCCTCCGCCAACATAGATCTCGCCGCCCGACAGGCCCGAGGCCCCGCCGCTGCCCGAATTGCGCTCGAACAGCATCACCTTTGCGCCCGCATCGGCGGCTTCGATCGCCGCGCAGGCTCCCGTCGCGCCGAAGCCGATCACCGCCACATCGGTTTCGTAATCCCACCGCTCGACCGCGCTCGCCGGATAAGGGCGGTGGAGCGAGACCTCAGCCATGCGCGCCTTGCGCCTTGAGCATGTCGAGCGCGACGTCGACGATCATGTCCTCCTGCCCGCCGACCATCTTGCGGCGGCCGAGTTCGACGAGGATCGCGCGGGTATCGAGCCCGTAATCCGCCGCGGCCTTCTCGGCATGGCGCAGGAAGGAAGAATAGACCCCGGCATAGCCGAGGCTCAGCGTCTCGCGATCGACCCGAACGGGACGATCCTGCAGCGGGCGCACGAGGTCTTCGGCGGCATCCATCAGCGCCATGACGTCGCAGCCGTGATTCCAGCCCTTGCGGTCGGCGGCGGCGATGAACACTTCGAGCGGGGCATTGCCCGCCCCTGCGCCCATGCCCGCAAGGCTGGCATCGATCCGCACCGCGCCGAATTGCGCCGCAACAATCGAATTGGCGACGCCGAGGCCGAGATTGTGGTGCGCGTGCATCCCGCGCTGGGTTTCGGGCCTGAGCACCCGGTCATAGGCTTCGAGCCGCGCGCGCACCCCGTCCATGTCGAGCGTGCCGCCGCTGTCGGTGACATAGACGCACTGCGCGCCGTAGCTCTCCATCAGCGCGGCCTGCTGGGCCAGCGCATCGGGATCGATCATGTGGCTCATCATCAGGAAGCCCGAGACATCCATGCCCAAATCGCGGGCGATGCCGATATGCTGCTTCGACACGTCCGCCTCGGTGCAATGGGTCGCCACCCTCACCGAACGCACGCCGATGTCATAGGCGCGGCGCAGTTCCTCGACCGTGCCGACGCCCGGCAGGATCAGCGTGGTCAGCACCGAGCGGGTCAGCACCTCGGCCACGGCTTCGAGCCATTCCCAGTCGGTATGCGCGCCGAAGCCGTAGTTGAAGCTCATGCCCGAAAGCCCGTCGCCATGCGCGACCTCGATCGCGTCGACGCCAGCAGCATCAAGTGCAGCGGCGATGGCGCGCACGTGATCAACCCCGTACATGTGACGGATCGCGTGCATCCCGTCGCGCAGGGTCACGTCCTGGATATAGAGCTTGTCGCCGCGCTCGACGTCGAACTGGACGTTCATGCCGCAACCCTTTCAGCAATCAGCTCGCCGGTGGCCTTGGCCGCCGCGGTCATGATGTCGAGATTGCCCGAATAGCTCGGCAGGTAATCGCCTGCGCCTTCGACCTCGAGCAGGATCATGGTTTTAATGCCGGTGAACTCGCCCATTCCGGGGATCTTGAGCGGGTTATTGTCGCCATAGCGTTCGAACTGCACCTGCTGCTTCAGGCGATAGCCCGGAACATAGGCCTGCACCTTTGCCACCATCGCCTCCACCGAAGCGCGGATCGCGTCCTCATCCGCACCTTCGGAAAGGGTGAAGACGGTGTCGCGCATGATCATCGGCGGCTCGGCGGGGTTAAGTATGATGATCGCCTTGCCCCGCGTCGCGCCGCCCACCGCCTCGATGGCGCGGGCGGTGGTGCGGGTGAATTCGTCGATATTGGCGCGCGTACCCGGCCCGGCCGAACGCGAGGAGACCGAGGCGACGATCTCGGCATAGTGCACCTTGGCCACCTGGCTGACCGCGGCGACCATCGGGATTGTAGCCTGCCCGCCGCAGGTCACCATGTTGACGTTGGGCGCATCGAGGTGCGCCTCCATGTTGACAGGAGGCACGGTGAAGGGGCCGATCGCGGCAGGCGTCAGATCGACCACGCGGATGCCATCGGCGCGCAAGGCCGCATCATGCACCTTGTGGGCATAGGCGCTGGTCGCGTCGAAGGCGATGCGGATATCCTTGTAGCAATCGAGTGCCTTCAGTCCCTCGATCCCCTTATGCGTGGTGGCGATTCCATGCTGCCGCGCCATCGCCAGGCCTTCGCTCGCCGGGTCGATGCCGACCACCGCGGCAAGCTCCATGTTCTGCGGATATTTGATCATCTTCATCATCAGATCGGTGCCGATATTGCCCGAACCGATGATCGCGGCCTTCACTTTGCCCATATTCATTCCTCAAACGAAGCGGGCGGTGCAGCCGCCCACGCCGTGCAGTTCCATTGCGAAAACGTCCCCCGCCACCGCCGGTTCGAGCGGGACGAGCGAACCAGAGAGGATGATGTCCCCTGCCTCCAGCGTGACCCCGTAGGCCCCGAGCGTGTTCGCGAGCCATGCCACCGCCTGCGCCGGGTCGCCCTGCACCGCCGCGCCATAGCCTTCCGAAAGGGGCGCGCCGTTCTTGGTGACCGTGACGTGGAGCTTCGGCAGATCATGCGCGCGCGGATCGGCGCGGGCCTCGCCCAGCACGAAGACACCGCAGCTGGCATTGTCGGCGACCGTATCGACGATGCCGATTTTCCAGTCGGTGATGCGGCTGTCGACGATCTCGAAACACGGCGCGATGGCAGCTGTGGCGGCGATTACCTGTTCGGCGGTGACGCCGAGCCCCCGCAGCGGCTCGGCGAGGATGAAGGCAATCTCCGCCTCGGCGCGCGGCTGGATCAGACGGTGCGCGGCAATGTCGATATCGCCGGTGACATGCATCGCATCGGTCAGGAAGCCGAAGTCGGGCTGGTGCACGCCGAGCATGTCCTGCACAGCCTTGCTGGTAACGCCGATCTTCTTGCCGATCACCCGCTCGCCATCGGCCCGCCGCCGGGCGAGGAAGTCGAGACTTATGGCATAGGCATCGTCGATGGTCAGCGCCGGATCGCGGGCGATCAGCGGCGCCAGTGTGCGCCCGTCGCGCAACGCCTGATAGAGCTGGCTGCCGTGCAGCGCGGCGACATCGTCACGGCTCACAGGTAGCCTCCGTCCTGATAGATCAGCGGGGCGACGGTGTCGCTCACCCGTGCGCGAATGACCCGCGCAATGACAATCGAGTGGGTGCCGTAGGCGAGCATCGCGTCGATCACGCATTCGAGGTTGGCCTGCGCATCGGCGAGCATCGGCAACCCGTTCGCCGCCTCCTGCCAGTCGCCGACCTTGAACCGCTCCTCACGCGGGGTGCCGCCGCCGAAGGCCTGCGAGACCTCGCGGTGGTGGCGGGCGAGCAGGTTGACCGAAAGCGGCGCGGTGGGGACCAGCAGCGCGTGCAGGCTCGTCATGCGGTTGACGCAGACCAGCACCGCGGGCGGATCCACGGTGAGCGAGGTGATCGAGGTCGCCGCCATGCCGACCGGGCCTTCATCGCCCTTGGCCACGACAATCGAAACCGAGGCCGCCAGCCGCCGCATCGCCGCCTTGAAGGTATCGGGCAGATCCTCCGGGATCAGCGGATAGCCCTCCGTCATGCGTCGGCGCCCTTCAGGAAGGCGATGGCATGGGCATTGAATTCGGCGGCACGTTCGACCTGCACCCAGTGGCCGACGTGATTGAAGGTCATGCAGCGCACATTGCAGCCCGCTGCAAGGAAATGCCGCGCGCCGCTTTCGGGGCAGAAATCGTCCTGCAGGCCCCACATGACCAGCATCGGCTGGGGCAGTTCGCCAAGCCGGGGCGCAAGGTTGGGCGTGCGCATCCGCACCAGCACGTCTTTGGGCTGGGTCCGCGCGACGGCGAAGCGTTCCTGCACCAGCGCATCGGCAATACGGTCGGCGAAATCGGGGTGGACGAGATTGCGCACCAGTCGGCGCTGTTCCTCTAGGTTGAAGTCCGCCCCCCCGAAATTCGAGACCATCCGGGCAATGCCGGGCATCTTGAAGTATTCCGGCTGATCCTCGATGCAGCCCGGCGCCATCAGCACGAAGCTGCGCACGAAGCCGGGGTGATCGAGCGCGATCTGCAAGGCGATACCGCCGCCCAGCGAATTGCCGACAAGGCTTGCCTGCGTGATCCCGTGCGCCTCAAGCGCCTCGAACACGGTGTCGGCGAACAGCTGGAGCGTGTAGTCGATGCCTTCGGGCTTGGACGAGGCACCGTAACCGATCAGATCGGGCAGGATCACGCGGAAACCGGCATCGACGAAGGCCTGCCAGTTGTCGCGGAAATTGGACGCGCCCGAAGCGCCCGGCCCGCTGCCGTGCAGGAACACGACGACGGGACCGGAGCCTGCCTCCTTCAGATGGATGTCATATCCGCCCGCGACCTTGTAGGTCGCCTCGCTCAGCCCTCCCATCGCGAGGCTCCTTACAGGAACGGGTTGAGCGGAGCCTCGCCCAGCATCGTGCCGATCGCGTCGCCGGTGCGGTTGGCCGGATCATTGGCCACGTGGGCGCGGCCCGCGTGGAGATCGAGCCACGGCTGGATGATTTCGCTGGTCATGTAGATTGCCCGTCCGCCGAACAATTGCACTACATCGTCGATCAGGCGCGCAAGCCTGCGTACGACCGTGCTCGACTGGTAGGTAAAGAATGCCCGCTTTTCCATCGGGATATCCTCGCCCCGCTCGGCATAGCCCATCAGATCATCGAAGGTCAGACGCAGGGTTGTTTCCATTTCCTGCTTCTCGGCGATCGCCCGCGCCAGCGCCGCGTGCAGGATCGGATCCTGCTTGGAAGCCTTGCCGGTATTGGTCGAAACCCGATCCTGCATGATCGCCATCGCCGCATTGATCGCCGCCTGCGCCCCGCCGAAAGCCGCGGTCGAGACCGAACGGGTGAAGACCTGCGCCCAGGGCAGGCGATACAGCGGGCCGGTGTTCACCTCCTGCCCGGGGTTCTTGCACAGGAAGCCGTCGATCGAACGGTGGGTGCGGTAATCTGGCACAAATGCGTCATCGACGATGATGTCGTGACTGCCGGTCCCCTGAAGACCAAAGGTGTGCCACGCGTTCTCGTCGATTTCGAAATCGCTGCGCGGGAGCAGGAAGGTGCGCATTTCGGCTGGCGTGCCGTCGTCCTTGGGCGGACAGAACGCCCCCAGCAGAATCCAGCCGGAATGCACCGACCCGGTCGAAAAGCCCCAGCGACCCGACAGCCGGAAACCGCCTTCAACGTGGGTGACCTTGCCGACCGGCTGGTAGGTCGAGCACACCAGCATGTCGGGATCCTCGCCCCACACTTCGATCTGCGCCTGTTCATGGAACAGGGCCATTTCATAGGGGTGGCAGCCAAGTACGCCATACATCCAGCCGGTCGACATGCAGCCTTCGGCCAGCACCTTCTGCACTTCGAAGAAGGCATTGGGGTGCATCTCGTACCCGCCAAAACGGGCGGGCTGGAGAATCCGGAAGAAGCCCGCCTCCTTCATTTCGGCGATGGTTTCAGCCGGCACGTTGCGGGCAGCGGTGCACGCCTTCGCACGCGCCTTAAGCACCGGAACCATGGCGCGCGCCCGTTCCAGCAGCTCCTCCGCGCTCGGCACAACCCCTTCGACATCCATACGCTTCACAGCAACGCCCATCGACCGGCTCCTCTCTTGCGAAGCTGGTCGGCTTGACCGACTCAGCCCTCGACATTGGTCTCGTAAAATTTTTTATCGTTTGATACGCAAATCGTCAATTGAAAAGCCATTTGGCTTCCGATATTGACGTTTTAACAGCAGTCGCATGCCGCGATTCAGAAAAATGGGCAGGGAAGGGAGCGGCCAGCTTGGCCAAGACGCCGACAATTGATCTTATGGGGCAGGTCGCGCTGGTGACCGGCGGGACCAAGGGGCTGGGCCGTGCGGTCGCACTGGCATTGGCCGATGCCGGTGCGCGCGTCTTCGTCTGCGCCCGCAATGCCCCTACCGAAGCGATGGACGGAATCGTCTTCCGCCCTGTCGATGTGCGCGATCCCGAGGCGGTGCGCGCGCTGGTGGACGCAATCGTGGCGGAGGCCGGACGGATCGACATCCTGGTCAACAATGCCGGCGGATCGCCCGCCGTCGTCGCTGCCGAAGCGAGCCCGCGCTTTTCCGAAGCGATCATCCGGCTCAATCTGATGGCACCCCTCTATCTCTCGCAGGCCGCGCATGCGCACATGGCGCAGGCGGGGAGCGGCAGTATCGTCAACATCGCCAGCGTGTCGGCGATCCGCCCGTCGCCCGGCACGGCAGCCTATGGCGCAGCCAAGGCGGGGCTGCTCAATCTCACCCAGAGCCTCGCGCAGGAGTGGGGACCTCAGGGTATCCGCGTCAACGCGATCATCGCCGGGCTGATGGCAACTGAAACTGCCGAGGCGACCTATGGCGATGCCGCAGCGCAGGCCGCAGTAGGCCGCTCGATGCCGCTTCAACGGATGGGGACGGGCGAAGACATCGCCGGGGCAGTGCTGTGGCTGTGCTCGCCCCTCGCCGGATGGGTGAGCGGAGCTCGGATCAATGTCGATGGCGGGGGAGAACGTCCGTACTTCCTCGACCTCGTGAAAGGGGAGTAGAGGCCATGGGCGTCAAGGCGCTTGGCTATGTCATTATCGAAACGGCCCAGCCAGAGCGGTGGGACAGGTTTCTAACCCAGTTGGCGGGTGTCATGCGTGCGCCTGACGCTGCCGACGGCGCGATGCAGTTCCGCATCGACGACAGGCCGTTCCGGTTCCGAATCGAGAAATCGAACCGCGAATGGTTCAAGGCTGCCGCCTATGAAGTGGCCGACGATGCCGCGCTGGATGATCTCGCGGCCCGGATTGCCGCGGCCGGTCGCCCGGTCGAGCGCTTCACCCCCGAGGCGGCAGCGCTGCGCGGGGTCGAGGCAGGGTTTGCCACCAGCGATCCGGCGGGCAATGGCCTTGAATTCTACTGCGGCGACAGCCGCACGGATGAACCATTCGTCTCGCCGCTCGGCATTTCCCACTTCATCACCGGCGCAATGGGGATGGGCCACGCGGTCTTTTCCGCGCCCGATTTTCCGGCGACGCTGGCTTTTCACCGCGACGTGATCGGCTTCCGTGAAACCGATATGCCGGCCTTTCACCTCATGGGCCCCGACGCCCCGGCGATGCACTTCGCCTTTCTCCATGCCGACAATGGCCGCCATCACTCGATCGCTTTCGGCGAAGGGCCAGTGCCGCCGTCGGGCGCGGTTCATGTCATGCTGGAATATCCCAGCCTGGTGGAAGTGGGCAAAGCCTATGACCGGATGAAGGCGATGGGCTATCCCGAAAGCGCCAGCCTCGGTCAGCATTTCAATGACGAGACCGTCGGCTTCTACGTCCAGACCCCGGGCGGCTTCGATCTCGAAATCGGCTGCGACAGTCTGGTGATCGATCCGGCGAGCTGGGAAGTGACCAAGCATATTGGCATCAGCATCTGGGGCCACGAATGGGCCTGGCAGAAGGCGATGGCCGAGGCGCAGAAGGCCGAGGCAGCCGAATGAGTACGCTCGACAAACGGATGAGCTCCGCCGAGATCGTCGGCCGACTTGAAAGCGGCATGACGCTCGGCATCGGCGGTTGGGGTCCGCGCCGCAAGCCGATGGCGCTGGTGCGCGAAATCCTGCGCTCGGATCTCAAAGACCTCACAATCGTTTCCTATGGCGGCCCCGATGTCGGCATGCTGTGCGCGGCGGGCAAGGTGAAGAAGCTGGTCTTCGCCTTCGTCTCGCTTGACGCGATCCCGCTCGAACCGTGGTTCCGCAAGGCCCGTGAGGCCGGCGCGATCGAGGTGCTCGAACTCGACGAAGGGATGTTCCAGTGGGGCCTCAAGGCCGCCGCCTTCCAGCTCCCTTTCCTGCCCACCCGCGTCGGGCTCGGCACCGATCTTGTCGAACTCGGCGGGCTGAAGACCGTGCAGTCGCCCTATGACGATGGCGAGGTGATGGTGGCGATGCCCGCCCTGAAGCTCGATGCCGCGCTGATCCACGTCCAGCGTTGCGACCATCGCGGCAATGTCCAGGCGCTCGGCCCGGACACCTATTACGACGAATGGTTCGCCAAGGCGGCGGACCAGTGCTTCGTCTCGTGCGAGGAACTCGTCCCGGCGATGGAAGATGCCTTTCCGGACGATGTCCGCGCCAACCTGTTCGAACGCTGCTTCGTCACCGGCGTGACCGAGGCGAAGGGCGGGGCGCATCCGACCTCGCTCCCGCCTGACTACGGCTGGGATATGGGCTGGTTCAAGAAATACGCGGCGGCCGCGAAGGACCCGGGCGACTGGGCCAGTGTGGCGGCGCAATTCGTGGGCGCGAGCGAGGCGGACTATCTCGCTTCGGTCGGCGGTATGGAGGCGGTCGGGGCGCTCCCCCTGCCGGTGTTCTGATGGCGACTCTCGCGGAACTGTGCATCGCGGCTGTGGCGGAGGCCTTCCGCACGGACCGCGAGTTGGTCGGCACCGGTATCGGCCCGATCCCGCGCCTCGGCGTGGGGCTTGCCAAGTTGACCCATTCACCCGGCCTGATGATGACCGACGGCGAGGCCTTCCTTGTCGAACAGCCCGTGCCGATCGGCCCGCGCGCCTATGACGACCGGAAGGCCGCGGGTTACCTGCCCTTCAGCCGCTTCTTCGACAGTGCGGTGTGGAGCGGGCGGCGGCACGCGATGGTGACGCCAACGCAGGTCGACCGCTTCGGCCAGACCAACCTTTCGGCGCTGGGCGGCACCCATGCCCAGCCGAAAACCCAGATGCTCGGCGCGCGCGGTTTCCCCGGCAACGGCATCTATCACGCCAATTCGATGTTCATCCCCGCCCATGGACCGCGAGTGTTCGTGGCAGGCGAAGTCGATCGGGTGTCCTCGCCGGGCTACAACCCCGCGCGGCGGATCGCGGGCGGCAACTACTCCGCCATCGACCTGAAGCGCATCGTCACCAACCTGTGCGTTATGGATTTCGGCGGGCCAGACCACGCGGTGCGGGTCATCTCGCTGCACCCCGGCGTGACCTTTGCCGACGTCGAGGCGGCTACCGGCTTCCCGCTGATCGACGCAGTGGCGGGCGAGACCGCGCTGCCGACCGAAGAACAGCTCGCCATCATCGCGCGGCTCGATCCGCATGGCATCCGCCACAGCGTGCTGGCCGACAACCCACCTGCCATCAGGAGCGCATCATGAGCGACGCCATCGTTCCCAAGGTTGATCAGCCGCCGGTCTACGAGACTGACGAGCCGGTGCTCTACCACGCGGCTGACGGTATCGCGCGGATCACGCTCAACCGGCCGCAGTTCCACAACGTCCAGAACAGCCAGATGACCTATGCGCTCGACGACGCCTTCAAGCGTGCGGTCGATGACGACGAGGTCAAGGTCATCATCCTCAAGTCGGATGCCAAGCACTTCACCGCCGGACATGACATCGGCAGCCCCGGGCGCGACTTCCATTCGAGCTTCGATCGCCGGCTGATGTGGTACGATCACGCCAACAAGGGCGGCGCGGAGAAGGCCTATATCCGCGAGCAGGAAGTCTATCTCGGCATGTGCAAGCGGTGGCGCGCCCTGCCCAAGCCGACCATCGCGCAGGTTCACGGTGCCTGCATCGCGGGCGGGCTGATGCTCGCCTGGGTGTGCGATCTGATCATCGCCAGTGACGATGCCTTTTTCCAGGACCCGGTGTTGCAGATGGGCTTCCCCGGCGTCGAATATTTTGCCCACGCGCATGAACTGAACCCGCGCATCGCCAAGGAATTCCTGTTCCTCGGCGAACGCATGAGCGCCGAGCGCGCCTACCAGATGGGCATGGTCAACCGGGTCGTGCCGCGCGCCGATCTGGAAGCCGAGGTCGCCCGCGTCGCCGCGCGCATTGCCGAACAGCCGCGCCTTGCGCTGCAACTCGCCAAGCAGGCGGTCAATCACATGGAGACGCTGGCTGGCAAGGAAGCCGGGATCGACGCGAGCTTCGGCTACCACCACTTCGCCCACGCCAACAACCAGCTCGTCTCGGGCGACTACATCGCCGGGTTCAGTGGCAAGTCGATGGCCGAGAAGAACAAGGCGCGCGAGGCTGACAAGGGCTGACCATGGCCGATGTGCTCGCCACCCCGCTGACCGCCCTTCTGGGTAGCCGCCTGCCGGTGATCCAGACCGCGATGGGCTGGATCGCAACGCCGCGGCTGGTGGCAGCGAGCAGCAATGCGGGGGCTTTCGGGTTTCTGGCAGGCGCAGTGATGCAGCCTGCCGAACTGGCGGAAGCGATTGCCGAAACCAGCCGCCACACGCCACACCGCTTCGGGGTCAATTTCCATAGCTTCCAGCCCGGCGCGCGCGAGATCGTCGAAATCATCATCGCCAATGCGGAATGCGTGCGCGCGGTCAGCTTCGGGCGCGGGCCGGATGCCTCGATGATCGCGCGCTTCCGCGAGGCCGGGATCGTGTGCATCCCCACCGTGGGCGCATTGAAGCACGCGCAGAAGATGGTGAGCCTCGGGTGCGAGGCGATCACCGTGCAAGGCGGCGAGGGCGGCGGGCATACCGGTTCGGTCGCCACCACGGTGCTGCTGCCGCAAGTGCTCGATGCCGTGAGCGTGCCGGTCGCGGCCGCGGGCGGCTTTGCCGACGGCCGCGGGCTTGCGGCGGCGCTGGCCTATGGCGCGGCCGGGATTGCAATGGGCAGCCGCTTCATGATGACCAGCGACAGCCCGGTGCCCGACGCGGTCAAGGCCGCCTATGCCCGCGCGGGGACGCAGGATATCATCGTCACCAGCAAGATCGACGGCATCCCGCAGCGGATGATCCGCAACCCGATGCTCGAGAGGATCGAGGCGGGCGGCGCACTGGCGCGCTGGCGGCGCGGATTGCTGGCCGCCTTCGCCATGAAGCGGGCCACCGGTGCCAGCTGGGGCGAACTTCTCGCTGCCGCGCGCGCGCATGACCAGCCACGGCGAAATGTCGCTACCCGAAGCCATGCTTGCGGCCGCCGCGCCGACGCTGCTGCAAAAGGCCGTGGTCGAAGGCGATGCCATCGGCGGGCTGATGGCCTCGGGGCAGGTCGCGGGCCGGCTCGATGATCTGCCGTCCTGCGCCGACCTGCTCGCCAGAATCGAAACCGAAGCGCGGGCGCGGATCGCCGCGCTTTCCCCGGAGCCGTTCGTGTCGAGCGCAGTCGAGACACCTGCGCCCGGCTTCTCGACTGCGCTCGAAGCGAACGGAGGGTAAATCCATGCCGATCACCACCACCATCCAGAACCGCATCGCCGAAATCGTCTTCGACGTGCCGCCCGTCAACGCTTTCGATAGCGCCACTTGGCTGTCGATCCCCGACATGATCACCGCCGCCGCGCGCAATCCGGAGGTCAATTGCGTCCTCATCCGCGCCGCAGCGGAATCGCGCGGCTTCTGCGGCGGGGTGGACATCAAGGAGATGCAGGCGCACCCCGAACGCATCACGCTCCTCAATCGCGGCAATTACCTCACCTTCAAGGCGATCCGCGAGGCCGAAGTGCCGGTGGTCTCCGCCGTGCACAAGTTCGTGATCGGCGGCGGGATCGGGATCTGCGGCGCGTCGGACACGATCATTGCCGCCGATGATGCCTTCTTCAGCCTGCCCGAAGTCGATCGCGGGGCGATGGGCGGGGCCAGCCACCTCTCGCGCATGCTGCCGCTGCACAAGGTGCGCGCGGCCTTCTTCACCGGCGGCAATATCCCGGCCGAGGAAGCCTACCGCCTCGGCGCGGTCGAGAAGGTCGTACCGCGCGCCGCTCTGGAAGCCGAAGCCCGCGCCTTCTGCGCCGTCATCGCCAGCAAGAGCCGCAAGGCGCTGGTGATCGCCAAGGAGGCGCTGAACGGCCTCGAACCGCGCGATGTCGATCGCGGCTATCGCTGGGAGCAGGGCTTCACGCTCGAAATGTACATGCACGAAGACAGCCAGAAGGCGCGCGATGCCTTTGTCGCAACCGGCAAGGCCGCCGAGTTCTGACCATGCAGCTTGCTTACACCGAACAACAGCAGGCCTTCCGCGCCGAGGTGCGCGAATGGCTTGCGGCCAACGTGCCGCCCGCGCCGCTGCTCACGCTCGAATGCGAGGAAGGCTATCACCAGCATGTCGGCTGGGAACGCCAGCTCGCCAGCGGCAACTGGGGCATGGTGACCTGGCCCGAGACCTATGGCGGGCGCGGGCTCGACCTCATCGAATGGCTGATCTTCGAGGAAGAATACTGGGGCGCGGGCGCGCCGCTCAGGGTCAATCAGAACGGCATCTTCCTGCTCGGCCCCACCATCATGGAATATGGCACCCCCGAGCAGAAGGCCCGCTTCCTCACCCCCATGGCGGCGGGCGAGGTGATCTGGGCGCAGGCCTGGTCCGAGCCCGGCGCGGGTAGTGACATGGCGGCGATCAAGACCACCGCCTACCGCGACGGCGATCACTACGTGATCAATGGCCAGAAGACCTGGTCGAGCCGCGCGAGCTTTGCCGACTGGGGCTTCGGCCTGTTCCGCACCGAGGAGGGCAGCCAGCGCCACAAGGGTCTGTCCTTCATCCTGTTCGATCTCGATACGCCGGGCATCACCCGCCGCCCGATCCGCCAGCTCCACGGCCATCCCGGCTTTGCCGAATTGTTCTTCGACGATGTGCGCGTGCCGGTGGACAACCGGTTGGCGGGCGAAGGGGAGGGCTGGAGCGTCGCCATGGCCACCGCCGGTTTCGAGCGCGGGCTGATGCTGCGCTCGCCGGGGCGGTTTCAGGCCGCCGCGCGCCGGCTGGTCGAACTGTTCCGCCAGCACGAGGCTGCCGCCGCGCCCTCCGCGCGCGAGGCGGTGATGCGGGCGTGGATGGACGCGCAGGCCTATGCCTACAACACCTATGCCGTCGCCGCGAAGATCATGGCGGGCGGCAAGATCGGGGCGGAAGCGAGCCTCAACAAGATCTTCTGGTCCGAACTCGACCGCGCGATGCACCGCACCGCGATGCAATTGCTCGGCGCGGCGGCAGAGCTGCGTGCGCTGGCCGATGGTTCGATCAACGAATGGCTGGAGGGCTACATGTTCTCGCTCTCCGGCCCGATCTACGCCGGATCGAATGAGATCCAGCGCAACATCACCGCCGAGCGCCTGCTCGGCCTGCCGCGGGTGGGAGCGGGCTGATGGATATGCTGATTGCTCCCGAACGGCTCGAACTGGCCGAGGCTGTGCGCGATTATCTCGCGGGCACCCATGGGCCGGAAGTGCTGCGCCGCCTCGACGCCGGGCCGAACCGCGATCCCGCGCTCTGGCAGGGGCTGGTCGAGATGGGCCTCACCGGCCTGCTGGTGCCCGAGGCCCATGGCGGGCTTGGCATGGGCCTGCTCGACGCCGCACTGATTGCGCGCGAATGTGGCCGCGTGTGCCTCGCCGAGCCGCTGGTGGAAAGCGCCTTTGTCGCCACCCCCTGGCTGATCGCGCAAGGGCAGACGGGCGATCTTGCCGCTGTCGTGGCGGGCGAACACCGCCCCCTCGCCGCTCATGGGATCAACGGCTGGGTGGCGGACGGCGAGGGCGAGCCGCTCGCCAGCATCGATCCCTTGCGCCGCCTTGCCGCGCTGCACGAAGCACCGAGCGATGATCCACTGCTGCTCGATCTCGGGGCATTGATGAGCGCTGCGCAGCTCGTCGGGTTGGCCGAGGCGATGCTCGATCAGGCGGTCGAATACGCCAAGATCCGCACCCAGTTCGGCCAGCCGGTGGGCGCGTTTCAGGCGATCAAGCACAAGCTCGCCGATGTCGCCGTGGCGCTCGAATTTGCGCGGCCGGTGCTTTGGCGCGCGGCGCAGGCGCTCGATGACCGCGCGGCCAGCGCCTCGCTCCACGTCAGCCATGCGAAGGTGGTCGCCACCGATGCCGCCTATCTCGCCGCCGAAAGCGCAATCCAGGTCCACGGCGCGATGGGCTACACCTACGAAGTCGATCTGCATTTCTGGATGAAGCGCGCCTGGGCGCTCGGCGGTGCATGGGGCAGCCGCGCCTCCCACCTCGCCCGCATCGATACTGCCGTGATCGGGGCTGCGCATCCCATCGGACCGGAGAACACCTTTGCCTGAAGCTTACATCATCGACGCCGTGCGCAGCCCGATGGGCCGCAAGAAGGGCTCGCTCGCCGCGCTGCACCCGGCCGATCTCGCCGCGCACCCCTTGCGCGCCCTGTTTGACCGCAACAGCATCGATCCCGGCGCGGTCGATGATTGCGTGTGGGGGTGCTGCGATACCATCGGGCCGCAAGCCGGCGATATCGGACGCACTGCATGGCTCGTCGCGGGGCTCCCCCAGCACGTGCCCGGCACCACGGTTGACCGGCAGTGCGGATCGAGCCAGCAGGCGGTCCACTTTGCTGCCCAGGGCGTGATGAGCGGGACGCAGGACCTTGTCGTGGCGGGCGGAAGTCAGGCGATGAACGCCATCCCCATTTCGGCGGCGATGTATGCGGGGCAGCCCTATGGCTTCGACAACCCCTTCAACACCTCGCCCGGCTGGGTCGCACGCTATGGCGACGGGCTCTTGAACCAGATCGCGTCGGCCCAGATGATCGCCGACAAGTGGGGCATTTCCCGCGAGGATATGGAAGAATTCGCCGTCGCTTCGCACGCGCGCGCCCATGCCGCCACAACCGGCGGCGCCTTCGCCCGCGAGATCGCGCCGCTCGAAGGGCTGGAGCAGGATGAAACGATCCGCCCCGGCACCACGCTGGAAGGGCTCGCCGCACTCAATCCAGTCGGCGGCAAAGGCACCATCACTGCCGGGGTCGCCAGCCAGAACTGCGACGGTTCGGCCGCGCTGCTGATCGCCAGCGAGCGCGCGGTGAAGGAGCACGGTCTCAAACCGCGCGCGCGCATCCACCACCTTTCGGTGCGTGCCGATGATCCGGTGTGGATGCTCACCGCGCCGATCCCCGCGACCCGGCACGCCCTCGCCAAGGCCGGGATGCGGGTGGAGGATATCGACCTGTTCGAATGCAACGAAGCCTTCGCCTCCGTGCCGCTGGCGTGGATGAAGGAGCTCGGCATTCCGCACGACAGGGTCAACCTGCGGGGCGGGGCGATCGCGCTCGGCCACCCGCTCGGCGGCACCGGCGCGCGGCTGATGACGACGCTGCTTCACGCGCTGGAGGACACCGGCGGGCGCTATGGCCTCCAGACCATGTGTGAAGGCGGCGGGCAGGCCAACGTGACGATCATCGAAAGGCTGTGACAATGGGTATCTGCGACGGAAGAACCGTCATCATCACCGGCGCAGCGCGCGGACTGGGGCGGGCCTATGCGCTCGCGTTTGCCGCCGAGGGTGCCAATGTTGTCGTCAACGACATCGGCACCTCATTGGGCGGCGAGGGGCGCGACACTAGCGCCGCCGACGAAGTGGTGGCCGAAATCATCGCTGCCAGCGGCAAGGCGATCGCCAATTACGAGGACGTGACCGACTGGGACGCTGCCGGCCGGATCGTCGAAGCTGCGATCGCCGCCTTTGGTGACCTGCACGTGGTGGTCAACAACGCCGGGATCGTGCGCGACCGGATGTTTGTGTCGGCCACGATCGAGGAATGGGATGCGACCATGCACGTCCACCTGCGCGGGCATTTCTGCATCAGTCGCCATGCCGTGAACTACTGGCGCGCCAAGCAGAAGGACGGGCGCGATCCAGGCGCGCGGATCATCAACACCACCAGCGGCGCAGGGCTTCAGGGCTCGATTGCGCAGGCCGCCTATTCGACCGCCAAGGGCGGCATCGCATCGCTGACGCTGGTACAGGCGGCGGAACTGGGCCGCTACGGGATCACCGCCAATGCCCTCGCCCCTTCGGCACGCACGCGCATGACCGAGCAGGCCTTTGCCGACAAGATGGCGACGCAAGGCGCGGACTTCGACGTGATGGACCCGGCCAATATCGCGCCTGCCGTGGTGTGGCTCGGCAGCGCGGAGAGCCGCGATGTCACCGGCTGCGTGTTCGAACTGGAAGGCGGCAAGATCATGATCGAGGACGGCTGGCGCGAAGGCCCCGTCGTGGACAAGAGCGCGCGCTGGCAGCCGGAGGAAGTGGGCGCAGCGGTGGAGCGGCTGCTCGCCGCGCGTACCCCGCCGCGCAAAGTGTGGGGTAGCTGAGCCATGGATTTCGTGTTCACCGACGAACAACGCATGATCGCGGAGACGGCGCAGACCTTCTTCGCCGAGAATGCCACCTCCGAACGCACCCGCGCGGCGATGGCGACGGACGGGATCGACCATGCCCTGTGGCAGGCCTTCTGTCAGGAGCTTGGCCTGTCGGGCATCGGCATTCCCGAAGCGGCGGGCGGCGCGGGGCTGGGCCTTGTCGAACTGGCGATCATCGCCGAGGCGGCGGGCGCGCAGGTCGCCGCGCTGCCGATGCTCGGCTCGCTGGCACTGGTGGCGCAGGCGATTGCCGCAGGAGGGAGCGAGGCGCAGCGTAGCGAGTGGCTCCCCGCCCTGCTCTCGGGCGAGACCATCGCCGCCCATGTCGAAGCCGATGATCTGGTGGCAGAGGGCGACAGCCTGACCGGCTCCAGCGCCTTTGTTGCTCATGGCAGCGCCGCCGGGCTGCTGCTGGTCAGCGGGGCGGGCGGCAGCTGGCTGGTGCGCGCCGATGCGCCGGGCGTGAGCATCACCGCCCAAACCACCATGGACCAAACCCGTCCCTTTGCGCGTGTCGAGCTGGCCGGAGCCGAAGGCGAACCCCTCGCCGACCCGCACGCAGCCGCCAAGGCTGCGACCGAGGCTGGCCTCGTCACGCTGGCTGCCGATGGCCTTGGCCTCGCGCAGGCCGCGCTCGATCGCACTGTCGCCTATGCCCGCGACCGCGTGCAGTTCGGCCGCGCGATCGGATCGTTTCAGGCCTACAAGCACCGCCTCGCGGACATGATGGTCGAAATCGAGCAGGCCCGCTCGGCGGTCTACTGGGCTGCCTGCGCGGTGGACGAGGGATCAGAGGAAGCTGCCCTCGCACTCCACGCCGCCAAGAGCTTCTGCGCCGACACCGCCTTTCGCTGCGCCGGGGACATGATCCAGCTGCACGGCGGCATCGGCTTCACCTGGGAACACGACGCCCACCTGTTCTTCAAGCGCGCCCGCGCGCTGCAGACGCTGCTGGGCAAGAACGACTGGCACCGCGAGCAGATCGCCGCGATGGTGCTCGGAGAGACGGCATGAAACTGGGATTTACGCCTGCGGAGGAGGAGTTCCGCGCTGAATGTGCCGAATGGCTCAATACGCAGATGGCGGGCGAATTCGCCGACATCAGAGGCATCACCACGCTCACCGAAAAGGCCGAGCGGCGCAAGGAATGGGAACAGCATCTCGGCGCGCATGGCTGGGGCTGTATCGGCTGGCCCAAGGAATGGGGCGGGCGCGATGCGACCCTTGCCCAGCAGGTGATCTTTGCCGAGGAATATGCCCGCGCGGGCGTGCCGGGGCGGGTCAACCATATCGGTATCGAACTTGCCGGGCCGACGCTGCTGGCGCTCGGCACCGACGAACAGAAGCGCCGCTTCCTGCCTGATATCGCTTCGGGTAAGACGATCTTCTGTCAGGGCTTTTCCGAGCCCAACGCCGGTTCCGACCTCGCCAGCGTGCGCACCAAGGCGCGGCTCGAGAACGGCGAGTGGATCGTCGACGGCCAGAAGATCTGGACCAGCCTTGCGCATATCTCGGACTGGATCTTTGTCGTCACCCGGTCCGAGGAGGGATCAAAGGGGCCGAAGGGCCTTACCTTCCTGATGATGGAACTGGATCAGCCCGGCATCGAAATCCGCCCGATCCGCCAGATCAACGGCGATGCGGAATTCAACGAGACCTTCTTCGACGGCGCGCGTTGCCCGGCGGACAGCCTGATCGGCGCGGTCGGCGATGGCTGGCGGGTGGCGATGACGCTGCTGAGCTTCGAGCGCGGGGTTTCGACGCTGGGCCAGCAGATGGCGTTCAGAAACGAACTCGATGCGATTATCGCCGCCTCCAAGGAAAACGGCGCGGCGAAGGATCCGCTGATCCGCCAGCGCATCGCCAAGGCAGAAATCGGCCTGCGCCTGATGCGTTACGGCGCGCTCAGGATGCTCTCGAACACCGATCACGCGAGCGTCGATGGCGCGGCGCTGACCTACAAGATCCAGTGGGCAAGCTGGCGCCGCAGCCTCGGAGAGCTGGCGATGGAGGTGCTCGGGCAGGCGGGCGAGGTTACGGATCATGACGGCTACGAATGGCCGATGCTGCCCAACCTGTTCCTCTATTCGCGGGCCGACACGATCTATGGCGGGACCAACCAGATCCAGCGCAACCTGATCGCCGAACGGGGTCTCGGCCTGCCCCGCGAACCGAGGGGGGACGCATGAGCCTGACACCCGCCTATCCGCCGCCGCGTGATCTTCTCAAGGGCAAGACGGTGGTGGTGACCGCCGCCGCCGGAACGGGCATTGGCTTTGCCGTCGCCAAGCGCGCCGCAGAGGAAGGCGCGCGGGTGCTGGTCTCGGACTTCCACGAGCGCCGTCTGGGCGAAGCGGCCGACCGGATCGCGGCCGAAGTCGGGTGCGAGCGGCCGCTCACCTGCCTGTGCGACGTCACCCGGCAGGAGGATGTCGATGCTTTGCGCGATGCGGCGCTGGCGGGGCTCGGCCATGTCGATGTGCTGATCAACAATGCGGGCCTCGGCGGCGAGGTGTCGGTCACGGAAATGACCGACGAACAATGGCACCGCGTGCTCGACGTGACGCTCACCAGCGTGATGCGCATGACCCGCGCTTTCCTCCCTCCGATGCAGGCCCGCCAGACCGGCGCAATCGTGAACAATGCCTCTGTGCTCGGCTGGCGCGCGCAGAAGGGACAGGCGCATTATGCCGCCGCCAAGGCCGGAGTGATGGCCTTCACCCGTTGCTCCGCGCTCGAAGCCGCCGAACATAGCGTGCGGATCAATGCCGTCGCGCCGTCGATCGCGATGCACGCGTTTCTGGCGAAAGTGACGAGCGACGAACTGCTCGCCGATCTCGCCGCGCGCGAGGCTTTCGGCCGCCCGGCCGAGGTGTGGGAAGTCGCCAATGCGATGATCTTCCTCGCCTCCGACCTCGCCAGCTACATGACCGGCGAGGTGCTGTCCGTGTCGAGCCAGAGGGCCTGAAGATGCCCACACTGTTTGAAAGCCCGCGCAATCTCATCGGTGCCGAAGGGACACAGCTTGGCCCGACCGAATGGCTCGCCATCGATCAGGCGCGGGTCGACGGCTTTGCCGAAGTGACCGAGGATCGCCAGTGGATCCACGTCGATGTCGAACGCGCCAAGACCGGCCCCTTCGGCGGCACCATCGCGCATGGCTATCTGACCATGAGCCTCGTCAACCACTTCCTGCCGCAACTCATTGAAGTGCGCGGCTTCACCCATGCGGTGAATGTCGGCGCGGACCGGCTGCGCTTCCTCAATCCGGTGCGCGTGGGCGCACGCATCCGCGGTCGGGGCGAGATCGTCGGCGTCGAGGAAGTGAAGGGCGCGGTGCAATCGGTGGTGCGGGTCACGGTCGAGATAGAGGGCGCGGACAAGCCCGCCTGCGTGGTCGACACCATCAGCCGCTATTACCCGGAGGCCTGAGAATGCTGGACACTGACCGGATGGTGGCGGCCGTAGAGGCCTATGTAGCCAGCTATAATCGCGGCGATCTCGACGGAGTCTGCGCGGTGTTCGCCGAGGACGCGATGGTCGAGGACCCGGTCGGCACCCCGCCCCGCGTCGGCCAGGCGGCTCTGCGCGAATTCTTCGCGGTCGGGATCGCCGCGGGCGCGCGCCTGACACTCGACGGGCCTGTGCGCTGCGCCGCCGGTCATGCCGCCTTTGCCTTCCATGTCGATCTGCATTGGGACGGCGCCGATACCCGGATCGACGTGATCGATGTCTTCGCCTTTGATGCCGAAGGCAAGGTCGCAGGAATGAAGGCCTATTTCGGCCCTGCCAACATGGGGGCGGCATGAGCGCCTTGCCCGCCACGATCCCGCACGCCGCCGCGGCTGCCGCGCGGCGCTGGGGCAATGAACTCGCGCTGATCGAGGGGAACACGCGCTTTACCTTTGCCGAGCTATGGGACGAATGCCGCCGCACAGCCTCAGCGCTGCTTGAACGCGGCGTGACCCGCGGCGACCGGATCGCGATCTGGGCGCCCAACCGCCGCGAATGGGTGATCGCCGCCGTCGCCGCGCAGGCCTGCGGGGCAGCGATCGTGCCGCTCAACACCCGCCTCAAAGGGCGGGAGGCGGGTGATATCCTGCGCCGCACTCATGCGCGGATGTTGTTCGCGGTGACCGACTTCCTCGGCATCGACTATCCGGCGCTGCTGGCCGACGAGGCGCTGCCCGATCTGGCCGAGACGATCCTGATGGACCGCGACTGGGACGCCTTCCTCGCCACCGGCAAGGGCGCAGGCGACGCGCGCATCGACGCCAGCCTTGCGGGCCTCACCGCCGATGACCTGTCCGACATCATGTTCACCAGCGGCACCACCGGCCAGCCCAAGGGCGTGCTGATGACCCATGGACGGATCATCCCGCAGGTCGGGGTGTGGATCGGCAATACTGGTCTTGCGAAAGGCGAGCGTTATCTCATCGCCAATCCGTTCTTTCACAGCTTCGGGATGAAGGTCGGTTGGGTCGCCTGCCTGATCGCGGGCGCGGTGATGGTGCCGATGCCGCAGTTCGATACCGCCGAGGCTGCGCGCCTGATTGCGCAGGAACGCATCGCCTTCCTCCCCGGCCCGCCGACGATCTTCCAGATGCTGCTGGCCGAGCGGGAGCGCGCGCCGTTCGACACCTCCTCGCTGAGGGGCGGCACCACCGGGGCGGCGACAGTGCCCCCGGTACTGGTCGAGCGCATCCGCACCGAGCTCGGCATGCGCGACATCATTACCGCCTATGGCATGACCGAATGCGTCAACATCACCTCGTGCCGCCCCGGCGATCCGGTGGAGCTGATCGCGGGCACCTGCGGCGCGGCGATCCCGGGCAACGAAGTGATCATCGCGGACGAGGACGGGCGGGAACTGCCGCGCGGGGAGACCGGCGAAATCTGGGTGCGCGGGATCGGGGTGATGCAGGGCTATCTCGACGATCCTGCCGCCACCGCCGAGGCAATCGACGCCGACGGCTGGCTCAACACCGGCGATGTCGGGACGATGGACGCGAACGGCTATGTGCGCATCACCGACCGCAAGAAGGACATGTTCATCTCGGGCGGGTTCAACGTCTATCCTGCCGAGGTCGAAAAGCTGCTCGCGGCGCATCCCGCGATCGGCATGGCGGCGGTGATCGGCGTGCGGGACGAACGCATGGGCGAGGTCGGCAAGGCCTTCGTCGTCCTGCGCCCCGGCGCGCAAGCCGAGGCGGGCGAGTTGCTCGGCTGGGCGCGAGAGAACATGGCCAACTACAAGGTGCCGCGCCACATCGCCTTCGTCGATGATCTGCCGCGCAATGCCGCTGGCAAGGTATCCAAGATCGATCTGGCGCGCGATTGACGCTGGCGGCGCGGAAACCCGCACGACAATAGCTAAGGGCTGGAGCGGGTGAAGGGAATCGAACCCTCGTCGTAAGCTTGGGAAGCTTCTGCTCTACCATTGAGCTACACCCGCCCGGGCAGGAGCGTGCCACTGCCTCAAGCGGCGCGTTCGGTCAAGATGGCACCTGTCCCGTCAGTAGCGCTTGCCCGCGATCTCGGCTCCTTCGGCGAGCGCGGCGAGCTTGGCCCAGACGATTTCGGGATCGAGCGCATTGCTGCCCGCGTGGACCGAAAAGCCGCAATCGACGCCTGCCATCACGCGCTCGGCTCCCAGCAGATCGGCATAGCGGCCGATGCGCTGGGCGATCAGCTCGGGGTGCTCGATATAGGGCGACTGCGGCTCGACCATGCCGGGGCACAGGATCTTGTCGTCGGGCAAGGGGTTTCGCTCGAAGAAAGCGAATTCATGCGCGTGGCGCGGGTTCGCGCCTTCCAGCAGCACGGTCTGGGGTTTGGCGCTCCAGACGATGTCCGCGATTTCATCAAGCGCCACGTCACAGTGGTGCGGGCCGGGATAATTGCCCCAGCACAGGTGCATTCGCAGCTGCTCTGCCGGAATGTTCTGCAGCGCATGGTTCAGCGCGGCGATGTTCATGCCGATGCGCTTGCGGAACTCCTCAGTGGAGAGGTGGGTAAACTGCACATGGCGGCCCATCGCGAGATCGGGGCAGTCGACCTGCAAGGTGATCCCGGCGGCCGCGATGGTTTCGTATTCGTGGCGCAGCCCTTCGGCGAGGGCGAAGACATATTCCTCGTCACTGGCGTAATACTGGTTGGGGAAGAACAGCGCGGTCACGCCGGGGGACGCTGCCGACATGAAGGTGGCGTGGCCATTCGCCAGCCGGACGAGGCGTTCTGCGTCGATACGCGGGGCGTCCATGTCGATCACGGTGATCGGTGCGGTGCAGGCGGGGGCAGAACGCTTGGCGCGGCCCTTGTTGCCGAACACCTGCGCCTTGGCGCCCGGGAAGGCTTCGAGGTCGGCAAATTCATACTGCCCCGCCTCGCCCCCGAAGCCCGACAGGCGGTGCTTGATATAAGTGGCGTAGCTGGGCTTGGACTGCTCACCGTCGTTGACGATGGAGATGCCCGCCTCGATCTGGCGACGGATGACATAGGCCGTGGCCTCTTCCACCGCCGCGGCGAAATCGGCCTCCAACACCGCCTCACCGCCTTCGCGCTTGAACACAAGGTCGAGCAGGGCCTCAGGGCGCGGCAGGCTGCCGACATGGGTGGTGGCAAAGCGGGTGGTCATGCGTTGGCCCTTGGTTGAAGAAATTGCGTGATGGCAGCGTTGAACGCGGCCGGGTTGTCGGCATTGGCGAGGTGGCCCGCATCGGCGATTTCAAGATGACGCGCGCGCGGGGCGACTGCCGCGAGCGCCCGCGCGCAATCGCGCCGCCAGGGCGTGTCATGCGCGCCCGTCATCGCCAGCACCGGCACCGCCAGCATCGCCAGGGCCTCACGCGGGAGGCCCGGAGCCTCACCCGGCGTGATCAGATCGCGCGCATCGTAATCGGCAAGGATGTCGAACATCAACCCGCGGGCGGCGGGGGAACGGGTCTGCATCAGCGGATGACGCGACCATTCCGCGCGCAGGCGCTCCAGATCGCCCGCCTCGGCCAGCGCACGGAAATGTTCAAGATCGATCACTTCCTCGCGCGGGACCAGCGCCGGGAGCGGTGCGCCGGATACCACCAGCCCGGTCAGCCGCGCGCCGTAACGCCGCGCCACATCGAGCGCGACCGTCGCCCCGCGCGACAGGCCGACCAGCGCGAACCGCTCGAAACCGAGGAAATCGGCGATGGCGATCACGTCCTCGGCCTCGCGCGCCAAATCAGCGGGGGCGGTGGCCTGGCCACAGCCGCGCCGGTCGGGCGCAACGCAGAAAAAGTCCTCCGCCAGCCCCTCAAGCTGGGGCGCCCACATGCGGTGATCGAGGCTCCAGCCATGGAGCAGGATCAGCGGCGCGCCCCCAGAATCTATGGCGCCCGCCATGGCGATGGGTAGCGTGCCGTCCGCAACGACGACCTCGCCATAGGACAGATCGACCGGAGAAGGGACGCGCGCGGCAAGCATGTGCAGGCGCGTCCCCCCGTGCCTCACGCCGCTTCTTCGGCGCGGAAGGGGTTGTTGTTGTGATGATCCCCGGCCAGCCAGCGCTTAAGTTCGGCGTGCGCGCTGGCGCGGCGCTCGGCGTCCAGCGGCTCGGCGCGCGGATCATCATGGGTGAATTCGAGGATCATCCCGTTGGGATCCGTCACATAAAGCGATTTGCAGTAGCCATGCTCCAGCACATAGGTCTGCGGCTCGGTGATCCCGGCCGCGGCGATGCGGCGGGCGAGCTCGTCCTGCCCGTCCTTGTCCACGTGCAGCGCAATGTGGATGAAGGGGCTGGAGGGAATGTCGGGGCCGAATTCGGCCTGATCTTCAGGGTCGGCAAACTGGAAGAAGGCGAGCGCGCTGCCATCGGCCAGTTCGAAGAACACGTGGCAATAGGTGCGCTCCTTGCCGAACAGCTCGTCCTTCTCGCAATAGGTCGCCATCAGCGGGAAGCCGAGCACGTCCTCGTAGAAGGCGCGGGTGGCCTCAAGGTCCTTGGTCACATAGGCGGTGTGGTGGAGGCGGTTGGCCAGAATCTTCGTCATCGTGCTCTCTCCGTCAGTCCCTTGGATTGTCAGGCAGCCAGCTTGGCAGCGATCTTCGCGACGTGCGCCCCTTGGAAACGCGCGCCGGCGAGTTCGTTGTCGCTCGGCATGCGGCTACCGTCATTGCCCGCCAGCGTCGAGGCGCCATAGGGGGTGCCGCCGCTGATCTCGCCCATCTCGCTATTGCCCTCGAAGGTGTAGGGCAGGCCGACGATCACCATGCCATGATGCAGCAAGGTGGTGTGGAACGAGGTGATGGTCGTCTCCTGCCCGCCGTGCTGGCTGGCGGTGGAAACGAACACGCTCCCCACCTTGCCGACCAGCGCCTTGGCGAACCAAAGCCCGCCGGTCTGGTCGAGGAAGTTGCGCATCTGCGCTGCCATGTTGCCGAAGCGGGTGGGGGTGCCGAAGATGATCGCGTCATAATCGGCAAGCTCGTTCGGGTCGGCAAGGGGGGCCGCCTGATCGAGCTTGATCCCCGCACCCTTGGCGACCTCTTCAGGCACCAGTTCGGGAACGCGCTTGACGACGACCTCGGTGCCGGGGACGCTGGCAGCGCCTTCGGCAACCGCAGCAGCCATCGCCTCGATATGGCCATAGCTCGAATAGTAGAGCACCAGCACTTTGGTCATCGCCTGAGCCTTTCGTTAGAACTTGAACCCGACTTCGAACCCGTAACGCCGCGGACGGGCGCGGAACACGAAGCCGCCCGGCGAGAATTCGGCATTGTAGATCTCGTTGAACAGGTTCTGCGCGAAGGCGGTGATTGTCACCCCGTTATCGAAGGTCACGCCCGCCCGCGCATCGACCAGATCAACCGGATCGCGCGAGGTGGTGTTGAACGGCTCCCACCAGGTGCGGCCAATGCGGCGGTAATCAATCCGCAGCAGGCCATCGAGCGTGTCCGAAATCGGCCCGGCATATTGTGCGCCCAGGTTCATGGTATAGCGCGAGATCTGCGGGGCTTCATTGCCGATCACGGATGCATCCGGGAAGGCCTTGATCTCGCTGTCGGTCACGCCGATCGCGGCATTGATGTCGAAATCGGGCAGGATTTCCGCGCTCGCCTCCAGTTCGAAGCCGTTGATCCGGGTCTCGGGGATGTTGCCGAGGTTCTGGGTCGAGGACTGCGCGAGGAAGACGAAGAAATAGGAGTTCTCCGACTTGGTGGTATAGGCCGCCGCCCCCAGACGCACCGGGCCAATCTGGGCCTTGGCACCCACTTCGAAGGTATCGGCAGTTTCCGCACGGAAGATGTCGCCCACGCCGACGATACCATTATTGACGGCCTCGGCACCGACGCCGGTCTGGTTGAAGCCGCCCGAACGGAAGCCGCGCGAATAGCCACCATAAAGCGTGACATCGGGGCTCGGTTCATAGGTCAGCGTGATCTTGGGCTGCCAATCGTCGAACACCGCGGTGCGCACCTCGCCGCTCTGCGCCTGCGGCACGCCCGGCACGTTAGGCAGGAAACCCTGCGGGGTCAGCGTGGTCTGGCGGCGACGGTCACGGTCATAGCGCAGCGACGCATCGACGCGCAGTTCCGGCGAAATTTCGTAACCGGCATTGGCAAACAGCGCCCAGGCGAAGTTCTCCTGCCCGTCGGACAGGAAGCTGAACTGCGGGTTGAGCGGATTGGTCGAGGGGCTGCGGAACACCGGGAACACTCCGTTGCCGGTGTCGATCATGTTGCCGGTCGAAATGAAGCGGGTGGTATCGACCAGATAGCCGCCGACCATCCAGTTGAACGGACGGCCATCTTCGGGCGAGGCAAGGCGCACTTCCTGACTGAACGCCTTGACGTTGAGATACTGGCTCTGATTGAGGTCGAAGCCGTTGCCGGGACCGAACAGGAATTCGAACAGGTTGAAGAAGAAGCTTTCCGGGATCGGCTTGAAGTCGAAGGCGTCGCCGGTGAGCACTTCCTTGAGCGTGTCATACGACGAGATCGAGGTCAGCACGGCATTGTCGCCGGCATATTCGACCTTCAGGGCGACGTTGTAGATGTCGCGGTCGTTCTGGCCGGGGTTGTTGACGACGACATCGGCGATGTCGTTCACGTCACCCACGATGTTGTAATACAGGCCCTGTGTGCGCAGCTGGTTGACGCTGGCGCGCAGGTCGAAGGTCAGCTGGTCGCTCGCCTCGATCAGCAGATTGCCGCGCAGGGAGAAGTCCTCGACCGGATCGGCCTTTTCATTGAGGAAGGTGTTGTCGATGAACCCGTTGGTGTCATACCACGAACCGGCGATGCGGAACTTGACGTTCTCGGCAATCGGCCCGCTGATCCCGCCGCGCAGGTAGTAACCAAAGCCATTGTCGACGCCCGCGGTGATGTTGCCGGCGAATTCATCGGTCGGGGCCTTGCTGGTGATGATGATCGCGCCGCCAATGGCGTTGCGTCCGTAAAGGCCGCCCTGCGGGCCTTTGAGCACTTCGATCTGTTCGATGTCGAACAGTTCCTGGTTGAACTGCGCCGGGTTCACCTGCTGCACGCCGTCGACGATCACGGCGACGCTGGGTTCGGAGTTGCGGTTCTGGGTGATGCCGCGAATGATGACAAAGGCATTGCCCGCGTTCTGCGTCTCGACGAGGTTGACGTTGGGGGTCAGCGCGATGAAGTCCGCCGGACGCTCGATCCCGGCATTGCTGATCGCCTGCGAATCGAAGGCGGTGATCGCCGCCGGGGTATCCTGAAGGGTCTCGCTGCGGCGCAGGCCGGTAACGACAATGCCCTGATCTTCGGCGGCCGGTTCGGCCGGAGCCTCCTGCGCGGCAAGCGGTGCTGCGGCGATGGTGGCTGCCGCGATTGCGGCGCTGCTGACGAGCTTGCGGCCCAGTTGCCCCTTGGCCGTGCGGCTCATGCCCGAAAACTTCATAACTCTCTCCCCTGTGCGCGCGCAGACGCGTCGCTTTCTTGGCGATCCCTCCCGATTGGCGGGTTAGGAAATTCGCAATGCGAAGTCAACTTCGATATGCGAAAAGTCTGAAATGTGGCAAAGCAGCCACGCCAGGCCGGATTTTCACACTGGCGCAGGGGTGCCGTTGCCCGCTCCAGATCGGGCCTTGCACCCGCCAGAACGGGCTCAGAGGGGCCTTAGGCCGGGCCTTGCGCGGCCATTTTCAGGCAATTTCAGGGCTGCAAGCTGGCTTCGAGCGCGGGCCAGCGCTTGAGTGACGCCTCGATCTCGCCCGCCGCATTGCGCAGCAAAGGCAGCCGGGTGCGCACCAGTTCGTCCTGCGAAATACGGGTGGTCGAAGTGGAGCAGTTGATGCTGGCGATCACCCGTCCGCCGCGCCCGAAAATCGGCACCGCCACTGAAACGATCCCGTAATCCAGCTCGTCCAGCGCCGAATCGTACCCGCGCGAGGCGATGAGATTGAGCCGCTCGGTCATCGCCGCAAGATCGGTGACCGTGCGCTCGGTAAACCGCTGGAAGGGAGCGTGTGCCAGCAATTCGGCACGCTCGCCCTCGGGCAGATTCGCCGCCAGCGCCTTGCCCAGCGACGTCGCGTGGAACGGGAACCGCGTGCCGACGCCCGCCGCCACCCGGAAGCGCCGATCGGTCGAGACATGAGCGACATAGAGAATCTCCGCGCCGGAAAGCACGGCGAGGCTGGCACTGTCCCCGGTCTGATCGCGCAGCGCCTGCAAGGGGGGCAGCACCACCTGTTCGATCTGCATCGAGGCGAGGAAGGCCGAACCGATCGTCAGCACCGCCGGGCGCAGCAGGAACTTGCGTTCGTGCTGGCCGACATAGCCCAGCTCCACCAGCGTGATCAGGCAGCGGCGCGCCACAGCCGGGGGCAGCCCGGTCTTGGCGGCGACCTCTGACAAGGTCATTTCCGGGTGATCCTCGTCAAACGCCTTCAGGACACGCAGGCCCCGCTCCAGCGTCGAGAGGAACTCCGGGTCTTTGCTCGCGATTTCAGCCCCTGCGGATCCCATGCACCGGCCTTTCGATGGAGCGGCGGATCGCCGCATCGTCTGCCCCCAATAGGGGCGGCGCGGTAACACTGTCCATCCGTTCGCCATCGAAGGACAGGGGGAAACGGATGGTGCGGAATTCTCCCTTGGGGCCGTCCGGGTCGGTGACTTCGATGCCCAGCACCCTCGCCTGTTCGGTCGCCAGCACCTCGGTCGTGTCATAGACGGGCGAATTGGGCACTTCGAGGCGGGTCAGGGTCTCGGTCCATTCCGCGCGGGTTTTCTGCGCGAAGATCGGGGCGAGGAAGGCGACCACATCCTCGTAATGCGCAATCCGCGCCTCGCGGCTTTCAAAGGCGGGCAGGCTGAGCATGTCGGACTGGCCGACCGCGGTGGCGAGATTCTCCCAGAACTTGGGCGGGGAGGACATGTGGAGCGCGAGCCACTTACCGTCCGAACACTGGAAGACATAGCTCTGCGAGACGTGCGGGCGGCTGTAAGGCCCCATGACCTGATCGGCGGAGAGCAGGTGGGTGAAATCGTCGAGGTTGAAGTGGCACATGGCCTCGAACATCGAGGTTTCGACCACCCGTCCCCTGCCCGTGGTGTGGCGTTCATTGAGCGCCGCAAGAATGCCCAGCGCAGTGTAGAAACCCGTCATGGCATCGGCGATGGCAGGGCCGACAACGCGGGGGTGTTCGGGGTTGACCAGCAGGCGGAGGAAGCCGGATGCTGCCTGTGCGACGGTGTCGAAGGCGGGGCGATCGCGTTCCGGGCCTTCGCTGCCGAAGCCAGAAATCGAGGCATAGACCAGCCGCGGGTTGATGCCCTGAAGGCGCTTCGCGTCGACCTTCAGTCGGTCCGCGACGCCGGGGCGGAAGTTCTGGATGAATACGTCCGCATCCTCGACCAGCCGATCGAGCACCAAAAGATCGCTTTCCTTCTTGGGGTCGATTGTGATGGAACGCTTGTTGCGGTTGTAGGTCTGGAAGTGGGGCGAGTAGAGTTCACCCTTGAAGCTGCGGAACGGATCGCCCGTGCCGGGTTGCTCCACCTTGATGACATCCGCGCCCATGTCGGCGAGCAGCATCCCGGCAGCGGGGCCGGTGATGAACGTGCCCATTTCGAGCACGGTAACGCCTGCTAGGGGCCGAGCGGTCATCCTGAACATCCCATCTGCTTGCCTTGTTGGAGATGAGACACTATATTCTTCGCATAACGAAATCAACTTCGAATATCGAAAAGGACTTTCCATGCGCATCGGCAAGCAGGACAACGCCGTCACCTCGATCTGCACTTCCGATGCGACCAGCATCACCGTGCGAGGGCTCGACCTGTGTTCCGAGGTGATCGGCCATGTCGATTTTACTAGCTATTTCTGGCTTCTGGTAACTGGAACCAAGCCGTCTCCCCCGCAAAAGGCGCTGGCCGACGCAGTGCTGTGCGCGATCGCCGAACACGGGCTGGTGCCGAGCGTCGTCGCTACCCGCATGACCTATGCCGCCGCGCCCGAAGCCTTCCACGGCGCGGTTGCGGCAGGACTGCTGGGCTGCGGGAGCGTGGTGCTGGGCAGCGCGGAAGTGGCGGGCAGGTTCTACGCGCAGGTGGTCGCTGACAGCGAGGGCGCTGATCCCGCCGCCACCGCCATCGCCGCGATCAAGGCCTTGCGGGCCGAGAAGAAGGCAATCCCCGGCTTCGGCCATCCCCAGCACTCCGGCGGCGACCCCCGCGCCCACCGCCTGCTGGCGCTCGCCAAGGAGCACGGCATGGAAGGCCCCCACATCGCCATGCTGCGCACCATTGAAGCCGTGTTGCCCGAAGCCATCGGGCGTAGCCTGCCGATCAACGTCAACGGCGCGATCCCTGCGGTGATGCTCGACGCCGGGTTCCCGCTGGCGGCGCTGAAGGGCATCTCGCTCCTCGCCCGCACCGCCAGCCTGATCGCGCATCTTCAGGAAGAAACCGAGCGCCCGATCGGCTTCATCATGAGCGGCGCCGCGGCCGAGCGCATCGGGTTCGACGACGGATCGGAGTAGCTTGATCCCGCCCGTCTGCTGCGCCACTGTCGGCAGCATCGGACAGGGGGTAGGGCATGATCGGACGGCATTGCATCATTCTGGCTGCGGCGCTGGCGGCAAGCCCGGCGCTGGCGGATGCTCCCCTGCCCCTGAGCGACACCGAGGTCGCCGCCCCCGCCCTTCCGGCGATCCTTGCCCCACGCGAGCGCGCGGCGCTCGAAAACCGCATCCTTGCCGAGCGGCTCGACACTCTCATTCCGCAGATCATGCGCGAGGAGGGGATCGACCTGTGGCTGCTGGTGGCGCGCGAATATTTCGAAGAGCCGGTGGTCGCCACCATGCTCGATGCCGAGAACATGCACGCGCGGCGGCGGACGATCCTGATCTTCCATGACCCCGGCGAGGGCAAGCCCATCGAGCGGCTGACGGTCAGCCGCTACGGCCTAGGCGGGCTGTTCGCGCCCGCCTGGAACCCGGATGAACAGCCTGACCAGTGGCAGGCGGTGGCCGACATCATCGCGGCCAGAAACCCGGCGAAAATCGCGATCAATTCGTCAGACCTCTACCAGTTCGCCGACGGCATGACGCTGAGCCAGTACGACAGGTTCATGTCCGCCCTGCCCCCCGCCCTGCACGAGCGCGTGGTGAGCGGCGAGGGGCTGGCGATCCGCTGGCTCGAAACCCGCACGCCTGCCGAGATGGAGCTCTACCCCACCGTCGTGCGCATCGCCCATGCGGTGATTGGCGAGGCGTTCTCAAGGAAGGTCATCACCCCCGGCGTCACCACGGCAAGCCAAGTGCAATGGTGGTATCGCGACCGGCTGATGGCGCTGGGCTTGACGCCGTGGTTCCACCCTTCCGTGGCGATCCAACGGCAGGGGGTGAAGGGCATGCTGGAGGGCGAGGAGGTGATCCAGCCGGGCGACCTGCTGTGGACCGATTTCGGGATCACCTATCTGCGCCTCAACACCGATACCCAGCACCTTGCCTATGTGCTGAAGCCCGGCGAGACAGAGGCGCCTGCGGGGCTGCGGCAGGGGCTGGCCAATTCGAACAAGGTGCAGGATTTCCTGACCCGCGCCTTCAAGGTCGGGCGATCCGGCAATGAAGCGCTCGCCATCGCACGGGCGGACAGCATCGCGGCAGGGCTCGATCCGTCGATCTACACCCACCCCATCGGCCACCATGGTCATGGCGCAGGACCAGCCATCGGCTTCTGGGACAACCAGAAGGCTGACCCTCGCGGGAGCGGGCCGATCCGGGCGAACACGGCGTGGTCAATCGAACTGACGTCCTATGCCGAGGTACCCGAATGGGGCGGCCAGAAGGTGGATTTCCGAACCGAGGAGGACGCCTTCTTCGACGGCGAGAGCGTGCGCTATATCGACGGGCGGCAGACGGAGATCACGCTGATCGCATCGGATTGATGATACCCTCCCTTGCGGGAGGGGAGTTACTGGCGGCTCGACGATCCCACACCCGTCGCACGCGTCTTGACCCGGTACACGTCGGTCAGCGCAGTGATGTAAAGCTGGGACAGGTCAGCCCCACCCCACGCAAGGTTGGTCGCGCGTTTGGGCGTGGCGAGCCGCGCCACCACCGCGCCGTTCTCCGGATCGACCACGCAGATCCCGCCGGGGCAAGTGAACCACACGCGCCCCGCAGTATCGACCCGCACCCCATCGACCCGCCCCGGCGTGCTGTCATCGGTCACATCGACCACCAGCCGTTTGCCCGAAGCCGTGCCGTCGGCGGCCAGATCATAGGCCCAGACGGTCTGTGTCGCGGTATCGCCGACATAGAGCACCTGCTCGTCGGGCGAGAGCGCGAGGCCGTTGGGGCGGCTGAGCGCGTCGTCGATCAGCACCACCTTGCTCGAAGCCTCGTCGAAGGCGAAGACGCCTGAGAAGCCCACCTCGCTCTCGCGCTGGCCAAGGCCATAGGGCGGATCGGTGAACAGGATCAGCCCGTCACTACGCACCACAACATCGTTCGGGCTGTTGAGGCGCTTGCCCTCATAGGCTGCGACGACAACCTGCCGTCCGCCTTCCGGCGTCCAGCGGGTGATCGCTCCGCTGCCGTGCTCGGCGTTGATGAGGCGGCCTTGCAAGTCGAAGGTATGGCCGTTGGCGTTCATGCTGGGCGCGTAGAGCACCTGCGCCGCGCCCTCCCCGGGGCTCAGCACGTGGACCGCATTGCCCGGAATGTCGCTGAAGATGATCCGCGCCCCGTCCCACGCCGGGCCTTCGGTGAAGGTGTAGCCGGTGGCCGCCAGTTCGAGACTGCCCTCGACGAACAGTGCCGAATTATCCTGCGCCAGCGCGCCGCCCGCGCTCCATGCCGCGGCCAGCGCCGCAACCATCTGCCATGCCTTGCCCATTGGCCTACCCTTTTCTGTTTCGTTCACCGCGCAACCTGCCCTGCCGCGCCCACCTATGCCAGCACTTTTGAGGGGAGCCGCAAGGCTTGCGAAACCCCCGCTTGGGGGGCATTGGGGCGGCAGAGACAGGAGACACACCCCCCAATGACTCAGGCCCTGCGTCAGATCGACCACTTTATTGTCGGCGAGACCCCCACCGCCACCCGCAAGCACGCCATCTGGAACCCCTCGACCGGCGAAGTGCAGGCCGAAGTTGCGCTCGGCGATGCAGCCCTGCTCGCCCGCGCGGTGGAGACGGCCAAACGCGTCCAGCCCGCTTGGGCCGCGACCAACCCGCAGCGCCGGGCGCGGGTGATGTTCGCCTTCAAGGAACTGGTCGAAGCCAACATGCAATCGCTGGCCGAGATGCTCTCCAGCGAACACGGCAAGACAGTGCCCGACGCGCGCGGCGACGTGCAGCGCGGGCTGGAAGTGATCGAGTATGCCTGCGGCCTGCCGCAGATCATGAAGGGCGAATACACCCACGGCGCAGGGCCGGGGATCGACGTCTATTCGATGCGCCAGCCGCTCGGCATCGGGGCAGGCATCACCCCGTTCAACTTCCCGGCGATGATCCCCATGTGGATGTTCGGCATGGCCTGCGCGGCGGGCAATGCCTTCATCCTCAAACCCTCCGAGCGCGACCCCTCCGTGCCGGTGCGGCTGGCAGAGCTGTTTCTCGAAGCGGGCGCGCCCGAAGGCCTGTTGCAGGTGGTCCACGGCGACAAGGAAATGGTCGACGCGATCATCGACCACCCCGATATCGCCGCGATCAGCTTCGTCGGTTCCTCCGACATCGCGCAATACATCTACGCGCGCGGCTCGGCCAACAACAAGCGCGTGCAGGCCTTCGGGGGCGCGAAGAACCACGGGATCGTGCTGCCCGATGCCGATCTCGATCAGGTCGTCAACGACCTCACCGGCGCGGCCTTCGGCTCGGCGGGGGAGCGGTGCATGGCGCTGCCGGTGGTGGTGCCGGTGGGCGAGGACACCGCCGAGCGGCTCAAGGAGAAGCTCCTGAAGTCGATCGCCGCCCTGCGCATCGGCGTCTCGAACGATCCCGACGCGGATTACGGCCCGGTCGTCACCCGAGCACAAGGCGCGGATCGAACAGTGGATCAGCACCGCAGAGGAAGAGGGCGCGGAGATCGTCGTCGACGGCAGAGGCTTCACCTTGCAGGGCCACGAGAAAGGCTTCTTCGTCGGCCCGACGCTGATCGACCATGTCACCCCGCAGATGAAATCCTATCAGGAGGAAATCTTCGGCCCCGTGCTCCAGATCGTGCGCGCGAAGGACTTCGAGGAAGCGGTGCGCCTGCCCTCCGAACACCAGTATGGCAACGGTGTCGCGATCTTCACCCGCAACGGCCACGCCGCGCGCGAATTCGCCGCGCGGGTGAATGTCGGGATGGTCGGGATCAACGTGCCGATCCCGGTGCCGGTCGCCTATCACTCCTTCGGCGGATGGAAGCGTTCGGGCTTTGGCGACATCGACCAGTATGGTGTCGAGGGCCTCAGGTTCTGGACCAAAAACAAGAAGATCACCCAGCGCTGGCCCGACGGCGGCGGAGACGGCAGCAACGCCTTTGTCATTCCGACGATGGGGTGAGACAGCGCGCTTCAGGCGGCAGGGTCATGCGCCCTGCCGCATTTGTTGCATTTCCTGCGCTATCGCGGCTTGGCTAGGCCTGCGCTTTGCGGCTAAGGCCAGCGCCCTATGGTAAATGTCTTCCGGCCGGCATCCTGAGCTGACACACGCATGAAGCGGGTCTTTGCCAATATGGGCTGGCTGCTCGGTGGGCGCGGATTCAACGCGGTGCTGAGCCTTGTCTACCTGGCCATTGCCGCCCGCACGCTCGGCACGGATGGCTTTGGCCACTTTGCATTGATCATTGCCCTGGGACAGGCGATCACCGGCTTTTCCAGCTTTCAGACCTGGCAGTTCATCGTGCGCTGGGGCGCCGATCCCGACAGGCCCGGCGTCGATATCGAGCGCGCGCGCGAGGCGACCGGGTTTGCGGTGGCGCTGGACTTCCTCTCGATGGCGGTCGGTACGCTTGCCTCGGCAGTGCTGGTGCTGACGGCCCATCTGTGGCTGGATGTGCCGCCCGACCTCTTGTGGCTGACCTTCTGGTATTGCGTCATTTCGCTGGTAACGATCCGCACCACCCCGACAGGGATGCTGCGGCTCCATTCGGAATATGGCAAGGCGACCGGGGCCGAGGCTGTGCAGCCGGTGATCCGGGCGAGCGGTGCGGTTCTGGCGTGGCTGTTCATGCCCGATGTGACCGGCTTCATCCTTGCTTTTGCTGCATCGGAAGTGGCCACGGCCTTTGCCCTGTGGGTGGTCGCCGCGCGCGTCCAGCCGGTCAGCCTTACGTCGATCAGCCTGCGCGCCATTCCCTCCCGCCACAAGGATGCGTGGAAATTCGTGCTGTCCACCAACATGTCGGGCAGCCTTGCGGTGGCGGGCAAGCAGGTGATGATCCTGCTGGTCGGTACCTTCGGCGGGGCCTATCTGGCGGGCGGTTTCCGCATCGCCAACCAGTTGGGCGTCGCGCTGATCGCGCTGGCGCAGACGATCTCAAAGGCGATCCTGCCCGAACTGGTGCAATCTCGCGACGGTGCGGTGGAGATGGCGCGGCGCATGGCCAACATCGCAGCAATGGCCGGGGTGACGGCGGTGATCACTGCGATCCTGTTCGGCCGCGAAGGACTTGCGCTGATTGCGGGAGAGGAATTCACCGGCTTCTATTGGGCGATGATCATCCTGAGCATTGCAGGAGCGGTGGAGCTGGTGGGCGCGAGCCTTGAGAGCCTGCTTATTTCGGCGGGCAAGGCGCACGTCGCCTTCCTCGTCCGCCTGTTCCCGACAATCCTTGCGCTTCTGATGCTGGAGATGGCGATCGACTGGAAGGGCGCGCAGGGCGCAGGCTTTGCCGTGCTCGGATCAAGCGTATTGGCGGTGGTCGGCTTCTATCTTGCGATCATGAATCTCAAGCAGTTCCGCATAGTCGTGGTTGATGACACGAAAGACGAAGGGGCAGACACGCGGCCCGCCTCTCCTGAACGCTAGTCTCCCCTCCCTTCAGGGAGGGGCCGGGGGTGGGGCGAGGCCGCTGGCGTGGAGCCGTCGGCTTCGCCTTCGCCCCCCACCCCAACCCCTCGCCAAGGGGAGGGGAAAGGCAGCTCACCCCTCGTAAGCAAGCTTGGGCTTTCGCGCCGCTGCGGTTTCATCGAGCCGCCGCCGCGGTGCGTAATAGGGCGCCTGCTTGAGGCCTTCGTCGCCCGCCAGCGCGCGGGTCGCCACGGCGCGGAAGGCGGTGATGAACTGGTCGATCGCCGCCTTGCTTTCCGTCTCGGTCGGTTCGACCAGCATCGCGCCGTGAACCACCAGCGGGAAGTACACCGTCATCGGGTGATAGCCCTCGTCGATCAGGCCCTTGGCGACGTCCAGCGTGGACAGGCCATTGGTGAAGTCCTTGTCACCGAACAGCGCCTCATGCATGCACGGGCCGCTGGCGGCGAAGGGCGCGTGGAGGATGTCTTCCATCGAGCGCAGGATGTAATTGGCGTTGAGCACCGCATCCTCGGCCACCTGCTTCAGCCCGTCCGCACCGTGGCTGAGCATGTAGGTCAGCGCGCGGGTGAACATCCCCATCTGGCCGTGGAAGGCGGTCATGCGGCCAAAGCTTGGGCCCCGTTCCTCGCGGTTTTCTTCCTCGACAAGGTAGAATGTACCGTCGCCGTCGCGACGCACAAAGGGCAGCGGGGCGAAGGGCGCGAGGGCTTCGGACAGCACCACCGGCCCAGAACCCGGCCCGCCGCCGCCGTGCGGGGTGGAGAAGGTCTTGTGGAGGTTGATGTGCATGGCATCGACGCCAAGGTCGCCGGGGCGCACCTTGCCGACGATGGCGTTGAAGTTGGCCCCGTCGCAATAGACGTATCCGCCCGCGGCGTGGACCGCATCGGCGATTTCGCGGAAGTCCTTTTCGAACAACCCGCAGGTGTTGGGGTTGGTGATCATCACCGCCGCCACATCGGGCCCAAGCCGCGCCTTCAGCGCCGCCACATCGACCCGGCCTTCGGGCGTCGCGGGGATATCCTCGACCCGGTAATTGGCGAAGGCGGCGGTGGCGGGGTTGGTGCCGTGGGCACTTTCCGGCACCAGCACCACTTCGCGCGCGTCACCGCGGGCCTCGTGGGCGGCGCGGATCGCGAGGATGCCGCACAATTCGCCATGCGCGCCGGCCTTGGGGCTCATGGCGACGGCAGGCATGCCGGTGAGCGTGCAGAGCCATTCACCGAGCTGGTGGATCACCTCAAGCGCGCCCTGCACCGCGTTCTGGGGCGCAAGCGGGTGGATGTCGGCAAAGCCGGGCAGCCGCGCCATCTTCTCGTTGAGGCGCGGGTTGTGCTTCATCGTGCAACTGCCGAGCGGGAAGAAGCCGAGATCAATCCCGTAATTCTGGCGGCTGAGGCGCGTGTAATGGCGCACAGTCTCCGGCTCGGTCAGACCGACGAGGCCGATGGCTTCGCTGCGGGCGAGGCCGCCGAGACGGGTCGGGGCGGCGGGATCGACCGGGGGCAGATCCACACCGGTCACATCGGCGCGGCCGATTTCGAACAGCAGCGGCTCTTCCAGCATCAGCGCGCGGTTGCCGGTGGTGGTCGCCGGCCCGCCATGGAAACCGTCCTCAGCCAACGTCATCTCCGGCTTCCAGCCGCTCTTGTTGGGGGCGTTCATCACACGGTCTCCTGAATAGAGGTGGCTATGCTGGCTTCCAGCTCCTGCGCGAGGCGCTCGATGTCTTCTTCAGTGGTGGTCTCGGTTACGGCGACGAGCAGCGCGTGCTCCAGCGCCTCGACCCCCGGATAAAGCCGCCCGAGCGACACCCCGCCAAGCACGCCGCGGTCGGCCAGATCGCGCACGATCTGGCGCGCAGGCTTGCCGCCGAGCATGAGGGTGAATTCGTTGAAGAAGGCATTGTTGAGCACTTCGACGCCCGGCACCTTGGCCAGACGATCCGCCGCAAGGCAGGCCAAACGGTGGTTTTCCGCCGCCAGTTGGCGCAGGCCCTTTTCGCCCAGCAGGGTCATGTGGACGGTGAAGGCCAGTGCGCACAGGCCGGAATTGGTGCAGATGTTGCTGGTCGCCTTTTCACGGCGGATGTGCTGTTCGCGGGTCGAGAGCGTCAGCACGAAGCCGCGCTTGCCCTCCGCGTCCGTGGTCTCGCCGCACAGCCGGCCGGGCATCTGGCGCACATGCTTGGGATCGCGCACGGCGAACAGGCCGAGGTAAGGCCCGCCGAATTGCAGGCCGACGCCCAGTGACTGGCCCTCGCCCACCACGATATCCGCGCCCATCTCGCCGGGCGATTTGATCGCGCCCAGTGCCACGGGTTCGGTGTTCACCACCACCAGCAGCGCGCCCTTGGCATGGGCGGCTTCGGCGACCGGGGTCAGGTCGCTGATGCGGCCCAGAATGTCGGGATATTGCACCACGACGCAGGCGGTCTCGTCGTCAATGCGGGCAATCAACCCGTCAAGATCCGGCTCGGCGGTGATCGCCGGGAGCGCGTCGGCGATGGTGTCGCCGGTGAAATGCGCCATGGTCTTCACCACCTGCGCATAGTGGGGATGCAGCGCGCCCGACAGCACGGCGCGCTTGCGGCGGGTGACGCGGGTGGCCATGGCGACGGCCTCCCAGCACGCGGTCGAGCCGTCATAGAGCGAGGCGTTCGCCACCGCGCAGCCATAAAGCCGCGCGACCTGCGTCTGGAACTCGAACAGCACCTGCAAGGTGCCCTGCGCGATTTCCGGCTGATAGGGCGTGTAGGCGGTCAGGAACTCGCCGCGCTGGATGATGGTGTCAACGCTGGCGGGGACATGATGCCGGTAAGCCCCCGCGCCGAGGAAGAACGGCACTTCGCCCGCCACGAGGTTCTTCGCCGCGAGTGCCTTCATGTGGCGTTCCACCGCCATCTCGCTCGCATGCATCGGCAACCCGTGGATTGGGCCGTTCAGGCGGGCGACTTCGGGCACGTCGACGAACAGATCGTCGATGTTCGAAGCGCCGATTTTCGCCAGCATCGCCTGCCGGTCGGTGTCAGTGAGAGGAAGGTAGCGCATCGGGTTTCACCCTGAGGATTGGAGAGGAAAGAGGAGCCTGGCGGATCAGAGCGAGGCGACGAAGTCCTTGTAGGCGGTCTCGTCCATCAGCCCTTCGAGCTGGGCGGCATCGGCGATGGTCATCTTGAAGAACCAGCCCTCACCCTCGGGCGCGGTGTTGACCAGCGCGGGGTCTTCTTCCAGCGCACCGTTGGTCTCGGTCACTTCGCCGTCGATCGGCGCATAGACGTCGGAGGCAGCCTTGACGCTCTCGACCACGGCGGCGTCCTTGCCTTTCTGCACGGCGGTGCCGACGGCGGGCAGTTCGACAAATACGATGTCGCCGAGCTGGCCCTGCGCGTAATCGGTGATCCCGACCGTCGCGATATCGCCCGCAACGTCGATCCATTCATGTTCATCGGTGAAATAGCGCATGGTTCAGCTCCCTCGGAAATAGCGGTGGGGTACGAAAGGCGTGGGGCTCACGGTGGCGGCGAGGCGCTTGCCCCGCACTTCCACCTCGATCTGGGTGCCAACGGCGGCGTATTGCGAAGCGACATAGGCCATGGCGATGGGCGCCTGCAGGGTGGGCGAGAAGCCGCCGCTGGTGACGGTGCCGATCTTCTCGGAGCCGCTGAACACCTCAGCACCCTCGCGCGCCGGGAGGCGGCCTTCCAGCTTGAGGCCGACCCACTTGCGCTGCGTTCCCTCCACAATCTCGCGGTTGATGCGTGTCGCACCGGGGAAGCCGCCTTCCGTGCGGCGGCGCTTGTTGATGCCGAAGACCAGTCCTGCCTCGATGGGGCTGGTTTCGGGGGAGAGGTCATGGCCGTAGAGCGGCAGTCCCGCCTCCAGCCTGAGCGAATCGCGTGCGCCAAGGCCAATGGGCTTCACTTCCGGCTCGGCGCACAGCAGATCGGCAATCTCGGCAGCGGCCTCGGCGGGGAGCGAGATTTCGAACCCGTCCTCGCCGGTATAGCCCGCCCGGGCGATCTGCACCGGATGGCCTGCAAGCGTGAACTGGCCGAATTTCATGAAGGTCAGCGCCGCAACGTCCGGCACATGGCGCGCGAGCGCTTCGGCTGCCTTCGGGCCTTGCAGCGCCAGCAACGCGTGCTCGTCGAGGTGATTGAGAGTGATGTCATCAGGCAGCGCTTCACGCAGCGTGCCGATATCGTCCCACTTGGTCGCACCGTTGACCACGAGATAGAGCGAGCCGTCATCCAGCCGTGACACCATCAGGTCGTCCAGCACGCCGCCGTCCTCATCCAGCAGCAGCGAGTAACGCTGCGCGCCGGATTTCAGCGTCGAAAGGTCGATCGGCAGCACGGCTTCCACAGCGGCATCGAGATCAGCGCCGGACAGCAGCAGCTGCCCCATGTGCGACACATCGAACAGGCCCGCGTTCTCGCGCGTCCAGGTATGCTCAGCGACGATCCCCTCATACTGGATCGGCATCTCGTAGCCCGCAAACGGCACCATCCGCGCGCCTCGCGCCCGGTGCCAGGCATCAAGCGGCAGCGCGTCGAGCGGCAGGTCTTCGACGGTGTCTTCAGTGTCGTGGTCGCTCATCAAGGGCCTTCCGGAACAGAATACGGCAGTCCGACGACGCAGGCGCGCCGCCGCAAAACTGCCCCCTCTGTCGGGTGACCTGAGAGCTTCGGCGAGCCGCAGGCGGCCAGCCTCCCCTTCGGTGGCCGCCAGCACGAAGCCGGAGGCGCTTTCCAGAGTGTCATGCAGCCGAGCGGTCCGGTGGCCTGAGAGTTTCCGGGGCGGTTGCTCCTTCGGCGCCTTTGCCTTCTTGCGAAGGCATCGGGCTCTCCCGCTCGTCTGCCCGCACGAGAATCACTTCACGCGCAGAAGACGCCCCCGCCCTGCCCATATTGCTGCACCGCGTCAATCGGGCGAAATGCCCTAGCGCGTGTTCAGCCACAGCAAATAGAGCGCCGAGAGCACGATCCAGCTGCCGTCGAGCGTCTTCAATCGTTTCGCCCCCAGCCACAGCGCCACCGGCCGGGCGAGAAATCCCCCCAGCACCGCCGCGGGCGCGGCGAGCAGCACCACCTCCCACTGCACCGTGCCCGCGCCGATATGCCACACCACGCCCACAAGGCAGCTGACGGCCGAAATCACGCAGGCCGCCCCGGTGCATAGCAGCACGGGGTAGTGACGGATGAACAGGTAGAGCGCGACCAGTTCCCCCATCCCGACCGAGAACAGCGCGGTGATCGCGCCCCCGGGGATCGCCAGCGCGAGCAGCACGGCAAGGTCGATGCGCGCCAGCTGCGTGCGTTCGGGCCGGGCGGCGTTGAAGGTCCAGGTCGCCACGATCAGCGCAGTGCCGAGCAGGATCGAAAAGCCCTTGTAGGCATAGAGCACATCCTGCTGATCGAAGGCGGTCAGGCGCTGGGTCGCCAGCATCGCCGGGAGCGAGAGCGCCAGCACGGCGAGCACCACGGTGGCAAAGTCCCTGAGCCGCACCTGCGCTTCCAGCGGGCCGGGCTCAGGCTGGTGCAGCAGCCGGTCGGTCCAGCGCAGGCTCCCCATCGTCATGCCGAAGCTCTGGATGCCCATCGACACGCCGACCACGGCGAGCGGCGAGAGGTTCATCACCCCCAACTCACGCAGGGCGTTGAACACCGGCACGAACACCACGCCCCCACCCGTCCCCGAGGTGTTGGCGATGATCGCGCCGATTACCCCGACGCCGGGGAGAAACCACAGCTTCGCCAGCAGCGCCGGATCGGCTGGCACGAGCGCCCATAGCGCCGCATAGAGCGCAAGCAGCATCAGTCCGCCGACCCAGACGATCCGGTGGGGCGGCAGGGTGGTGCCGGGACGGGGCTCGGCAATGGCGGTCATGGCCTAGTCGTCGGCCTCGGCCACGATCGCCAGCGCGCGCGCCACCAGCGCCGATTCGCGCGGGTCGGATGCGGCGGTTTCAACCTCGCCCGTCGGCGGGGGAACGGCGGTGGTGAAATAGGCGAAGCTGGTGCCCTCGCCGAATGCGATCCACAGGCCTGACCGCAGGCCATAGGCCTCGCCGCCGTGGCCGAAACGTTCGACCCCGTCCATGAACAGATCGTCCTGACAGGGCGCAGCATCGACCAGCACGTAGGTTGCCAGAGCATAGCCGCAGAAGCCTGCCGCGGCACCGAACGGCGGCGTCTCGTTGGCCGCGGAGACCATCGTCTCGAGCAACAGGGTCTGGGTCTTCGCCGAAAGGAAGTGCTCCGTCCCGTGCGTATCGAACAGCGCCTGTCCGATCCTGGCAAGATCCACCATCCCGATCCTCACGCCCCCCTGTGGCGAGAAGATCGAGGCATTGGTGCCGGGGACATAGGCGTCGAGATCGCAAGGCACGCCCTCTGCGACCGGAATCGTGCAGGCGGGCGGCAGGCGCTCGGGCGCATCGGCGGCGACTTCGCCGGTGTGGCGGTAGAGCGTCACGGCGCGCGCCTGCATATCGGCATCGCAGCCGATCCAGTTGAGGCAGGCCTTGACGCCCAGTGGCGCGAACACCAGCCGTTCCACGAGGCGATCATACCGCTCGCCGCTTGCCGCCTCCAGCGCGGTCGCCACCAAGGGGGAGCCGAGGTTGGCATATTCGAACGCCGCCTTGCCCGGCTTGCCGACCTCGCGCCACGCAGCAGGGTCGGCCAGCTTGGCTTCAAGGCTGTCGCCCAGCGGGATGAAATAGCCGCCCGCGTCCGACAGCCCCGCGCGATGCGTCAACAAGTGCGTCAGCGTAACTGGCGCGTCCGGGTGGTAGGGCGAGCGCAGTGTCCAGCCGAGATAGTCCGACACATCGCGATCCAGATCGACCTTTCCCTCGTCCATCAGCCGCAGCGCGGTGAGCGCCATGATGAGCTTAGAGATCGAGGCAATCCGCACCGGATCATTGGCTTCGACGGCGCGGCCCGTGTCCTTGTTCGCCAGCCCTTCGACGATCAGCGGGGTGATGCTCTCGCGGTCGAAAGCCACGACCACGCTCGCAGGCGGCGGGGCGTCCCGAGCGGCGAGCGGAGCGGCGACAAGGGCGAGAGCGGCGAAGAGACGGCGGATCATGGCCCCCATCATCGCCGCGCCTGCGCCTGCGTCAATCAAGATTCGGCCTGAGCCAGCGTTCCGCCTGCTCCACACTCACCCCGCGCCGCGCCGCATAGTCTTCCAGCTGGTCGCGGCCGATGCGGGCGACGCCGAAATATTCGCTTTCCGGGTGGCCGAAATAGAAGCCGCTTACCGCCGCCGTGGGCCACATGGCGAAGCTTTCGGTGAGGGTCAGCCCGGCATTGGCGGGCGCATCGAGCAGATCGAACAGAATCGGCTTCAAGGAATGATCGGGACACGCCGGATAGCCCGGCGCGGGGCGAATGCCGCGATATTCCTCCTTGATCAGCGCCGCGTTGGTGAGCTGTTCATTGGGCGCATAGCCCCACAGCGTCTTGCGCACATGCTGGTGCAGGGCTTCGGCGAAGGCTTCGGCGAAACGATCCGCCAGCGCCTTGAGCAAGATATCCGAATAGTCGTCCTTGTCGGCCTGGAAGCGCGCCGAATGCGGCTCGATCCCGTGGATGCCCACCGCAAAGCCGCCGATCCAGTCGCCTGCCGGGTCGATGAAGTCGGCAAGGCACATATTGGCGCGCTCGCGGCTCTTCTTGACCTGCTGCCGCAGGAACGGGAGGCGGACATGTTCCTCGGTCTCGACGAGGTGGATCGTCACATCATCCCCGTCGCGTGCGCAGGGCCACAGGCCAGCCACGCCGCGCGCTGTCAGCCACTTTTCGGCAATGATCTGATCAAGCATCGCATTGGCATCGGCGAACAGCTGGGTCGCGGTCTCGCCCACCACCTCGTCAGTGAGGATCGCGGGGTAGTTGCCGTGCAGCTCCCACGCGCGGAAGAAGGGCGTCCAGTCGATGAACTCGCGCAGATGTTCGAGGCTCCAGTCGTCGAACACGTGAAGACCGGGCTGTTCGGGCGGCGCCGGCTTGTCCGACAGGAAGGCGTCATAGAAATTGGCGCGCGCTTCTTCGAGCGGCAACAGCACGCTGGCCGACTTTCCGGCGCGCGCATCGCGGACATGGGTGTATTCGTCGGCCACTTCGGCGACGTAGTCATCGCGCTGGGTATCGGAGAGCAGCTTTGACGCCACCCCCACCGCGCGGCTGGCATCGAGCACATGGATCACCGGGCCATCATAGGCCGGGTCGATCTTCAAGGCGGTATGCACCTTGGACGTGGTCGCCCCGCCGATCAGCAGCGGCATCGTCATGCCGGCGCGCTGCATTTCCTCGGCGACGGTCACCATCTCGTCGAGGCTCGGCGTGATCAGGCCCGAAAGCCCGATCATGTCCGCCTTGTTGTCGTTGGCGGCGGCAAGGATCGTCGGCCAGGGCACCATCACGCCGAGGTCGATCACATCATAGCCGTTACATTGCAGCACCACGCCGACGATGTTCTTGCCGATGTCGTGGACGTCGCCCTTCACCGTCGCCATGATGATCTTGCCCTTGGCCTTGCGGTCTTCCTCGGGGAGCAGGTCCTTCTCGGCCTCGATGAAGGGGATGAGGTGGGCGACCGCCTTCTTCATCACGCGCGCCGACTTCACCACCTGCGGCAGGAACATCTTGCCGCTACCGAACAGGTCGCCGACCACGTTCATCCCGTCCATCAGGGGGCCTTCGATCACCTCGATCGGGCGTCCGCCCTTCTCGGCGATGGCGGCGCGCATGAGTTCGGTATCCTCGACGATATGCGCGTCGATGCCCTTGACCAGCGCGTGTTCCAGCCGCTTTTCGACCACCCAGCCGCGCCATTCCTCGGCGGCCTTTTCGTCCGCGACCGACTTGCCCTTGAAGCTTTCGGCGAGGGTGATGAGGCGCTCGGTCGCGTCCGGATCGCGGTTGAGGATCACATCCTCGCAGGCTTCGCGCAGCGCCGGGTCGATCTGGTCGTAAACGTCGAGCTGGCCCGCGTTCACGATCGCCATGTCGAGCCCGGCGGGGATCGCGTGGTAGAGGAACACCGAGTGCATCGCGCGGCGCACCGGCTCGTTGCCGCGGAAGCTGAAGGAGAGGTTGGAGAGACCGCCCGAGTAGTGCGCGTGGGGGCACAATTCGCGCAGCTCGCGCACCGCCTCGATGAAGTCGACGCCGTAATTATTGTGTTCCTCGATCCCGGTCGCCACCGCGAAGATGTTGGGATCGAAGATGATGTCCTCGGGCGGGAAGCCTTCCGCCACCAGCAGGTCATAGGCGCGCTTGCAGATCTCGACCTTGCGCTGCTTGGTGTCGGCCTGCCCCGTCTCGTCGAAGGCCATGACGACCACCGCCGCGCCGTAATCCATGCAGATGCGCGCGTGTTCGAGGAACTGGGCCTCGCCTTCCTTCATGCTGATCGAATTGACGATGGGCTTGCCGGAGACGCACTTCAGCCCGGCTTCGATCACGTGGAATTTTGAGCTGTCGATCATCACCGGCACCCGCGCGATGTCGGGCTCGGCGGCGATCAGCTTGAGGAAGGTCGTCATCGCGTGGACCGCGTCGAGCAGGCCCTCGTCCATGTTGACGTCGATCACCTGCGCCCCGTTTTCGACCTGCTGGCGCGCGACTTCGACGGCGGCGGCATAGTCGCCCGCCATGATCAGCTTCTTGAACGCCGCCGAGCCGGTGACGTTGGTGCGCTCGCCGATATTGATGAAGCGGGAGGAGGAGGATTGGGTCACGATTTTCGTTCTCTATTTCCGTTCGCCTCGAGCGTAGTCGAGAGGCCCCGCGCTGGTGTCTTGACTTCGCTCGACACGAACGGGGAGGGGTGTTCTAGGCGGCGATAAAGGCCTCAAGCCCGGCCAGTTTCATCGCCGGCTCAGGCGAAGGCACCTTGCGCGGCTCGGAATTCGCCACGGCCTTGGCAATCGCGGCGATATGGGCGGGCGAAGACCCGCAGCACCCGCCGAGGATGTTCACCTGCCCGTGATCGGCCCAGTCCTTCACCAGCCCGGCGGTGGTGTCCGGCATTTCGTCATATTCGCCCAGTTCGTTGGGCAGCCCGGCATTGGGGTAGATCATCAGCAGCGTGTCGGCGATCTGGGAGAGCACCTTCACATGCGGGCGCAGCTGCTCCGCGCCGAAGCTGCAATTGAGGCCGATGGTCAGCGGCTTGGCGTGGCGCACCGCATACCAGAACGCCTCGACCGTGTGGCCCGACAGGTTGCGGCCCGACAGATCGGTCAGCGTCATCGAGATCATCACCGGAACTTCGTGCCCCAATTCCCGCTCCAGCTGCTTGACCGCCATGATCCCGGCCTTGGCGTTGAGCGTATCGAACACCGTCTCGATCAGGATGAAGTCCACGCCCCCTTCCACCAGTGCGCGGGCCTGTTCGAGATAGACGTCGACGAGGTAATCGAAATCAATCTCGCGGAAGCCGGGGTCTTCGACGTCGGGGCTGAGGGACAGCGTCTTGTTGGTCGGGCCAATCGCGCCCGCGACAAAACGGGGGCGCCTGATACCGTTTTTGGCGTCCTTCGCCTCGAATTCCTCCGCCAGCGCGCGGGCGAGCTTGCCGCTCGCGACATTGATCTCACGCACCAGACCCTCGGCGGCGTAGTCGGCCTGGCTGATGCGGTTGGCGGAGAAGGTGTTGGTCGAGACGATGTCCGATCCCGCCTCGAAATAGGCGCGGGTGATGTCGCTCAGCACATCGGGACGGGTGAGCGCGAGGATATCGTTGTTGCCCTTCTGGTCGGCGGGCAGGCCGAGATCGCCGGCGTAATCCTCTTCCGAGAGCTTCCTCAGCTGGATCTGCGTGCCGAAGGCGCCGTCGAAGATCAGCACGCGGTCCTTCGCAGCGGCGGTCAGACGTTCGCGGGCGCTCATGCGGCTTCTCCAGTGGGGCGCTTCCCGAGCAAGTGGCAGATGGCATAGGCGAGCTCGGGGCGGTTCAGGGTGTAGAAGTGGAAGTCGCGCACGCCCCCTGCATAGAGCCTGCGGCAAAGTTCGGCAGCGACCGTGGCGGCGACCAGCTGGCGGGCGGCGGGCTTTTCATCGAGGCCTTCGAACAAGCCGTCCATCCAAGCCGGGATTGCCGCACCGCAGGCCGCAGCGAACTTGCGCGCCTGTGCGACGTTGGTTACCGGCAGGATGCCGGGAAGGATCGGCGCATCGATCCCGGCGGCGGCGCAGGCATCGCGGAAACGGAAGAAGGTTTCGGCCGAGAAGAAGAACTGGCTGATCGCGCGGGTGGCGCCGGCATCGAGCTTGCGCTTCAAGTTGTCGATATCGGCTGCGGGGGAGGCCGCGTCGGGGTGGGTTTCGGGATAGGCGGCGACCGAAATCTCGAATGGAGCGATGGCCTTGAGGCCCGCGACCAGCTCCGCCGCGCTGGCATAGCCTTCGGGGTGCGGCGTGAAGGGTGCGCCAGGTTCGCCCGCGTCACCGCGCAGGGCGACAATGTGGCGCACGCCCGCTTCCCAGTAATGTTCAGCAACCTCGCGGATTTCCGCCTTGCTCGCCGCGACGCAGGTCAGGTGCGCGGCAGCCGGAAGTTTGCCTTCGGCGATGATCCGCGCGACCGTGGCATGGGTGCGCTCGCGGGTCGAACCGCCCGCGCCGTAGGTTACCGAGACGAAGCTGGGGCCAAGCGGCTTCAGCTGCGTCACCGCGTCCCACAATTGCGCCTCCATCTTCTCGCTCTTGGGCGGGAAGAATTCGAAACTCACCGCGACATCGCCGGGCAGGCCGGAGAACAGCGGCGTATCGGTGGCGGTGCGATATTCGTGGAGTTGATCCAGCGTCGGGGTCATCGGGCGGTTTCCAGAGCGGGGGATTTGGGAGAAGCGGGGGCGGCGCGGCGCTTGGCTGTCCAGATCTTGACCACCAGCGTCCCGCCTTCGAGCGCGGCCGGCGGGCTGGCAGCGAAGCCTGCCGCGCGGAGCAATTCGGCCATCTGGCGGTCGGAGAAGCCAAGCCGCGCATGCTGGTGACGGGTGCGCAGTTCCTCGTGATCGTGGCTCGCGAAATCGACGATGGCAATGCGCCCACCGGGACGCAGCACCCGCGCGGCCTCAGCCAGAGCGGGGGCGGGGTCGGGAGCAAAATGCAGCACCTGATGCAGCAGCACCGTATCGAATGCGGCATCGGCGAAGGGCAGGTCAGCGAAATCGCCCTGCACCAGTTCAATCCGTGCAGCCGGCAGGTGTTGCAGCTTGGCCCGCGCCACCCGCAGCATTTCAAGGTTCTTGTCGAGCGCCACGACACGTTCGGCCGTTTCGGCGAAAAGCTCGGCCATGCGGCCCGTCCCGGTGCCGATGTCCAGCAGCGCCCCAAGCGGGGCATCGGCCAGTGCCTCGGCGAGACGCCGTTCCACCTCGGCATCGGCACTGTGCAGCGCGCGCAGCTCGTCCCACTCCCCGGCGTGACGGGCGAAATAGGTTTCCGCCGCCATCTCGCGCGCTTCGCGGATCGCAGCGAGTTTCCGCCGGTCGGATTCGCAAAGCGCGGCAAAGTCAGGCTCGGTCGCCTCGGCGGTGGCAAGCAAGGCCTGCACCGCCTCGATCAGGGCTGCGGACGCGCCTTCGGGCTCGCTCTGACGCAGGAACACCCAGCTGCCTTCGCGGCGACGTTCGGCAAGACCCGCATCGCACAATATGCCGACATGGCGCGACACGCGTGGCTGGCTCTGCCCCAAGACCTGCGCCAGTTCGCCCACGGCCAGTTCCATCGCCGACAGCAGCCGGGCGATTCGCAGGCGGGTCGGATCGCCCAGTGCCTTGAAGATGTCCTCGATCACCATAGCGCGGGATCATATAAAGATATTTTTATATCTGTAAATCACCCTTGCAGGGAAGTGCTTGCGAACCCACAAAAGGCTCAGGCCAGCACGACTGGCGCAGCCCCGTCGACCGGGCGGAACTGTTCGGCACGCGCGGGCAGATCGGCATCACGGTTGTAGCGGCCGATGGCATCGTCGATTACCGACACCGCATCGTGCCGGCTTACAGCGACAAGACAGCCGCCGAACCCCGCTCCGGTCAGACGTACGCCGCCTGCATCGCCCAGCGCATCCGCGACCAATTCCGCCAGCCGGTCTATGGGGGGGAGCGAGACCTCGAAATCCTCCGACAGCGACCGATGCGCCTCACCCATCAGCGCGGCCAGCACGCCCGTGTCTCCCCGCGCCAGTGCGACCCCGACCGGCTCGATCCGGTCCATCTCGGTCACCACGTGGCGAGCACGGCGGAACAGCACCGGATCAAGGTCCGGCTCGGCCAGCAGCAGGCGGGTACTGTCGCAATCGCGCAAGGCTTTCAGTCCGAAATGCGCCGCCGCCGCCTCGCATTCGGCGCGGCGCTGGTTGAAGGCGCTTTCGGTGAGATTGCGGCGGATGCCGGTGTCGATCACGGTAATCGCGAGACCGGCGTGGATCGGGATCGGCATGGTCTCCAGACTGCGGCAATCGAGCAGCAGGGCATGGCCCGCCACGCTGGCGGCCGAGGCCATCTGGTCCATGATCCCGCAGGCGCAACCGACAAAATCATTCTCGGCAATCTGCGCCACCTTGGCGAGCCTGTCGGGCGCAAGGCCAAGGCCGGAATATTCGGACACGGCCAGCGCCACCGCCACGCCGAAGGCAGCCGAGGAGGACAGCCCCGCCCCGATCGGCACATCCCCGGCAATCGCGATCCGCGCTGGCCTGATGCGATGGCCATAGCGCGCCAGCGCCTGCACCACCCCGCGCACATGGTTCTGCCAGGCATTCTCCCCCGGCAGGATCGGACCGATCAGGTCGAAAGCGTCGCGCGCGCTCGCCATGTCGCCCATGTCGAGCGCGACCGCTTCGAAACGCGGAACCTTGGCCTCGCGATCAGCCGGGCCAAGCGCCACGATCGTCTCGCGGTCGATCGCGCAAGGCAGGACATAGCCATCATTGTAATCGACATGTTCGCCGATCAGGTTGACCCGCCCCGGCGCAGCAAAGAAACGCGTCGGCTCGGCCCCGTAGGCCAGCCGGTAGCCCTGCCGGGCGCGGGCGATCAATCGGTCGCGGCGGTCCATGCTGTTATCCCCCCATCAGCCTGCGTAATGCACCATCCCGCTGACAGCACGCAACATCTGCGCCGCACGTTCGGGAGTAAGGTCGCGCTGCGGTTCGGCCAGCATCTCGTAGCCGACCATGAACTTGCGTACGCTCGCCGAGCGCAGCAGCGGCGGGTAGAAATGGGCGTGGAGCTGCCAGTGGTCGATATCGGGCATTGCGACGTTCGAGCCGAAGGGCGCCTGATGCCAGCCCATCGAATAGGGAAAGCTGGTCTCGAACAGGTTGTCATAACGGGTGGTCAACGCCTTGAGGATCGCCGCAAGGCTGTCGCGCTGCGCCCCCGTCAGTTGCGGCAGGCGCTGGACAGGAAAGCGCGGCAACAGGAGGATCTCGAACGGCCAGGCCGCCCAGAAGGGGACGGTGGCGAGCCAATCATCATTGATCTCGACCACGCGCTCGCCGCTCGCCGCTTCGCGCTCTGCCACGTCGAGCAACAGAGCGCCGCCATGCTCGGCCATGTAAGCGCGCTGGTGGTGGTCTTCGGTCGCCACTTCCTGCGGCCAGTGCGTGGTCGCCCAGACCTGCCCGTGAGGATGCGGGTTGGAGCATCCCATCATCGCGCCCTTGTTTTCGAACACCTGAACGCTGGCGAAGCGTTGGCCCAGTTCGGCGGTCTGATCGGCCCAGCAATCGACCACGCTGCGCAGTTGTGCAGGCGTCAGCAAGGGGAGCGACTTGCCGTGATCGGGCGAGAAACAGATCACCCGGCACACGCCCGCAGAGGCCTCGGCCCGGAACAGCGGATCATCGGAACCGCCCTCGCCCGCCTCGTCGGCAAGCGCCGGGAAGTCGTTGGGAAAGACGTAGACGCCCTCATAAGCCGGGTTCGCCTCGCCCCCGACACGGGCATTGCCGGGGCAAAGGTAGCAGGCCGGGTCATAGGCAGGCGGCAGCGGATCGGGCGCGCTCGTCTCGCCCTGCCAGGGCCGCCCCATGCGCTGCGGGGAGACCTGCACCCACCCGCCGGTGAGCGGATTGAAACGCCGGTGCGGGCGGGCGAGGTCGATGCTCATGCTGCTGCTCCGCGAAAGGCCGAGGTCGGGGCAAAAACCGCTCGTCCGCCCAGCGCAAAGCGGTTGAAGGCCAGCGCTGCCGCCACGCTCGAAACCAGCGTTACCACCATGAAATGGATGTAATGCAGCGTGATGATCCCGGCAGGCGCAAGGTGGAAGGTGAACAGGCCATACAGCGCCACACCCCACACCACCCCGGCAATCGCCGCCGGGGCCTGCACCCCGCGAAACAGCAGACCGGCGATGAAGGCGCTGAGGATCGGCATGGACAGAAGGCCGTTCAATTGCTGGAGCAGATTGATGATGCTGGTGGCGCTGGCATACATCGGCACCAGCAGGATCGCGGTGAGGGTCAGCAGGCTGGAAACCCCGGCAGACAGCGTCCAGTGGTTCTTGACCTCGCCGATGAACTGCTCATGGAAATCGACCGCATAGAGCGCGACCGAGGAATTCAGCACCGCGCTGAAGGTGGTGATGACAGCCGCCGCAACCATGGCCGCGAAGGCACCTGACAGCCACGGCGGGAGGATTTCGGCGACCAGCATCCCGTAGGCCTTGTCGCCGACCACGCCGAACAGCTTGAAGGCGATAATGCCGGGGATGACCACGATCGGCGGGACAATCAGGATGCGGATGATCGCAGCTACCATCACGCCTTTCTGCGCCTCGCGAACCGAGGGCGCGGCCATCGCCTTCTGAGTCAGGTTCTGATTGGTCGACCAGTAGAAGATCTGGATGAAGATCATCCCCGTCAGCAGCGTGGGCCAGGGGATCGGGCTGTCCGGGCCGCCCAGCATGGTGATGCGCTCGGCCGGAACGCCGGTGACGATGTCCCAGTCGACCGCCGCCAGCCCCAGCACCACGATGAGCATGGCAAGACCGAGGATGCCGATCCCCGACCATGTGTCCATCACCGCCACCGCGCGCAATCCACCGAAGATCGTGTAGCCCGCCGAAATCACCGCAAGGATTGTGGCAAATGCCAGCAGTGACACGTCCTCGCCGAACAGCGATTGCATGAACAGACTGCCTGAATAGAGCGCCGCCGGCAGGTAGATCAGCACATTGCCTGCCAGAAACAGCCCCGCAATCAGCGTGCGGATGCTGCGCCCGCCATAGCGTTGTTCGAGCAGCTCGGTCACGGTGGTGCAATTGTTGCGGTAGTAGATCGGCACGAACACGAAGGCGAGGATCATCAGGCCCACAAAGCCCGCAATCTCCCACCATGCCAAGAGCAGCATCTGGTTGCCGTTCATCCCCACCAGCTGATCGGTGGAGAGATTGGTCAGCGTGATCGATCCCGCCACAAACAGCCACGACAGCTTGCCCCCGGCAAGGTAGACGTCGCGGCGCGAGCCATCATGCTTGTCACGACGAATCGTCAGCCAGGTGGCCAGCGCCACAGCAGTGGTCAGGCCAATACACACTGCGATCTGGACCAGATTCGCCACTGGCATGGTATCGAACATTGCGCATTTCCTCTCGCCTGAGAGGCGATTACAGCGCATTGCCGGATAGCAGGCAAGTGCTGATTGCCGATCGCGGCGATGTGCTTGGGGAGAAAATTGGTCATGGAGCTTTTGCGGCTGGATGGGAAGGCGCTGACGCTTGTGTTTGCGCTGGAGATAGGCGGGGCGGCTGACTGCATCTATCTTGGCGCGCTCTTGCCCGAAGGCGAAGACCTTGCTGCGCTGGCGGCGGCCAGAGCACGCGGGCGGCACGAAAGCCAGCCCGATGTGCCGCCCGTCCCCGGCCTGCTGCCCGAACGCAAGGCAGGGTGGAGCGGGACGCCGGCGGTGCGCCTTGTCGATCATGCCCAACCGCAGGCGGGCGAAGTCGCCTCGGATTTCCGCGTCAGTAAATGGGATGTCAGCGAGCGCGAACTCTGGATCGCATGGCACGAAACAACGCTTGGCCTTTATGTCGATATGTGGTGGCGCATCCGTTCGGGCGATGTCGTAACGGTCAGGTGCGACATCAGCAATCACGGACCACGCGACTTCACCCTTGCCGATCACCCGGCACTGGTGCTGCCGATCCCGGCGCGCTTCACCGCGATGACGACCTATGCGGGCCGCTGGGCAGGTGAGATGCGCGAGACACCACGCGCAATCACGCCTGATGGCTATGCGTCCCGCTCAGGCGTCGGCAAGCCGGGCTTTGGCGGCGGCAACTGGCTGCTGCTGGATGACCCGACGACGGGCGAAGTGCTGGGCGCGCATTTGGCCTGGAGCGGCGATTACGCCACCCAGATCGAGTGCGACACCCAAGGGCAAGGCGATGGCCGCGCCATATTGCAGATGGCGATAAGCGGGGGCGCTGCCGGGGTCACTCTGCTGGCGAGCACCGACCTTGTCGGGGCCGAAGCCGTGTTCGCCCTCGCCCCCACCCGCTCGGCGCTGGCACAGGCGTTCCACGCCTATCTGCGCGCTGAGATCCTCCCCGCCCGCGCGCACTGGGGGCCACGCAAGGTGCATCTCAATTCATGGGAAGCTCTGGGCTTCGACCTCAGCGAACCCGCGCTGATCGCACTCGCCGAAGATGGCGCAACCCTAGGCATCGAACGCTTCGTCCTCGACGATGGCTGGTTCGGGGGGAGGCGCAACGACCAGAGCAGCCTTGGCGACTGGACGGTATCGCCCGACGTGTTCCCGAACGGCCTCGGCCCTCTGATCACCCGCGTCCACGAACTCGGCATGGATTTCGGCCTGTGGGTGGAGCCGGAGATGGTCTCCCCCGACAGCGACCTTTATCGCGCGCATCCCGACTGGTGCCTGCATGCCGAGGGCCGTGCGCGCCCCACCATGCGCGGGCAACTGGCGCTCAACCTCGCCCTGCCCGAGGTGCGCGATTACCTGTTCGCACGGCTCGACGCGCTGCTGCGCGAATACCCCATCACCTACCTCAAGTGGGACCACAACCGCGATCTTTTCCCCACCGCCCCCGGCCAGGCGCAAGGGTTCTACGCCCTCCTCGACCGCCTTCGCGCCGCGCACCCGCAAGTCGAGATCGAAAGCTGTTCGAGCGGCGGGGGACGGATCGATTTCGGCGTCCTCAAGCGCTGCCAGCGCGTCTGGCCCTCCGACAACAATGACGCCATCGAACGCTTGCGCATTATCCCTGCATGGTCGCAATTCCTCCCCCTCGAAGTGCTCGGCAGCCATGTCGGCCCCTCGCCCAATCCGATCACCGGCAGGCGGCTGGCAATGGACTTCCGCGCCAAGGTCGCGATGTTTGGGCACATGGGGGTGGAGGCAGACCCTGCGCGCATGAGTGAGCAGGAGCGCGCAACCCTCGCGGCGCATATCGCGCTTTACAAGGCGTGGTGCGGCGTGCTGCACGCAGGCGAACTGCACCGCCTCGCCCACCCCGATCCGAACGTCACCGGCTTGATGGTGACGCACGAGGGCAAGGCCCTTGCCCTCGCCGCACAGACAGCCTTTTCGCCGGTGTTCGATGCCGCCCCGCTGCGCCTCGCCGGGCTTGAACCTGAGGCTCGCTACCGCGTCACCCTGCCCGAGCCATGGCCGCGCAAGGCCCGGCACTACCTCGCAAATCCCGATCAATGGCGCACCGGGATAACTCTTTCCGGGGCGGCACTGATAGGCCATGGCCTTGCCCTGCCCCTCACCCACCCCGAAACAGCGTGGCTTATCGCATTGGAAAGACTGCCCGAATGAAACTCGGCTGCTGCTACTATCCCGAACACTGGCCCGAGAAAATGTGGGCCGAGGACGCGCGGCGTATGGCCGCCATGGGCCTGAACCTCGTGAGGATCGGCGAATTCGCGTGGAGCCGCCTTGAACCCGAACCCGGCCATTACGACTGGGACTGGCTCGACCGCGCCATCGACACGCTGGCGGCGGCGGGGCTGAAGGTCATTCTCGGCACGCCGACCGCGACCCCGCCCAAGTGGCTGGTCGACCGGATGCCCGACATGGTCGCCATCGACGAACAGGGCCGCCCGAGGGGTTTCGGATCGCGGCGGCATTACTGCTTCAGCCACGAAGGCTACCGCGACGAGTGCCGCAGGATCGTCACCGCACTCGCCGAACGCTACGGCCAGCACCCGGCCCTCGCCATGTGGCAGACCGACAATGAATATGGCTGCCATGACACGGTGCTGAGCTTCTCCGCCGCCGCCGCTGCCGCCTTCCGCGAATGGCTGGCGGCGCGTTATGGCACGCCGGATGCGCTGAACGCGGCGTGGGGCAACGTGTTCTGGAGCATGGAATACCGCAGCTTCGACGAGGTCGATCCCCCGCACCTGACCGTCACCGAGGCGAACCCCGCGCACTGGCTTGACTATCGCCGCTTCGCCTCGGATCAGGTGGCAAGCTTCAACCGCGAACAGGTCGATATCCTGCGCAGGCTCTCGCCCGGCGTCGATATCACGCACAACTTCATGGGCTTCTTCACCGAGTTCGATCACCATGATGTCGGGCGCGATATCGACGTGGCGACGTGGGATTCCTATCCGCTGGGGTTCCTCGAACAGTTCTGGTTCTCATCGGAGGAAAAGCGCGCCTATTTCCGGCAGGGCCATCCCGATATCGCCGCCTTCCATCACGATCTCTATCGCGGGTGTTCAGGCAGGCGCTGGGGCGTGATGGAGCAGCAGCCCGGGCCGGTGAACTGGGCGCGCTTCAACCCCGCGCCGCTGCCGGGGATGGTGGCGCTGTGGACGCTGGAGGCCTGCGCCCACGGGGCGGAACTGACGAGCTATTTCCGCTGGCGGCAGGCGCCGTTCGCGCAGGAGCAGATGCACGCAGGGCTCTTGCGTCCCGACAGCAGCGAGGCCGAGGCGGCGGCAGAGGTGCGCGCGGCGGCGGAGGTGCTGGCGGACATCGGCCCGCAGGTGTGCGCGAAGGCTCCGGCAGCGCTGGTGTTCTCCTATGAGGCGGCATGGGTGGTCGGCATCCAGCCGCAGGGACAGAGCTTCCGCTACCTGGAGCTGGTGTTCGAGACCTATTCGGCGCTGCGTGCGCGCGGGCTCGACGTCGATATTGTATCGCCCGAAGCCGACCTGTCAGGATACCGCATGGTGCTGATCCCGACCCTGCCGATCGTGCCGGAGGGGTTTGTGGACAAACTCGCGGCGCTCGAATGTCCGGTGCTCATCGGCCCGCGATCGGGGAGCAAGACGCAGAGTTTCTCGATCCCCGATGGCCTTGCGCCGGGGGCCTTGCGCGCGCTGACCGGCGTGACCGTCACCCGCGTCGAGAGCTTGCGCGACGGGGTGGCCGGCAGCGCGGATGGCTTTGCCGTCACCCGCTGGCGCGAGGATCTGGCGGGCGATCTCGTTCCCGAATTGACCGACGCGGCAGGCCGGGCGGTCGTTTCCTACAAGGACGGCGTTCGCTATTGCGGGATCTGGCCCGACCGCGCGCTGCTGGCCCTGCTGGTCGAGCGCATGGCGGTCGAGGCCGGTGTGGAATTGCTCGATTTGCCTGAAGGAATACGGGTACGCCGCACGCAAAGCCTTGTTTTTACTTTTAATTATTCGTCACAAAGCGTTTTTGTGCCGCATTTAGGTGCCACTTTGCCCCCTGCCAGCTGGCATCTTGCCCCGCGTTAGCCCGGTCCAGACCCCGCTTAGACCCCTCTCAGCCCCCTTCTAGCAACCGCCGATAATGCGATTCCAGCGTTTCTACGCCGAATTCGGGGGTGAGGTCGGCGCAGTAGGTACCGGTTGCCGGATCAAGCACCAGCATCGATTCAGCCGCGTAATAGCGTGCGATCCGGGCGTACTCGGCCTTCTCCGCAAACCATCCGGAAAAAGGCGCGCCAAGGTTCAGAATGCGCTCAGCAAGCGTGAAGATCTTCGGCGAGACCGACTTGAATTTCGGCTCTCTGCCCGCGACCCGGAACAGCATCTCCCCCTGCTCGCGCAGCGAAATCGCCGGGCCGGGGCCGCCAATGGGGAGGATTGTCCCGGCCATGTCGGGATTGTCGATTGCCGAGACGATGAAGCGCGCCAGATCAGCGTCGCTGATCGGCTTGCAGCGGGTCAGTTCGCCGTCACCGAAAATCAGGAAGGGCTTGCCCGCCTGCACTCTTTTTACCTGCCCGGACAAGGACTTGAAGAAGGCGGTGGGGCGGATGATGGCATACGTAATGCCGCTCGCGGCGAGCTCCGCCTCGAAGGCCAGCTTGGCGTGCTGGAAGGCCAGCAGGGGCTTCTGCACGCAGATCGCCGAAAGCAGGATGAACTGGCCCGCGCCCGCCTCAAGCGCTGCTGCAAGGAGCCGGGAATTGGCCTCGTAATCGACGGCCCGCGCATCTCTTGGCGCGCCGCTGCGTGAGGCGATGCAGGAGATGACGACCTCGGCCTGCGTCTGCCGCAGCGCCGCGATCAGCGCAGCCGGGTCTGCCAGCTCGGCACGGCCCAGCGCCGTCACGGCATGGCCATCGGCCGCCAGCCGCGCCGCGACCGCCTGCCCGATAGTCCCGCTCGCCCCGGCAAGGGCAACGCGGCGGGGCAGAGGGTTCGGGGCTTGGGTCATGCCTCTATCCTAACCCCGCGGTCGGTGAGGTAAAAGTGGCAGTTGCTGCCGCCCCCCATCCTCGCGCATCATCCGGAGCGCGAGACGACGGGAGACAGCATGGCCGATTATGACTGGGTGATCCGGGGCGGAACGATTGCCGACGGCACGGGCGGCGATCTGATCGAAGGCGATGTCGCCATTGCAGCCGGAAGGATCGCCGCCATCGGGCAGGTCAGCGGGCGCGGGGCTGAGGAGATCGACGCCAGGGGCAAAGTCGTCACCCCTGGCTTCATCGACGTGCATACCCACTATGACGGGCAATGCATCTGGGCGGAGGAGCTTTCCCCCTCCTCCTCGCACGGGGTGACGACGGCGGTGATGGGCAATTGCGGGGTCGGCTTTGCCCCCTGCCGCCGCGAGGATCACGCCATGCTCATCAACGTCATGGAAGGGGTGGAGGACATCCCCGATGTGGTAATGACCGAAGGCCTGCCGTGGGATTGGGAAACCTTCCCCGAATATCTCGACACGGTCGCCGCCGGAAAGCGCGACATTGATGTCGCCGCCTACCTGCCGCACTCGCCGCTGCGGGTCTATGCGATGGGCGAGCGCGGCGCCGCGCGTGAGGTCGCCACGGAGGATGATCTTGCCCTGATGCGCCGCCTCACCGCCGAGGCGATGCGCGCCGGCGCGATCGGCTTTGCGACATCGCGGCTCAGTATCCACAAGACCGCCGATGGCAATGCGATCCCGACCTTCGATACCGACATCGCCGAGCTGGAAGCGATCACCCGCGGCATGGCCGATGCGGGCGCGGGGACGTTTCAGGTGGTGCTGGATGCCTTTGTCGGGTGGGACAAGGAATATCCGGTGATCGAGCGGGTGATCGCCGCGAGCGGGCGCCCGGCGACCTTCACGCTTGCCTCGGGCAATGACGGCCCGCCACGCTGGCGGCGCGTGCTGGAGATGCTGGAACGCACCAATGCGGGCGGCGGGGTCGCCAACGCACAGGTGATGCCGCGCCCGATCGGACTGATCGCGGGGCTGGAACTGACGGTGCATCCCTTCGTGCTGTGTCCGAGCTGGCAGAAAATCGCCCACCTTTCGATCCCAGAGCAGGTTGCAGCGATGCGCGACCCGGCGATGCGCGCGGCGCTTTTGTCCGAGGACTTCACCCCCGGCCACCCCTTCAACGAGCTGGCGCGCAACTGGCGCTGGCTGTTCCCATTGGACAACCCGCCCGATTATGCCCCGCCAGCGCACATGAGCATGGCAGGGCAAGCCGCCGCACGCGGCTGCACGCCGCAGGAAGTTGCCTATGACCGGCTGCTGGAAACCGAGGGGCGCGGGCTGTTCCTCGCCGCGCTCGGCAACTACGAAAACGCATCGCTCGAAAGCGCGCACGAAATGCTCCGCCACCCGCATTGCGTCCCCGGCCTCGGCGATGGCGGGGCGCATTACGGGGCAATCTGCGATGCGAGCTATTCGACCTATCTGCTGACCCAGTTCGTCAAGGGCGACGGGTCGCTGCAACTGGGCCTCGCCGAAGCAGTGCATATGCTGGGCCAGAAGGCTGCGCGGGCCGTGGGCCTTGATGACCGCGGGACACTGAAGGTGGGCGGCCGGGCCGATTGCAACGTGATCGATCTCGACGGCCTGACGCTCCACCTGCCCGAAGTCGTGCGCGATCTGCCCGCAGGCGGACGCCGGTTGCACCAGCGCGCCACCGGCTATGAGGCGACCTTCGTGGCGGGCGCAATGATCCGCCGCTTCGACGAGGCAACCGGCGCACGGCCCGGCCAGTTGGTGCGCGGCGCAGGCTACCGGGCGGCCGCCTAGAAACCGTAGCGCACACCCAGCCAGACGGTGCGCGGCACGCCCAGATCGATCGACCCGCCCTGATTGCGGGTGATGATCGCCTCATCCGTGAGGTTTTCGCCGCGCAGGATCAGTGAAAGCGGGCCATAGAGCGGCGCGGCGACAAAGGCGTCGAGGGTGGTGGCCGGAGCCAGCCGGTCGGTCTCGCGATCATCTTCGAACTGGGTCGAGACATGGCGCAAGGTGCCGGCCACCCGCCAGCCGGGGGCAGGCTCCCAGCCCAGCGTCATCGTCGCGGCAAACTCCGGTGTCTGCGCCGGACGATTGCCGTCAAGATTGAGCGAGGCGCCCTCGCCCCGCACTTCGGCATCGGTCCAGGCAATCGCGCCTTCAAAGCTGACGCGTCCGACCTTCGCCGCCACGCTCGCCTCGATTCCCTGCGCTGCAATCGCGGGCAGATTTTCGCGGCGCCGCAGATTGGGGCCAATGGTGACATTGGCGATGGCGTTTTCCACCTTGTTGTCGAAGGCCGTGACCGAAAACACCAGTTCATTGACCGGTTGCCAGTCGAACCCGATCTCGAAGCCCTCCAGCCGCTCATTGACGAGATCGGCGTTGGCCTGCGTCACCACCGGAAAGACCACGAAGGGACGGTACAGCTCATTGAGAGTCGGCAAGCGCAGCCCGGTATAGGCCGCTGCACGGATATCGAGCCGCCGTGTGGCATAGAACAGCGCGCCCGCCCGCCAGCTCAGCGACCAGTCCGAACGGTCAGCCGCTGCGATCGTGTTCACCGGCAGGCCGTTGGCGGTGACCGCGCGGAAAAAGCCATCGGTGATGCTGGTGCGGTCGGCCCGCAATCCGCCATTGAGGGTCAGCGGGCCGATCTGCCAGTCGTCCTCAAGGAAGATGCCGAGGTTCTCGGTCGCCCCGCCTGCGCGGCGGCGTTCGGTGATCGCCCCGGTGAAAGCGCTGATCGCTTCTTCCTGAAGCTCCCCCTCGGCGCGGCGGTAATCGGCGCCGATGCGGATGTCGTGGCCTTCGAGCAGCGGCGGGCGCAGTTCGAACTTGCCGCCGATCCCGGTCGAGGGCGTGCGGCGCTGATCGAGGGTCGGGGTGAACCGGGTCGAGGAAATCACGACATTCCCGAAATCGCGGGCCTGCACATAGGCCAGCGCATCGAACTGCCACGCCCCGCGCCCGACGAAGCGGATCGAGGCTTCCTCGCCCTGGCTGAAGGAATCCGCGCCTTCGAAACGCAGCGTGCGATTGTCGCGGAAGGCCGCGACACGGGCCTGCACTTCGACCTCGTCAGTCAGCGGCGCGACAGCGCGAAGCGCCACGTTCCAGCTATCGAAAGCCGCGCGGGCACTGGCGGGGACACGCTGATCAGCGGGCGTAGTGAAGAACCCCTGCCCGCGATCCCAGCGCCCGCTTGCCACAGCAAAGCCGCGCCCCAATCGCTGGGTGAGGACGCCCGAAAGCTCGCTTTCCGCACGGTCGTTGATTGCGGCGCTGGCAAGCAGCGGATTGACTGCGCCCGGCTCGGCGCTCTCCATGTCGATCGTCCCGGCCAGCGCGCCTGCGCCGAACGGCCCCGATCCGCCGCCGCGCGTCACGCGGATCGTGCCGAGCGTTTCGGGGGCAATGGCCGAAAGCGGAATATAGCCGAAGAACGGATCGGCGAGCGGCACCCCGTCCAGCAGCACCAGCGCGCGGCTCGTGGCATTGCCGCCCAGCGCGCGCAACGTCACCCCTTGCGCGCTGGGGTTCGACGAGCGGCTGTCCGAACGGCGGAACTGCTGGAAGCCTGCGACACCCCGCAGCACGTCCTCGATCCGGCCCGAAGGGCTGGCGGTGATCACCTCACGCTCAAGCGTGGTTGTGGCATAAATCCCGGTCGAGAGCGCCGGATCCAGCCCGCGCCCGGTCACGATGATCTCCGGGCGCGGTTCACTGTCGACCGTCACGGGCGGGCTATCCTGCGCTGCCTCGTCCTGCGCGGCCAGCGGAACAGCCAGAGCGAGAGCAAGCGAACAAGTGGACAGGCGCAGCAGCATTTTCATCACGGGACTTTCAAGCAAGGAAGCAATGCGGTTGGGGTGGGCAAGGTCATAACATCCGTTTGAGCACCCCGTCCCGCAGGATGAAATGGTGGCGCAGGGCGGCCGCGATATGCAGCACCGCGAGCGCGGCAAACAGCCAGCCGAGCAGTTCATGTGCCTCACGCCCGATCAGATAGGCGGGGTCGGCGCGGGTCACGGCCAGTTTCGGCAGGTCGACCAGCCCGAACCAGTTGAGCGGATACTTGCCCGCCGAGGCCATGATCCAGCCCGACAGCGGCATCGCCAGCATCAGCGCGTAGAAGACCAGATGCGTCGCTCTGGCCGCCAGCACTTCCAGAGCCCCCATGCCCGCCGGATGTGCAGGCGCGCGCCAGGTGAGGCGCCACGCAATCCGCACGAAAGTCAGCGCCAGCACCGTCATCCCGACCGACTTGTGGATCGGAATGAGGTTGATGGTGTCCTCCAGCGCATCATGCAGCAGGCCACCCGCAATGTTCCCGATCACCAGCAGCGCAATGATCCAGTGAAGCGCCCGCGCGACGTGGTTGTAGCGTTCGCCTTGGCCAGCCAGGCCAGGCTGCGTGAAGGTGGTGGCGTCCATTTTCCCGTTTTCTCCGAAACCCGCGGCGATCAGCCGGGCCGGTTGCCGGGATGAGGACATCTCACCCCGGCTCCGACCCGTGCCGATCCCGATAACCGGCGCAGGATCAGAAGAAAAGGATGGCGCCGAGCGCAATGCTGTCGCTGTCCGCTTCATTGCCACCGTGCGCCTCGCTTGTGGCGCGGGTATATTCGCCCAGCAGCGTGACCCAGTCGGTAAGGCCGTAACGGATCTGCCCGACATAGCTCGAATTCTTGCGCACCAGCGTGTTGCCGACCGCCGTTTCGTTGGCGGTCAGATCGAGATTGCTCTCGCCATAGCTTGCGCCGAACGAGACCTTGCCGAAGGTCGCCAGGCCCTGGACGTAGAACCCGTCGCTGCCGCGCGGGTTGCCCAGCGCATCGGTATCGAGCAAGTTGAGCACGGTCGTCCCCAGACCTTTGGCGGTGTACCAGTTGGCCACCGCCGAGAACGGCCCGACCGTGACCTTGCCGCCGGCGTCCATCCCGCGTCCGGTATAGGACACAAGCCCCCGGTGCCTGCACCGATCGTTTCGTGCTTCTGGGTGACGCCCGAAGCCCACAGCCTCAGCGCGACATCGCCCAGCGTCTTGTCGTAGGTCAGCTTGCCCTGAAAGCCGGGGGCAGTGTTGGTCTGCGCCGGCGCGGTCAGCGATTGCAGTGGCTGGAACACCCCGGCCGAAACCTGGAACCCGCCGAGACTGGGGCTGGTATAGGTGATCTGCGGCTGGAAATCGGTGTAGATATAGCCCGATCCGATCCGGCCCAAGGTGGTGTTGCCCGGCGCGACATTGCCGCCCGGAGGGCCAGCGGCGAGCAGGGTGATATCGTTGAGGATGGCTTCCGAGCCGAACAGGCCGATGTCGCGGCCAAGCTTGACCGTCCCGAACCCGCCGCCGATCGTCATGTAGACTTGGCGGAAGTCGATCCCCGCGGTTGCCAGCGCCGTCGGCTGGCCGCCATTATTGGCGCCCAATGGCCCCCAGTTGGCCGAGTTGATCCCCGGATACATCCCGAAATGCGCGCCGATATCGAGCCCGGCCTGCTGAGTCGTCACATCGATCAGCAGATAGCCCGGCAAGAGCCCGTTGCGCACCGCATTCGAGCTGTCGGTGCCGACCGATGCAATCCCGCCGCCGACCGCAGTGGTCGGGCCGGGCGTATCGGGGTTGTCGTTGACATAAAAGGCGTTGATCGAGCCGGAGAACTTGATTGTTGCCGGGCCGACTTCCAGCCCGATGCCCTTGTCGGTCATCCTCACGAACCGACTGGTATCAGCCGCCTCGCCGCTCGCCGGCGCTGCAACCGGAGCCGCAGCGGCAGGAGCCGGAGCGGGTGGCGGCGCAGCATTGGTTTCGGCCATGATCTGGGCATATTCCTCGTCGGTGAGAATGCCCTTTTCGTGCAGCCGCTGAAGCAATTGCTGGGTCGCGGTCCCTTGCGCAAGGGCCGGGGTGCTGGCGCTCCCCATAACCAAGGCGGCCGCAGCGCAATGGAGCAGATGTCTCAATCTCATGTCCTTCCCCCTGTTTATGTTTTTCCGCCGTCCAAAGCGGCGCGCTGATGCTGCGCTCGCCCGGCCTGCGCCGAAATTGGACTTTGGTTCTCGTTCCTTGGTCTAAGACCTCAGGGACAAGCGGGGGGTGCGCGGTGGCTAACCGTCGATGCGCGGCAGGAGTTCAGCCTCAAGCCGGGGGTAGAAATGCGAGACCGAGCGGGTCAGTTCGTATCGCGCCGCCGCCATGCCGGCAAAACGCTCCGGGATCGGCAGGTTGGCAGCCTCGGCCATGTCGAGGCCTTTCGCAACAGCATGGCGCAGACTGGTCTCCAGCCAGGTCAGCAGTCGCGCGTCTGGGCAATTGCCACGCCAGTGCCGCACAGCGGGCCATGGCCAGGCACCAACTGGCGATGCGACGTCGCGGTGAGCCGATCAAGCGCCACGTGCCAACCACCGAATTCGGCATGAGGCGTCGCCGGAGCGCGATTGTGGAACACCAGATCGCCCGCGATCAGCGTGCCGCTGGCCACATCAAGAATGGCCAGATCGCCCGCGCTATGACCGGACAGCGCCAGCAACCTGAGGCGGCGTCCCCCAACGATCACCTCGCCCTGGTCCGCAGCAGCGTTTGGCAGGATCACCTCGGTCCCGGCCATCCAGCCATGCAGCATCCGGTACATCGCATCGGAAAAGCCGCTGCCGTCGCGTTCAAGCTCGGCCCGCGTCCCGGGCAGGGCATGGATCTCGGCTCCGGCAAAGGCACCGTTGCCGAAGCTGTGATCGGGGTGGAGATGGGTGATGTAGACCCGCGTGACCGCTTGCCCGGTCAACCGGCGTGCCAGCGCGCCGAGCGCCTGTCCGAAACCAAGCGAAGGGCCGCTGTCGATCACGATCGCGCCCGTATCGCTCGCCATGATGACGCAATTGGCAATCGCCCCGCCATTGGCGAAACCGAGCGCCTCGTCCGCGCCGCGTACCATCCAGATGCCATCGCCGATGGCGGTCGCATCAGGGGTGTAGGTGCCGGCGAATTCCTGCGCGCTGGCGGCACAGGGGGCAGCAAGGCGCGCAGCCAGCGGCAGAGCCATGGCCCCGGCCAGAAGGTGCCGCCGTGCGATCATCGCATTATCGCGGCAGCGACCCGGCTGCCGCTGCCAGGCGGAAGCGTCCCGGCAAATTCCAGCCCCCCGGTGTCGCGCGCTGCTACGGCCAGATCGCCCGCAAGTCCGGGAGCCAGCATCAGAGTGAAAGAGGGATCTTCGCTGACCGAGGCATGGATCGCCATCCGCGCAAGCGCAGTGCCGGCCGCGTCCCTCACCGTCAGTTCGTCGATATTGTAGACCGGGATGTTTTCGACCAGCCCGGTGTCCATCGGGTGACGGAATGACAGGCGCAGACGGGTCGCCTCGCCCGTGCTCCACACCGCGCCGCGCAATTCACCCAGATGATCGGCCCAGTCGCCGCGCACCCGGCTGAGCGGCGGGGCCGAACAGCCACCGCCGGCTGCATCGACCCAACCTCCCGCAACGTGCCACACGCCGTCCGCCGTCAACACCGCCGCCCGCACCGGAGTGCGCTGATCAAGCTTGATCCGGGTCGCGACAAAGGCCTGCGCCTTGATCGGCTCATACTCCACCGCCACCGGAATCGGGTTCAAGTCAGCGAAGATGACGATCCGCACCACATCGCCCAGCATCCGGGCATCGACAGTGACCGGCATCACGTGCTGGTTTTCAGCAAGCATCGGCAGGACAACCTGCACCCGATCGTCAAACACCACGCTTGCGCCCTTGAACAGCTTGGCCGCGTGATAATCCCACATCGGGGAATCGAGCGGATCCGCTGGAAGCGGCTGGGCCAGTGCTGCGGCTGGCGCCGCGAGCATCACGAGCGAGAGAAGCTTGCCTATCATACCAATGGCCAATGTATTCTCTGCTGCTGGCTTGCGCATATAGGACCTTGGGACAAGGGGGACGCAATGCACGTGAGGAATGGCGTTCTGGCAGGCATGGCCGCGCTGGCGCTGGCAATTCCGGCGCGGGCCGCCCAAGAGCCTGCCGCCAGTTCTGGCGAACCCGCGCTGTTCGATGCCGAGGGTTACCGCGCGGCGCGTTACCGCAGCCCGATCAAGGCCGATCCCGCCCCTGCTGCCGTCATCGACATCTCAGCCGCGCTGGCCCTGGAGCCGGGGCGCGATGCGCTGTTCATCGACGTGATGCCCGCCGAAGGGGGCTTGCGCGATCCTGTCAGCGGGGTCTGGAGGCTCACGCGCGAACACCTCACCATCCCCGGTGCCTTGTGGTTTCCCGAGACAGGGCGCGCACCGGTCGACACCGAACTTTGGCAAGCGCTTGAGGCAGCGATTGGCGAGGCCCGCCTTGCAGCGCCCGATCAGCCGGTGATCCTGTTCTGCCGCACCGATTGCTGGATGAGCTGGAACGCCGCCCGCCGTCTCGCACGGGCGGGAGTGGGCAATGTCCATTGGCTCGCCGAAGGCACCGATGGCTGGCACGCCGCGGGACGCACGCTTGTGACCGCTGTGCCGGTCGCCGTCCCCGCGGCAAGGATCTTGCAACAGGAGCACTGATATGGCCAATCTGGTGGTAAGTTACCCCCTCCACGAAGGCGCGACCTTCGATGCGGACTATTACCGCGACACCCACATCCCGCTGGTCGAGACGAGCTGGGGGCCGAGCGGCCTGACCGGGGCCGAGATCCTGTGGCCTGCCGACGCGGCCCAGCCCGTGGCGGCGATGGCGGTGCTGCGCTTCCGCGATGCCGCCGCAATCGACGCGGCGATGGGCTCGCCCGCGACAGGCGCGGTGATGGCCGACATCGCAAATTTCACCAATATCCAGCCGAGCATCTATCGCACGGCCTGACCTGCTTTTGCGGGCGGGCGCGGTTCACAACGGCCCGCGCCCACGCCCTTGCGACCCTCAGCTCTGCTGCTTGAGGTAGTCGATGATTTCCTGACGCTTGGCCGCGTCCTTGATCCCCGGAAAGCTCATGCGGTTGCCCGGCACCATGGCCCGCGGATTTTCGAGCCATTTGTGCAGGCTCGCCTCGTCCCACTTGAGACCCGATGCCTTAAGCGCATCGGAATAGGCAAACCCGCCCTGCGCCGCCGCTGAACCGAAGACGCCATAAAGATTGGGACCAAGCTTGTCCTCGCCGCCCTTGTCAGCTGTGTGGCAAGCCGCGCAGCGCGCATAACCTGCCGGAGCGGCGGCGACCGCTGCGACCTTCACCACGGCGGGCGCAGGTGCAGCAGCCGGCGCAGGCGCGGCGACCGGGGCAACAGCCGCAGCCTTCTCCGCTGCGGCGGCAGGCACTTCCTCGACCGCCGGAACTTCTGCTGCCTCAGCCTCGGGCGCAGCGGTCGCGTCAGGCGCAGCAGCTTCGGCGGCTGGCACCTCGGGTGCCGGGGCGGCGGTGCCTTCCGCTGCCGGCTCGCCGCCCGAACAGGCGGTCAGTGCCAGAGCCAGCAGCGCGCTGGCGGAAATCGAACGAAGGGCCACGGGTCTTCTCCCTGTGATGGTTGGTTCTTGTGCTGGCCTGAATGACAGGTTTGCGCAGCGCGCGACATTGCACCTTTGGACGAAGGCCCGGTCAGAAACGCATCCGTACGCCGCCAACAATCGTGCGCGGGCGCCCTGCCGCCATCCCGTCGACCCGGCTGGCGAGGTATTGCTTGTCGAACAGGTTCCAGGCCGTGGCGAAGAAGGTCACGCGCCCCTTGTCCGGCGTATAGGACAACCCGGCGTTGAACAGGGTCACGGCCGGAATGGCCCCGGCCAGACCCGAACACAGTGCATCCGAACACCCACTGGCATTGATCGCAGTATCAAGCACCCGCGCAAAGGGATCGGGCTGCTGGCTGCTGCGGTAATCAAGGCCGAAGCGTGCCTCGATGCCCGCCGGGTGCTGATAGCCCGCAGTCAGCGACAGGGTATTGCGCGGGGCATAGGGCAGGCGGCTGCCTGCGATGATCCCATTGCCGTTGAAGCAGCCGTCGTCATCGTCGCACGGCGCGCCGGTCACACCCCCATCGCCCGCGCTGAACGCAGCGTCGCTGGTGGTGCCGAACCGGGCAGTGGGAACGTGGGTCCAGGCCGCTTGCAGCCACAGGTTGTGATCGCTGCCCGTCAGCGGCCCGGTATCGATCCGCCCTGCCACCTCAAGCCCCTCCTGCCGGGTACGCCCGCCATTGACGAAACTGCCAAGCGCGCTGCTGATCACGATTTCGCGGAAATCGGTGCGGAACAGGGTCGCTTCCAGCGAGACGCCCGGTCGAGGCTGACTGCGGATACCGAGCTCCCAATTGGTCGAGCGTTCGGGCGCAACCGGGGCCGGGCCTTCCGTGCCGATGTCGCGGCTCGGGCGCGGCGGCGCGAAGCCCGCATGAACCCCTCCGAAAATCTCGGTGCCGGTTGCGACTTGCCACACCGCGCCGAGGCCGGGGAGCAGCACCGTGTCGGTCTGATCCACCGTGATATCGACCGCAGTGCTGCTAGCGCGGCGCACCAGCGTGGTGGTCTCGATGTGCTCGAACCGCAAGCCGCCCGTGATGGTCACAGCGCCCGCTGTCGTACTGTTCTGGACATAGCCGCTGAAGGCGCGGACATCGATCGCGGCATCCTCGCGGTGGGCGGAGCCTGTGAGGCTGCGCGCGAAATCGAGGCTGCGAATTGCCGGATCGCTGCTGCGGAACTGATCGCGCTGCACGCGCTCCTGATGCCAGCGCACGCCTGCCGTGATGGTGTTCTCCAGCCCGAACAGGTTATGCCCGGCATCGAGGCGGCTCTCGATACCGTAGTAATGGAAGCGCCGGGGACGCCAGCGTCCGCCGCACGCAGCCGAAGCTTCGGGCGTGATCTGGTTGTCGGCGCTGCCGCCGGTGCCGGGTTCGGGATCGTCCTCGTCGAAACAGCGGTCGAGCACCGTCCAGCCCGTTGCCAGACCGCGTTCATCGGGGGCATCGTCCCAGCCTCCGGGCTTGTCGGTCTGGCGGAAACTGGCGCGGAAAGTGCGCACCCAATACCCGGTGGTGGTCAGCTGCACCTTGTCGCCTGGCGTCCAGACATGGCTGGCCTGCAGATGGGTGCGGTCCTGCTCGAAACGGTCGAACCGGCCGGTCGGGGCCTGGAACGGATCGGCCTCGTATTCCAGCGTGCCGAGCATCGTCTCGGTGATGTTGGAGCGTTCCTGATAATGGCTGGCGCGCAGGCGCAGCTCATGCGTTTCGCCCAGCATTACCCGGCCCTTTGCCAACACCTCCCAGATGTCGAAATCGTGACTGTCGCGGATACCGTCACCGCCGCGCGCGGTCGCCTCGATCAGGACGCCGCCCTTTTCGCTACCGGTGCCCAGCGCGCCCTGAAATCCGTATAACCCGCGCGTCCCGCCGCGCGCCTCGCCGCGCACCATCGCCCCGTCAGTAGGGACAGGGGTGGAGACGAAGTTTATCATCCCCCCCACGGTCTGCGGCCCGTAGAGGATCTGTCCGGACCCACGCACCACCTCGATCCGCTCGATCCGTTCGACTGGCGGGGCGTAATGCGCTGCGGGATCGCCATAGGGCGCCAGCGCGATCGGCACCCCGTCCTCCATCAGCAGGATGCGCGAGGAGCGGCGCGGATCGAGCCCGCGGATACCGATGTTGAGCGCAAGCCCTCCCGCATCCTCCTCGACCACGTTGATGCCCGGAATCGCGATCAGTTGGTCGCGCAGCGAGATCGGGGCGCGCTCCTCGATGTCCTCACGTTCCACCACATCGCGCGAACCGGGCATCAACCGGCTGTCATCGGGAACGATGCCCGTGACAATGATGGTCGTCAGGGCTTCCTCCTGCCCTGCCGCTGCGCTTTCGGCCTGCGCTACCGCCGGCAAAGACAGCGCTGCACTGGCCAGCATGAGGCCCTTCGAATTCCGCATTGCACCCCTCCTGCCGGGGCCGCTTGGGCGGCCCTCATTGGTCATAAATTCTGTGTGTTGAACCGCCCTACTCCGCCAGCACCACCCCCCACGGGCCTTCACCGGCCGGGATGCGCGACACCACGCTGGCACTGGCGAGATCGACAACGGCAACATCATTGCTGGTGCCATTTGCAACCACAGCGCGCTTGCCATCGGCGGTGATGGCAAGGTGCCAGGGTCGCCCACCCGTCTTGACATAGGAGCGCACGGTGCGGCTTGCGACGTCGACCAGTGCGATCGAATCCGCCCGGCCCAGCGCGATGACCGCGGTCGTGCCGTCGGGCGTGAAGCGGATACCGCAGGGCAGCACCTTGTACGCCATGGCTCCAGGCGGCGCGAAAGCGATGGTGTCGATGATTTCGCGGCTGGCGACGTCGACCACGTGGACGGTCTGCCCAATCTCGGCGGCGATCCACACGTGGCGGCCATCGGGGGTAAATTCGATATGCCGGGGCCGCGCATCAGTTTCGAGCTCGGCGATGGTTTCCCGCGTGGCAACGTCGATCCAGCTGACGATGTTCTCTTCCTCGCTGGCAACCAGCAACCACTTGCCATCCGGGCTGACGGCAATGCCTTCGGGCTCCTCGCCGACTTCGACCTGCCAGGCGACCTTGCGGGCTTCGAGATCGATGGCGGTGGCCGCCGCGTCATCCTCGTTGGCGACGAACAGGTGGCGGCCATCAGGCGAAAGGAAGAATTGTTCGGGATCATTACCCGCAGGCATCACCGCAATCAGTGCGCCGGTCTTCGCATCGCGGATCTCCACCGCGTTGTCGATGCTGGCGCAGATGTAGAGATACTTGCCGTCCTTGCTCAACAGGATCCCGCGCGGGCGCTGGCCGACATCGAAGGTGTCTATCACGGTGCCGCTGGCGACATCGATCACGCTGACGGTGGAGCCGCGTTCGTTACTGACATAGGCGGTCTGAGCCGCGCCGGAGCTGGCGACCAGAGCTGCGGCCAAGGCCATAAAGCTGTGACGAAACATCATGTCCCGCATCCTACAGACACGCTTGCGACCCGCGATTGTACCAAAGTGCAATGGGGATTCGGGGGCTTACGCGTAATCTGATGCCACGGGAGATTGTTGCTGCGCCTGCCGGCACAGCACCTGAGGCACAAAAGGGGTTTGTGAGATGAAGAACTACGCGGGACGCATCCTGGCAGGTGCAGCAATCGCCTCTCTGGCGCTGGTCGCCGGGCCGCAGATCATGGCCCATGGCGACGTGACGCCGCAAGCCGTTGACACGTCGGACCTGCCCGACATCGGCGAGGCATGGCTTGAGGAAAATCCGTATAGCGGCAACACCCGCGCGATCGAGATCGGTTCGTCGGCCTACAACCAGAATTGCGCACGCTGCCACGGGCTGGAAGCGATTTCGGGCGGGATTGCGCCTGACCTGCGCTACCTCGAACTCGGTGCTTCGGGCGATCAGTGGTACATGGAGCGTTATCGCAACGGATCGAGCCACGATGGCAAGGTCTATATGCCGCCCTTCGGAGACGTCCTGGGCCAGAAAGCCGGTTGGGCGATCCGCGCCTTCCTCGAAACGAAGTACACGGAAGAATAAGGTGGCCGATACCCGCAGGGGGTTTTTGGCCGGTGCGATCGGTGCGGGCTGCGCCATGGCGCTTTCCGGGCCACTGGGCGCGGCACCGCTGGCGCGGGTCAGGGAACTGGGCGTTCTGCGCGTGGGTCTTTATGCCGACAACCGCCCATGGTCATGGGATCTGGGTGGTGGCAGGCCCGCCGGGATCGACGTCGATCTTGCCATGGCAATCGCCGAACAGCTTGGCGTCAGATCCGAAATCGCGCTGTTCACCGCCGACGAGGAACTCTCAGACGATCTGCGCAACGTTATCTGGCGCGGGGGGCTGCTGGGCTTCAGGCGCTGCGACCTGATGTTGCACGTGCCGTTCGACATGCAGCTGTCCGCGCGCGAGGATCAGGTGGTGTTTGTCGCCCCCTATTACCGCGAGGAATTCACCGCGCTGTGTTCCTCCGACGCCCGCGACTGCGAGATGCCGCCGCAGCGGTTTGTCGGCAGCAGGGTGGCAGCCGAGATCGATTCGGTGCCGGATTTCTACCTTGTCGGTGGGTTCGGCGGCATTCTGCGCGGGGATGTGGCACATTATCCCAACGGCTATTCCGCTGCGGTCGCGGTGCATGACGGCGAAGCGACCATGGCAGTCGCAACCCGCGCCCAGATCGAAGCCTCGATCGCGGAACGTTCAGGCAGCGGCGCAAAGCTGCGCAAGAGCCCCTTGCCGATGATGCCCTCGCCGGGCTGGGATATCGGCATGGCGGTACGCGAGGACAGCCGCACGCTGGGCTTCGCGGTCGAGGATATCGTGACGGCGATGACCGCCGATGGCCGGATGGCCGCGCTGTTCGCGAAGCATGGGGTCACCTGGCAGGCGGCGGCCGCAACGCGCACCATCGGCTGACCGCGCTGCCTAGTTCCAAGGTTCAATTGTTGCATCGGCCAAGGGGGGTAGTCTGGACGCTCCTTATGGGGCGTCACCCGTCAGCAGCCTGCATGGCCAGCGGGAAACGAAGAACACAACGAGGAGGGAACGATGAAGGGCTTGACCACTATTCTCGCCGCGAGCGCCGCGCTCGCCGGCATCGCCTTGACGGCACCGGCCTTGGCCGAAGACGGGCCGACCATGGATCAGCTGATGGATGACGCCGCATCGACCGGCGATGTCCTGACCTATGGCATGGGGCCGCAGCAACAGCGCTTCAGCCCGCTTGATGCGATCAACACCGAAAATGTCGCGCGCATGGTGCCGGCCTTCGCCGCGTCGCTCGGCGGGGAAAAGCAGCGCGGGCAGGAATCGCAGCCGATCGTCTATGACGGCGTGATCTATGTCACCGGCTCCTATTCGCGCATGTTCGCCTTCGATGCGCGCACAGGCGAGAAGATGTGGGAGTACAACCATCGCCTGCCCGACGGCATCATGCCCTGCTGCGACGTGGTCAACCGCGGCGCGGCGATCCACGGCGACAAGGTGATCTTCGCAACGCTCGATGCGCGACTGGTCGCGCTCAATCGCAAGACCGGCAAGGTGATCTGGAACAAGATGACCGCCGACTACAAAGCGGGCTATTCCGCCACCGCTGCGCCGATCATCGTCAAGAACCTTGTCATAACCGGCAATTCCGGCGGCGAATTCGGGATCGTGGGTGAAGTGCAGGCCCGCAATGTCGATACAGGCGAAGTGGTCTGGACCCGCCCTGTCATCGAAGGCCACATGGGAACCCTCAATGGCAAGGACAACGGCATCACCGGCAAGACCAATGCGACCTGGCAAGGCGACATGTGGAAAACCGGGGGCGGCGCGACCTGGCTCGGCGGCACCTATGACCCCGACACCAATCTCGTCTTCTTCGGCACCGGCAACCCGGCCCCGTGGAACAGCCACCTGCGCCCGGGCGACAACCTCTACACCGCCTCGACCATAGCGATCGATCCCGACACCGGGGTGATCAAGTGGCATTACCAGACCACACCCAACGACGGCTGGGACTTTGACGGCGTGAACGAGTTCATCCCCTTTGACGGCGAGTTCAAGGGCAAGACAATGAAGCTTGGCGCCAAGGCCGACCGCAATGGCTACTTCTACATTCTCGACCGCACCAACGGGAAGCTGATGAATGCCACCCCATTCGTGATGCAGCCCAACTGGGCAAGCAAGATTGACCTCAAGACGGGTCGCCCGGTCTATAATGTCGACAATCGTCCCGGCGCGCCGGGCGAAGCGGACAAGGGCAAATCGGTCTTCGCCACCCCGAGCTTCCTCGGCGGCAAGAACTGGATGCCGATGGCCTATTCGCCCGACACCGAGATGTTCTACGTCCCCTCCAACGACTGGGGCATGGACATCTGGAACGAACCCATCGCCTACAAGAAAGGCGCCGCCTATCTTGGCGCCGGCTTTACCATCAAGCCGATTGCCGATGATCACATCGGTGCGCTGCGCGCGATCGATCCCAAGACCGGCAGAATTGTGTGGGAATACCTCAACAAGGCGCCGCTGTGGGGCGGTGTGCTGACGACCCGTGGCAATCTGGTCTTCACCGGTACGCCCGAAGGCTACCTCAAGGCCTTCGACGCCAAGACCGGCAAGGAGCTGTGGAAGTTCCAGACAGGTTCCGGCGTGGTGGGCTCGCCCGTGACCTGGGAGATGGACGGCGAGCAATATGTCGCGGTCATGTCCGGTTGGGGCGGCGCGGTGCCGCTGTGGGGCGGCGAGGTCGCCAAAACCTTCAAGGAAATCAGCCAGGGCGGATCGCTCTGGGTCTTCAAGCTGCCCAAGTAAGGGCCGCAAGGACGGGCGGGGCCACAGCGCTCCGCCCGTCTTTTTCTTTCCCGATCGCCGCGCTAGGACACCGCCATGACCGACGCCCCACCGCTCGAAAGCGTTCTGATTGTCGATGATCACGCCCTTATCCGCGACGGGCTGCGTGCGATCCTCCTGTCCAGCTTCCCCGATTGCGCCATTGCCGAGGCGGGCAGCTTCACCGAGGCCCTGACCCAACTTGAAGCTGCGCCTGATCCCGATATCGTGCTGCTCGATCTCAACATCCCCGATGCATCGCGCTTTTCCGCGCTCGAACAGCTGCGGGCCGATTTTCCAAGCCTGCCGGTGGTGATGGTCTCGGGCTCCTATGACCGCGTGACCGTGCGCGATGCGCTTGCCGCCGGAGCGGCGGGCTTTCTGCCCAAGACGCTGGACCGGACAACAATCATCGACGCTATTCAGCAAGTGCTTTCCGGCGAGATCTATGTCCCGGGTGAGTTGCAAAGCGATCCTCTTGCCGACGAGGAAGAGGAAAAGATCCGCAAGCTGATCGACAGCCTCACCCCGCAGCAGCGGGTGGTGCTCGGCCATCTGGTCGCGGGGCGGCTGAACAAGCAGATCGCGCACGAGCTCGACATATCGATGACCACCGTCAAGGCGCACGTGTCAGCCATCCTGTGCAAGCTGAACGTGTTCAGCCGCACGCAGGCGGTGATCCTCGCCGGACGGGTCGGGTTCGAAGGCTAGAGCGGATTCCGATCTGGCTGCGCCAGATCAACCGCTCTAATTTATTGGTTTGCCGCGTTTTCCGAACCGTCAGGTGATTCCACCTGACTGGAAAACGCTCTAGGCTGGCATGGCCAACTGCCGCAGCAAGGCGCGCAGCTGGGCAGGTTTGACCGGCTTGGTCAGGATCGGCAGGCCTGCCGCGTCGAGTTTGGCGCGGACTTCCTCGCTGCGGTCTGCCGTGACAATGGCGGCGGGCAGATTGCCGCCATGCACAGCACGGATCCGGGCAACCGCTTCATCGCCGGTCAGGCTGTCTTCGAGATGATAATCCGCCAGCATAAGCGACAGGCCCGATCGCGCCGCTGCGATCACTTCGGGATGATCGGGACTGACCGCAGTAATCGCCGCATGCCCCCAGTTTTCCAGCAAGGCGCGCATTCCGGCGAGGATCGATTCGTCGTTGTCGATCACCAGGATGGCACCTGAAGCAGCGGCCTGGCGACGACCGGGCCGAATCGGCGACGGGGAATCGCTGCGCGCAGCCTCAGCCGCAGGCAGCGTGATGGCGAAGGTCGACCCCTCGCCCAGCGCCGATTGCAGCGCGATCCTGTGGCCGAGCTTGGCACAGCTGCGCCGCACGATTGCAAGGCCAAGCCCGTGTCCCGGGATCTTGCGCGTCGCATCGAGACGCCGGAACTCCTCGAACACGAAGGCCTGCTCATGCCGGGCGATACCCGGGCCGGTATCGATGATGGCAACCGTCACCTGATCGCCCTCACGCCGCGCCGTCACCTCGACCTTGCCCGCGGCGGTATAGCGGATCGCATTCGAAACAAGGTTCTGCAGCACCCGGCGGAGCATCTGTGCATCGCTCGTGACGAACAGGCCGGTATGCGCAACATCGAACACAAGCCCGCGCGAACGGGCGAGCGGCGCGAATTCGACCCGCAGCGCCGAGAGCATCCGGTCGAGATCGATGACGCGGATTTCCGGCTGAATCGCCCCGGCATCGAGGCGCGAGATCTCGAACAGGGATTCCAGCAGATCCTCGACCGAATCGAGCGCGATTGCCGTCTGATCGACCAGCCCGCGCGTGCTTTCGGCCAACCGTTTCTGATCCAGCGCCGAAACGAACAGCCGCGCCGCGTTGAGCGGTTGCAGCAGGTCATGGCTGGCTGCGGCAAGGAAGCGGGTCTTGGACTGGTTGGCGAGTTCCGCCTCATCCTTCGCCTCTGCCAGCTGGCGGTTGACTTCGACCAGTTCGGCGGTGCGCTGCTTGACCGCCCGGTCGAGTGTCTCTGCGACTTCGGTCATGCTTTTCTGGAAGCGGATGCGGTCGGTCACGTCGTCAAAGGCAAAGGCCATGCCGCCAGTCGCCAGCGTCACCGAACGGATCACGAAATTGCGGCTGCCCAGCATGCATTCGGTGCTGATCCTTGGCCCGCGCCCTTCGCGCCATTCGACCGCCTGCGGCCGGTCCAGCCGGCATTGTTCGATACAGTGGTTCACGAAAGCCGCGTGGGTGCCGATATGGCCCTCGATGTCGCGGTTCAACCGCAGCATGTTCGCCAGTTCGTCGTTCCAAGCCTGAAGCTGCCCCTTCGGCCCGAACAGGCAGGCGCCTTCCGACAGGGTATCGAGCGTGGACTGCAGCGCGAGGTTACGCTCTGCCAATTCCCGAGCGCGCTGGCGGGCATCCTCGGCCTTTACGCTGGTGATATCGGTATAGATGCTGACGGTTCCGCCTTCACTGGTACGCAGCTCGTTGATTTGCAGCCAGCGACCATCGGACAGCAACTGGACGTGCGCACCGGCGTTGCGATGGCGAGCGAGCCGATCCTGCTTCCAGCGTTCGGGGGCGACCAGCGATCCGATTGCGCTACCGTTTCCTGACAGGAGATCGACCAGTTCGCCGAAGGTGGGGCGGCTGTCGACCACGTCGCGGAATTCGGGCCAGATTCTGAGAAAGGCGGTATTGCACATCACCAGCCGGTCGTCGGCATCGAACAGAGCAAAGCCGTCGCTGAGGGATTCGATCGCATCGCGCAGACGCGCGCGCGCAGCATCGGCATCGTGGTGAGCAGCTTCGATCTGGGCGTTGATCGAAGCAAGCTTGACCATGGCTTCTTCAAGCTCTCCGGTACGTCCCCGCACCATCGCCTCCAGCGTGATCGCATTCTCGAACAGCGAGAAGGCGCCACCCTGAAGGTCACTGGCGCGTTCGACACGGTCCATCAGCGCGGCGTTGATCGCTTCGAGCTTGCGCACCTTTTCGGTCAGCCGGGCAACCTCGTCGCTTTCGGGCGCGGCCATCATCAGCGACCAATGGCCAGACAGCTCAGCGTCTGGTTGAGATGGGCGGCACGAAACTGTTCGCCATAGGTGCTGAAACCTGCCACCCGGTTCCTCGCATAGATGTCCGACACCCGGCCCGCGGTCTGGCTGATCTCGGCATCGATGCGGTTCAAAACGCAATCAAAGCACAGGACATGGTCGATCTCGCCCACCTCGTCGCGCATCCGGGCGAAGAAGCCTTCCATCCGGGCGATCTTGTCCACCGGCTCGCCGATCCCCAGCACGATCCCGCGATCGACGGCGCCATAGAAGGTCAGACTGCCGTCGGGGTTGGCGGTCTGGATCGCGCGAACATGATAGGTGCCGCCAGCGCGCACCATCGGCGGGTGGGCAGCGAAAAAGGCGGTGTCGAGCTCGGCCCCCGCTGAACCTGCAAGACGGCGATACTCGTCGGCGGCAGGGCTCGCGTTGATTTCATGGACGATACGCTTTTCCGGGTCAGCCGCCGTCACCACCATCCGGGCCGCGCCGGGTTCATAGAAACACTCGGAATAGACCTGCATCGGGCGCGCGCTGGTCAGCATCACGATCGCTGCTGTCCCGCTGCGGAATGCCCCTTCGCACAGCACCCCGGTTTCGCTGAACAGCAAGCCGTCGCCGCTTGACCCGCCGATCAACGGTATGTCGCCCAGCGCATCCTGCACCGTCATGGTCAGCAATTCCTCACGGTGCGAAAGCCCGTCGACAAGGAACAAGGCCACCTGGCTGGCCGCTTCGCCCAGAATGCGCCCCTCATGCTTGGCATTTGCGACAAGGTGGCGAATCTGGCGCTGGGCATCCTCACGATCGAAACCGTCGATGTCGGTGACGTGCAGCACCCGGAAGGTGAAATCCTCGGCCGGGAAGCCCATGAATTGCAGGCTGTCGACATCATAACCGCGTCCGGTGATTTCGCCCGCGCTCGTACATCCTGCGAGCGGAAAACCCCCAATGCGCCGACCAAGTGCCGCTGCCAGTTCTTCGCGCGGATAGCGGCTGGAACAGAAGATGATCCCGCCGGCCAACGCGCGTCCGTCAATCGCGCGCGCGATTTCAGCGACAGCCTCATCCGGGCAGGCAGCGTGCGAACTTGCAACGACAAGACCGCCAGCCGCCGAAGGGCGCGGTGCGTGCAATGGTCTCTCCCAAGTCTCCCGAGAGGGCATTGCCCTCTCCCCTACGCAAGTGTGTTGGAATTTTTTCCCTGCGGCAAGTGATTTAAGGCCCCGCATGGAGGATCACTCCGCCGACCAGTCCGCCCCCGACGCAGGATCGCCGGTGGCTGCGAGCATGGCGGCCTCTTCATCACTGAAAACCCGGCTACGGGTAACGAAACGCACGCCTTCGGGCGCCTCCAGGCTCATGCCAGAACCACGACCGGGCACCACGTCGATGGTGATCTGAGTATGGCGCCAATATTCGAACTGGCGCGCACCGATCCAAACCGGAGTGTCCTCTGCGATATGGCCGAGCAGCACATCCTGCCCACCCACCCGGAATTCGCCGCGCACGAAGCACATCGGCGCGGATCCGTCACAGCAGCCGCCTGACTGATGGAACATCAGCGGTCCGTGGCTTGCCGTCAGCCGTTCGATCCATTCCTGCGCCGCCGGGGTCGCCAGAATGCGGGCGGGCGGGCGTGCTGGCTGGTTCACTTTGCCTCTCTCCTCACGAACAAGTTCGGGGCGGACAACCCGTGATGAGCCATCCGCCCCGTGGGGACTTCCGCAAGCCGCGCGCCAGAGAGAGAGGTGGTGCGGGAGACGCGACTTGCGGTGACCTGGCTCAGAAGAAGCCCAGCGCCTTGGGGCTGTAGCTGACGAGCAGGTTCTTGGTCTGCTGGTAGTGTTCCAGCATCATCTTGTGGTTCTCGCGCCCGATGCCCGACTGCTTGTAGCCGCCGAAGGCCGCGTGGGCCGGGTAGGCGTGGTAGCAGTTGGTCCACACCCGGCCCGCCTCGATCGCGCGGCCGAAGCGATAGCAGGTGTTGGCATCGCGGCTCCACACCCCGGCGCCGAGGCCGTAAAGCGTGTCGTTGGCGATGGCGAGCGCCTCGTCATTGTCCTTGAAGGTGGTCACCGACAGCACCGGGCCGAAGATTTCCTCCTGGAAGATGCGCATCTTGTTGTGGCCTTCGAGCACGGTCGGCTTGACGTAGTAGCCCTCTACCAGTTCGCCTTCGTGGATATGGCGGCCACCGCCGGCCAGCACCTTCGCGCCTTCGCCCTTGCCGATTTCGATGTAGCTCAGGATCTTCTCCAGCTGATCGTTCGAAGCCTGCGCCCCGATCATGGTGTCGAAATCGAGCGGGCTGCCCAGCTTGATCGCGTTCACCCGGGCAATCGCCTTTTCCATGAAGCGGTCGTAGATCGATTCGTGGACTAGCGCGCGGCTCGGGCAGGTGCAGACCTCGCCCTGGTTGAGCGCGAACATCGCGAAACCTTCCAGCGCCTTGTCGAGATAGTCGTCATCCTCGCGCATCACATCGGCAAAGAAGATGTTGGGGCTCTTGCCGCCCAGTTCGAGCGTACAGGGGATCAGGTTCTCGGAGGCATATTGCATGATCAGCCGTCCGGTGGTGGTTTCCCCGGTGAAGGCGATCTTGGCGATGCGCGGGCTAGTGGCGAGCGGCTTGCCCGCCTCAATGCCGAAGCCGTTGACGACGTTGACGACGCCTTCGGGCAAGAGGTCGCCGATCACTTCCATCAGCACCATGATGCTCATGGGGGTCTGTTCGGCGGGCTTCAGCACCACGCAATTGCCAGCTGCCAGCGCCGGGGCGAGCTTCCATACCGCCATCAGCAGCGGGAAGTTCCAGGGGATGATCTGGCCGACCACGCCCAGCGGTTCGTGGAAATGGTAGGCGATGGTGTCGTGATCGATCTCCGAAATCCCGCCCTCCTGTGCGCGCAGGCACCCGGCGAAATAGCGGAAGTGATCAACCGCCAGCGGCAGGTCGGCGGCGGTCGTCTCGCGGATCGGCTTGCCGTTGTCGATCGTCTCGACCAGCGCCAGCATGTCGAGATTGGCCTCGATCCGATCAGCGATGCGATTGAGGATGTTCGCACGCTCGGTGGTCGAGGTGCGCCCCCAGGCGGCCTTGGCCTTGTGCGCGGCGTCGAGCGCCAGCTCGATATCTTCAGCGCTGCCGCGCGCCACCTGACACACGCGCTTGCCGTTCACGGGCGAGATATTGTCGAAATACTGACCCTTTACCGGCTGGGTCCAGCGGCCGCCGATGAAATTGTCGTACTTGCCCTTGATCAGGGACTTGCCTTCGAAATTGCTCAAAGCCTGCTCAAGCATGGTGCTTCTCCTCTCGCCACACGGCCTTCTGAGCCGAATGTGCGCTTCGGAGCGGCGCTGGCCAATTGTACCTTAGGCGAATAAGCTAACCACGCGCGGCACGGCCCGCCTACCCGAGCAGGTCTGGAGAACGGCGATAGGCGGAAAATGGTGCCGCTTACGTGACTCGAACACGTGACCCCATCATTACGAATGATGTGCTCTACCGACTGAGCTAAAGCGGCATTCCTGCTCGCGCCCCTAATGGTGCCGGGACGCGGGCGCAATGCAAAGGTGGAGGCCCGAGCCGGAATCGAACCGGCGTATACGGATTTGCAGTCCGCTGCGTCACCACTCCGCCATCGGGCCGAGCCTTCCGGGGACGATGCCCCGAACGGAAGCGGCGCACTAGCGATTCGGCGCGCCCTTGGCAATGTATGATTGGGCGAGCCCCTTCCCTAACGTCAATCTGGACGAGGCGCGCAGCAGGCGGCATGGCATCGGCCATGACCATTGCCAGCCTGCTCGAACCCATCACCGGCCAGCCCGGCCCTGCCCGCCTGACCCACGCCGCCGACTGGATGCAGGGACGCACATTGTACGGCGGAGCCTCCGCGCTGATCGCCTACACCATGGCCACCCGCGCCTTTTCCGGGCTGCCACCCTTGCGCGCCGGGCAGATCGCCTTCGTTGCGCCAGTGGGTGAGGAGATCGTGCTGACCGCTGAGATCGTCCGCCAGGGGCGCAATGTCACGCAGGTCCGCAGCGAGATCCTCTCCGAGGGCCGCGTTGCCCTGAGCGCCTTCTGGCTGTTCGGCGAAGGGCGCGAGGCCAATGCGCTTGCCCCCGCCGCGCCGCCCGAAGACTGGCCCGGCCCGCCCGAGGACAATGCCGAAGTCACCCACGGCTTCGCGCCTGCCTTTGTCGCCAAGAACTTCGCGCTGCGCCACGGCCAGACCAAGGGCGCAGATCGCGGCGCGACCGTGCGGCGATGGGCGCGGCTGACCGAGGATCACAGCCTCGACCCCGTATCCAAGCTCGTCCTGATGGGCGACGTCATGCCGCCGGGCGCGATGCGGGCGATGCAGCGCGTTGGCCCGATCAGCTCGGTCAACTGGTCGTTCAACGTGCTCGACCCGGAAAGCCAATCACGCGATGGCTGGTATCTCGCCGAAAACGCCAGCCAGCACGCCGACGCAGGTTATTCCTCGGAACGACTGCGGATGTGGGACGCCGATGGCAAGCAGGTGCTCGACGGCATCCAGTGTGTTGCCGTGTTTGGCTGAGCAGGTCAGCCGGGGCCGTGTTCGGCTGAGCCTGCCAGAGCTTGACAAACTTGACACCCTGTCAAGCTGGCTGATTGCGATTTATCCTATGAAAAGCAATGTCTTGCCTGCCAATCCGTCAGCTTGACGGACAGGGGGGAGAGGGCCTTGTCTGGCGCCTCTTGCGGCCTCGCGGGCCGTGGGATGACAATGGGAAAGAGCCGGGTGCGGGCCAGTATAGGCGCGCAGGAGGCTGTAGGAAATTGCGGCTGTGGCTGTCGGTGGTTAAGGGCCGACATCCGCAAACCGATCACGAAGCTGACAGTCAGATTTTCCGTCTTCCCGGGCTTGACCCGGGACCCCGCTTTCTTTGCTGACAGGCGGAGAAAAAGGCAGCGCTCCCCCGGATCAAGTCCGGGGAACCGGTCTGGCGAAGTGGCAGCAAACCACCAACCATCGGTCATAAGCGAAGCACACGCTCGATCCCGAAAGCAGTAGGGCGGCTTTTCCCCGCTTCTGAAAAATTCCCGCCATTCGGCTATCGACCCCGGAGCGGAAGTCAACTCGTCGTAGCCTCGCTATGACTTTGGTAACTTGCTCTTTCTCCGATGCCCCGAGTGTGGAACCTTGCTCCGGTAAAATTCCCTACCGAAGCGGGTCTGCCCATAGAAAATCGAACATTCTCTTTTGGGCACTCTATGCAAGATGATTACACGCGACGCCCATATAAAAGCGTTGCAAAAATTCGCTAGTGTGGGCAAACACCTGTATAGATGCAAGGGAGGGGGAACTATGCGTACGCTTAAATTGCTACCTGCCGCTGTTGTTGCAATTACCACCTCGGGGTTAGCTCAAAATAGCACTCCGCTGGCAGAGCCTATGACAATTGATGAGCTCGCAATTTCGACGCACGCCAACGAACAATCTGGTGCAAGTTATACTCCTCTTGGGACGGTTACGAAATCAGCGGAGCCGCTCGCTGGGAGAAAATATCTGACACCCACGAAGGCCACTTCCTTGCCTGACGTTGGAGGGAAGGAAGTTTCTCTGGTTGGCATGCCGTCTGCCGACATCCTCAAGAAACTCTCTTTGGTCGATGAGCGTGTTACGATCGAGAGAATCGACAAAGATGGTCGGCTCACCTCGGTGGTTGGCAGTGTGGCAGCATCAAAAGGGACGTACCGTGTAAATTATTATTATTATCGCTACACGATCAGACCATGTACCGCTGGAAACATAACAGAGGGCGGTATAGCAATTGGTATCGGGCTTCGCCTAACTGCCGATATCACTACAACCAAGTCATCCCTGAATATAGGAGGGCCAATGCCACTTGCAGTTGCGGCCAGCCAAAACCGAGCAAAAGGTAGTGTTAGGGTTCAATCCTTTGGGGTAAGCTCCGGGTCAGCTGCACTTTCGCCGTATTTGTCCTCCTCAGGGGATTTGTCGACTGAAGCGCTAAAGAAAGCCATGGAGTCTTTCGGAGTAATTAGGGCTGTCACAGAGACTGGTAGTTTGACAGCTGAGCCGTACCATCTTTTTGTTGAGTCAGGCGATATTGGTAAATGTTTATCTGGGTTAGTGCCAAAGTAAGGTCGTATCCTCTTTCATAAAATAAGGCCGCAAAGCCGCCGTTCGCCTTACCACCCAGTTGCGGCCATGAGCAGGGCTGATGCGCAATCCCCAATGCGGACGCTGGCCGCGTCGGCTTACACGTCTTCGAAGTTCGGCTTCCTGCGCTCCATTTCGGCCATCACCGCTTCGACCTGATTGCGGCTGCGCATGATCGCGTGCTGTTCGATGCTTTCCTCCATCAGGATCGCATTGGTGTCATTCTCCCACATGCCGGCCTGCAACCGCTTGGCGGCGCGGATGGCGTGGGGGTTCTTGAGCGCGATCTGGCGGGCGATGGCGAGCGCGCGGTCACGGGGGTTGTCATCGACATAGGTCGCCAGCCCCAGCGCCTGCGCTTCTGCGCCGTTGAATTCACGGTTGGTGTAGATCAGCTCGCGCAGAACGTCGTCGCGCACCAGCCCGCGCCACAGCACATAGCCGCCCATGTCGGGGACAAGGCCCCACTTCATCTCCATGATCGCCATCCGGGTTTCCGGGTGGACGATGCGGATATCGGCCCCGCTGGCGATCTGGAGGCCGCCGCCGAAACACACGCCGTGGATCGCGGCGATGACTGGCACGGGGAGCTTGCGCCACTGCATCGCCACCTGCTGCGGGCGGTTGGCGTTGCCATAGGTGCGTTCGGTCAGGGCAGGCTCGTCCTCGGCCGGCTTGCGCGAGAAATTCGACAGGTCGAGCCCGGCGCAGAACGCCCGGCCCTCGCCCGACAGCACCACGGCGCGCAGGCCCTTCATCCGCTGGAGCGCGCTGCCTGCCTCGATGATGCGTTCGAACATCTCGGGGTCGAGCGCGTTCATCTTGTCGGCGCGGGTGAAGCGAACCTCGGCGACGCCATCTTCGCCAAGGGTGATGGCGACGCGGTCATTGGCGAGCGTGGTGGCGGTTGCGGACATGATAGGCTGATCCCTCAAGGCTGAAAGTGCGCGCGAGATTGGCCGATCCGACTGCCCCTGTCCAGAGCCTCGCCCCAGCCCCGTGCAGGGTCTCAGGCCGGTCGCGGAACCGCCAATACCGCCATTCCGGAAGGCGTGGGAAGATCGAGGAAGTAGCCGCCGTCGGGGTGGGTCGCGATCAGGCGCGACAGGCCGAAAGGTTCAAGCTTGGCCCGCACCCTTGCCACATGCACCGCTACGCTGTTGGTCTCCGGCTCGAAGTGGATGCGCCACACTTCGGCCAGCAGTTCGCGCCGGGTCATGCGCTCACCCGGCTGTTCGGCCAGCCGCCACATCAGTGCAAATTCGCGGGGGTGAAGACCAAGCCAGCAGTCATCCACCCGCCCGTCACGGTGGAACAGATCGAGCGTGATGTCGCCCGCTTCGCGAAAGCGCGGGATCAGGGTGTCATTCGCGGGGAATTGGTCCGCTCTTGAGATGGCGTTCACAACAGTCCTCCTGCTCGCATCGAATAGACCGCCTTCGCCGTGAAGATCAGGTGATCGATCAGGGCGATATCGAGCGCCCGCGCCACTTCGCTCAGCCGGCGGGTGGCGGCAATGTCGCAGGCGCTGGGTCGGCACTGTCCGGAAGGGTGGCTATGCGCCAGGATGATGCCGACCGCATCATGGCGCAGGGCCTCACCCAGCAGCGCGCGCATCCGGCCGGAAAGGGCGCTCATGCTGCCAAGGCCGAAGGGCGTATCGCCAAGCCAGGCGCTGTTGGCATCGACAAAGATCGCATGACCGCGCTCGTGGGTGGCTGGCGGGGCCAGCACGACGCTGCGCAGGTAGGCGATCATCGCCGAGGTGCGCTGCTCCTGTGTCATGACAGGCTCGCGCGGAAGGCTGCGGATTTGAGTCAGCATGGCGTCTCCGCGAAGCGAAAGGGGAAAGGTGCATATGGCATCGGGCGCATTCCCAGCCGTCAGGCGCGCAACCAGCCCGGGCCGGGTGGCGCCAGCCGCCATTCGCGGTAGGGGCCAAACCGCTGCTCGCGCAGGACATGACGCGCAAAGCCGCCGATCAGCAGCAGCAATTGGCAATAGGACGGACCGATGATGAGCAGCGCAAACGCCATGGGCGAGACGCTATCGACCACCGCCTTGATGCTGTGCGCCGCAAGGGCCACCAGCTGGAAACCGGCGATCCACAGCGGATAATTGCGATTGGCATGAAGCGCGATGCCGACGAACAGCGCTGCCGCGATCACATCGAGAAAGACATAGGCAGCAGCAAGGACGCTCGACGAAGCCGCATCGGGCTGCAACCACCACATCACATAGACGGGCAGCACCATCGTCGCGATGAATACCGCGATCAACCAACGCTCCGGCCCCCGTCCCCAGCGCCAGATCGCGCCCGCCAGAATGAGGCTGACAAGATGCTGGGCGGGGGCCCGGTACGCGTTGAAGAAATCGAGCATGTCGCCCATCGGTTCAGGCTCGCTCCCGCTCCCGCTCGGCCGGAGCAGCAGCAAGGTCCGCCTTGGGGATCACGGTTGGCTCTCCCAGATCGCCACCCGCATGAACCCGGGCCAGTTTGCTCAGCTCGTCATGCACCCTGAGCAGGTTGCTCGACATGGCGAGGGCGTGACTTTCCGCCTCGGTCAGGCGCACCAGCGCACGCTGGCCGGTATAGACTTCGATCTGCGGGTTTTGCCGGGCCACCAGCATGGCCTGCTTGAGCCGCGCCATTGCAATGATTGCCTCATCGGAAAGCGCCTCGGCCTCGCGGATGAGTTTCTTGAGATGCAGCGCATCGACAGTGATACGATTTTCCATCGGTTTTCCTCTGCGGAGCCGGTGCTCACCCGGCCACGACCCCAGTTTCCGCGGAGTAGTGCGCCTTGCCTTCCGTCGCCTCGCTCAGCGTCATTGCTGCGGTTACCGCAAGAACCACCGAAGCCAGTATGCCCGATGCAATCCCGACAATGGCGCCCAGTCGAAGCAGGACGGCATGCTCACCATCGAGCACTCCGGGGACAACCTTGGGTTCGCCTGGCTTCAGCCAGGGCGCCTGCTCGATCAGCGGCATTGCGTCGCTCAGAACAAGCTGACCCGGGTCATCCCGAGGCCCGAAATCAGCCAAGTCAGGCGTCGGGTTAACCTGCGTTTTTGTGTATGCAGCTTCACTGAAGGGCTTCAGCAAATCTGCATTCGCAGTTTCGCCCAGGTTGTTTTCCGGGGGTGTTTCGGCATCGGTGGGCGTCTGTGTTGCGCGGTAGTTTTCGACCAGTTCGCCAAGGCTACCGGCATCGTAGATGTCCTTGAGCGCGCGGATATGCTGATTGATCCGCGTTTCGGACACGCCAAGTTCAAGCGCGATGACCTTGATCGGTACGCGGCGATCAATGCGTTCCATAACGGCGCGCTGTCTGTCGGTCAGCCGCCGAGCGGCTCCGGACGCCATGTGCCATTCCTCCAGAAATCTATCCCGGTCGTCAGCAAGCTAACGCGATTCGCCGCAGATTTCTTCTATTTTGGACGGATTTGTACAATAAGCGCCCGGCGAACCTAGGCAGCCGTGCTGTTGACGCCCTTCGACTGGAGGTAACGCTTGATGTTGCGCGCTGCCTGCCGCAGCCGCTGCTCGTTCTCGACCATGGCGATCCGGACATAGCCTTCGCCATTCTCGCCATAGCCGACGCCCGGCGCCACCGCGACTTGCGCTTCCGTCAGAAGCTGCTTGGAAAACTCGAGACTTCCCATCGACTTGAGCGCCGGGGGCAACGGAGCCCAGGCGAACATCGACGCTGGCGGCGGCGGGATATCCCAGCCAGCCCGGCCAAACGCCTCCACCATCACGTCGCGGCGCTTGTGATAGAGCTGACGGTTGGTATCGATGATGTCCTGCGGGCCGTTCAATGCCGCACAGGCCGCCGCCTGAACCGGGGTGAAGGCGCCGTAATCAAGATAGGACTTCACCCGCGTCAGTGCCGCGATCAGCTGCTTGTTGCCGACCGCGAAACCCATGCGCCAGCCAGCCATCGAATAGGTCTTGGACATGCTGGTGAATTCGATCGCGACATCCTTGGCCCCCGGCACCTGCATGATCGAGGGCGTTGGCTTGCCGTCGAAATAGAGTTCGGAATAGGCAAGGTCGGAAACGATCCAGACCTGATTTTCCTTCGCCCAAGCGACGAGCCGCTCGTAAAACGGCAGTTCTACCGTCTCAGCAGTTGGGTTGGACGGGTAGCTCACCACCAGCACGCTGGGGCGCGGCACGGTGAAATTCATCGCCCGATCGAGCGATTCCCAATAGTGGTCATCGGGCGTCGTGGGAACCGAACGGATCGTGGCGCCGGCAATGATGAAACCGAAGGTGTGGATCGGGTATGACGGATTGGGCGCCAGCACCACATCGCCCGGCGCAATGATCGCGGTGGCGAGACTGGAAAGGCCCTCTTTCGAACCCATCGTCACGACGACTTCGGTATCGGGATCGAGCTCCACGCCAAAGCGGCGCGCGTAATAGCCCGCCTGCGCGCGGCGCAAACCGGGGATGCCCTTGGACTGCGAATAGCCGTGCGCGTCGGGCTTGGCCGCCACTTCGCACAGCTTGTCGATCACGTGCTGCGGCGGGGGCTGATCAGGGTTGCCCATGCCAAGGTCGATGATGTCCTGCCCCGCAAGCCTTGCGGCATGACGCATGGCATTGACCTCCGCGATCACGTACGGCGGCATTCGCTTCATGCGGTAGAACTGGTCATTCATGTCACGTCATCACCTTGTCTTGCGCAGGCCCGAGGGGCCGCGCCGGGCTCTCCCTAGGCGAAGATGGCCGTGAGTGGGAAGGCGTTTTCGGCAATTGCGGCGCGCAGCAATTGGCGGCACAACCAGCGCGCGACGCGCAAGAGGGACGAGTTCGAGGCCATGACAGACGATACCAACCCGATGCAGGCGGCAGGCGAAAGCCTCAAGGGCTTCCTCGCCATGCAGGGCGAGGCGATCCGCGAAATGATGGGCGCAAAGGGTCTGGAACCGCTGATGTCGCAAGGCATGGATACCAGCGAGGTCGCCGAATGGGCGGCAACCGGCGCGCAATTGCAGCAACTCTGGCTTGATTTCGCGGCACATCAGGCAACGCGGGCCGCGAGCAAGGTTGCGACCGGCGCAAGCCCGATCGACCCGGCGCAATGGCTGGTGATTTCACAGTCGATGCTCGGGCAGCTGCCCAAGGGGATGTTCGAAGCCTCGGCAAAGCTGGCGCAGGATCAGATGCAGCTGTGGTCGGGCGTGATGCAGAGCTTTGCTGCCGGCGCGCTTGGCGGTCAGGCTGCCGAAGCTCCCGATGCCGCTGCCCTACCCCGCAGCGATCGCCGCTTTGCCGATCCGGCGTGGCGCGAGCATCCTGCTTTCCTGCTGCTCCACCAGACCTATCTGATGCTGGCCGACCACTTCCGGCAGGCGGTCAAGGGCATGGAAGGGCTGGATCCGCTGAAGCGCCAGCAGCTCGAATTTGCCGTCGGCGCGCTGGCCGAAGCAATGAGCCCGGACAATTTCCTGGCCCTCAATCCGGTGGTGCTCAAACGCACGATGGAAACCAAGGGCGCCAATCTGGTGCGCGGGATGCAGCACCTCATCAACGATCTGAAGCGCGGGCAGTTGACCCACACCGACCCGGAAGCCTTCAAGCTCGGCGAAAACCTGGCCGCCTCGCCCGGCAAGGTGGTGTATGAAACGCCGCTTTATCAGCTGATCCAGTACACCCCCTCGACGGAAGACGTGCTGGAAGTGCCGCTGGTGATCTTCCCGCCATGGATCAACCGTTTCTACATCCTCGACCTGACACCGAAGAAAAGCTTCATCAAATGGGCGGTCGATCAGGGCATTTCGGTGTTCGTGGTGAGCTGGAAATCGGCTGACGCAAGCATGGCCGACGTGGTGTGGGACGATTACATCCGCGCCCAGATCGAAGCGATCGACCATGTGCGCGCGCGGCTCGATGTTCCCGCCGTCCACACCATCGGTTATTGCGTGGCCGGCACGACGCTGGCGGCAACCCTGGCGGTGCTGGCGCGGCGGGGTGAGGCCGACAAGGTCAAGTCCGCCACCTTCTTCACCGCGCAGGTCGATTTCGAGCGAGCAGGCGACCTCAAGCACTTCATCGACGAGGGCCAGCTGGACATGATCGGACAGCTGTCACCGCAAGGCTATCTCGACGGGCGCTATCTTGCGGCGACCTTCAACGCACTGCGCGGACGCGATCTGATCTGGAATTACGTCGTCAACAACTACCTGCTGGGCGAAGATTACCCGGCCTTCGACCTGCTGCACTGGAACGGCGATGTCACCAACCTGCCGGCCAAGTGGCACAATGCCTATCTGCGCGATCTCTACCGCGACAACAAACTGGTGGTGCCGGACGCATTGGAAGCAGACGGGACGCCGATTGATCTGACGCAGGTGGCCACGCCGAGCTTCGTGCAGGCGGGGCGCGAGGATCACATTGCGCCTGCCGAAAGCGTGTGGCGCATCACCCGGCACTTTACCGGGCCGATGGAGTTCCTGCTGGCCGGGTCAGGCCATATCGCGGGCGTGGTCAATCCCCCGGCGGCGGGGAAGTATCAGTACTGGGTGGGCGACAGCGCCGCGCCCAGCCTCAAGGATTTCGTCGCAGGCGCCACCGAACATCCGGGTAGCTGGTGGCCGCACTGGCTGGAATGGCTCCACCGCCAGTCCGATACCCGTGTGCCTGCGCAGGGCAAGCGGGTTCCCGGGGGCAAGGGCGACAAGATCATCGAGGACGCGCCGGGACGCTATGTGAAGACAAGATAGCTTCAAAATCCTGATTTCATATAGATTCCTACGTTTTTGTGCGCTGCACAAAAATGCTTGACTTCGCACCCGCACTCGCTATTTTGTGCAGTGCAACATGAAGCGAGGTCATCATGTCCGAAGTTGAAAACACTGCTGCTGAAGTGAAGGCTCCCGTCGCCAAGATCGACGCCGCCGCCGAGAAGGCTTACGCCGAAGCCTCGGCCAAGGCCGTCGAAGCGCCGAAGGTCGAAGCCGTCCCGGCCGCGAAGAAGATTGCTGCACCCAAGAAGGCCCCGGTCGCCCGCAAGGCAACCCCGGCCAAGAAGGTCGCAGCCAAGACCGTCAAGAAGACGGCCGTCAAGAAGACCGCCACCAAAACCACTGGGGTCAAGAAGCCCGTGCTGGCCAAGAAGGCTGCCGCCAAGGTGAGCAAGCCCGCCACCCCCAAGACCAGCGCGCCCAAGACCAACCCCGTCATCAAGCTCAAGGATACCATCATGGCCACTGCCAAGAACGCCGACATCACCGCCACCGCCAAGGAAATGCTGGCTGACGTCCAGACCCGCGCCAAGACCGCCTACGCTCAGAGCACCGTGCTCGCCAGCGAAGCGACCGAATTCACCAAGGCCAATGTCGAAGCCGTGGTCGAAAGCGGCAAGATCTTCTTCACCGGCGCACAGGACCTGCTCAAGGACAACGTCGAAACCGGCAAGACCGTGCTCGAAACCGTCACGGAAGACGCCAAGAAGATCGCCGCGATCAAGTCGCCGACCGAACTGATGCAGCTGCAGGGCGAAATCGCCCGTCGCAACTTCGACGCCGTGGTTGCCTATGGCTCGAAGCGCACCGAAGCCTGGGTGAAGCTCTACAACGATGCCTTCGCCCCGATTTCGAACCGCGTGAGCGTGGCCGCCGAGAAGATCTCGAAGGCTGCCTAAGCGAAAGATTTCTGGACCGGGCCTCTCTCCTCTCTCTCCCAACCCGGTTCACGAGAGCGCGCCGCAAGGCGCTGGCCGGTCAGACGCAAGTCTGGCCGGCCTTTTCTTTTGCCGGCGGCTGCGCAGCAACTGCTTGCACTCGCGCCCGCGAATCCCATAATGGGGAGCTATGCCACGCATGCCCGTTCCCCAACTCGCCGACAGTGCCGCGCTGCCGCTCGCCGCACCCCTGTGCGCGGGTGACGAGGATGGCGGTAAGGACACCGATGGCGCCGGACAGGTCGGCATCGCCACCAAGACCCGCGCCAAGCCCAAGAAGCCAAGCCAGTACAAGGTGCTGATGCTCAACGATGATTACACCCCGATGGAGTTCGTGGTGCTCGTCCTGAAGCGGTTTTTCGGGATGGATCTGGAACAGGCCACCCGCGTGATGCTCCATGTCCACCAGCGCGGCGTAGGGGTGTGCGGGATCTTCACCTATGAAGTCGCTGAAACCAAGGTGAACCAGGTGATGGACTTCGCCCGCCAGAACCAGCACCCCCTGCAATGCACGCTGGAGAAGGCGTAACCCCCGCAAGACCCAGCCACAGCTGATCACCCACCCCCAATTGAGGGCATGACGCGGGCGGCCAGACACGCTAGGGCCGCGGGGTTATCTACGGAACATCACGTGCTGCAACTGATCCCCAGCATCGACCGCTACATCCTGCGGCTGACGGTCATCCCGATGCTGGGTGTCTTCGCGCTCGCGGCCAGCCTGCTGATGCTCGACAAGATGCTGCGGCTGTTCGATTTCGTTGCGGTCGAAGGCGGGCCGGTGGGCGTGGTGTTCAAGATGCTAGGCGCGCTGATCCCGGAATATGCGAGCCTCGCGATCCCGCTGGGCCTGCTGCTGGGCGTGCTGCTCGCCTTCAGGAAGCTTGCGACTTCATCCGAACTCGACACGATGCGCGCCGTGGGCCTGTCCTATAACCGGCTACTCAGGATGCCCTACATCATCACGATGCTGCTGGTGGCCGTGAACGTTGCGCTGGTGTTCTACATCCAGCCGATCAGCCGCTATTATTACGAGCAGATGGAATACGAGCTGCGGTCGGGCGCGCTGGGCGCTTCGATCAAGGTCGGCGAATTCACCACTCTGGCCGACCGCATGGCGCTGCGGATCGAGGAAAGCGAGGACGAAGGGCGCAAGCTGATCGGAATCTTCGCCCGCGTTGCCAACAGCAAGGGACAGGTGCTCAGCATTTCCGCACGCGAAGGGGCATTCCTCGCCACGCGCGACAACCCCGACACGATCATTCTGCGCCTGACCGAAGGTACGATCATTCAGGACACCGGCTCCAACACGCCGCGCGTGCTGAGCTTCAGCCGCCATGATCTGCCGATCGATCTGCCTGCGATCGAGGAATTCCGCGCGCGCGGCGACAAGACCCGCGAATATATCCTGCCCGAACTGCTCAGCATCGGCTGGAGCGAAAAGAGCGCGCCGCAGCAGCGCGACGCCAGCCTTGCCAGCTTCAATTTCCGGCTGGTCGAAATCGTGATGATGTTCCTGATGCCGCTGCTGGCGGTGGCGCTGGCGATCCCGCCCAAGCGATCGACCAGCGCGCTTGGCGTATTCGTGTCGATCGTGATGGTGGTCGCCTATCACAAGGTGAACCAGTACGGCGAGGATGTGGCGGCGCTTGGTCGGCTTGATCCGGTGCTGGCGCTGTGGGTGCCTTTCTTCATCTTCGCCGCCTTGATCGTGTGGATGTATTACCGCGTCGCCTATGTCCCCGGCGGGCAGGCCATCGGCGCGCTGGAAATGGCCTTTGCCAAGCTGTCGAAACGGCTGGGCAAGCTGTTCGCGCGCAAGCGCCCGCGCGGCCATCCCGCCCCCGCTGAACTGGCAGCGGCAGAGTAAGGCCCGGCGATGCAGCTCGATTTCTTCCCTTCGCGCACGCTGACGCTTTATCTGGCAAAGATGTTCGTGCTGCGCATCCTTGCGGTGCTGGTGATGCTGGTGCTGGTGCTGCTGGCGCTCGATCTGCTGTCGGCGACGGGCAAGATCCTCGCGCCGGAAGGCAATGGTCAGGCGGAAATCCTGCGCTATGCCAGCCTGCGCCTGCCGCAGCTGATATCGCGCTTTCTGCCCTATTCGGTGCTGCTGGCGACGTTGATCACTCTGGTGACGCTGAACCAGAATTCGGAAGTTGTGGCGATGAAGGCGGCAGGCCTCAGCGCGCATCAGGTGCTGGCCCCGCTGCTGCTGACTGCGGCGCTGGTGGCCGGGCTCAGCTTTGGCTTCAACGAACGGATCGTGACCCGCGCCAATGCCACCCTGAAAGCGTGGGAGGCGGCGGAATATGGCCCGATCCCCGATGTCGATGCGAGCATCGGCGGGGTGCGATCAAGCGTCTATCTCACCGATGGGAACAATATCCTTGCTGCTGCAACCCTCTCGGGTGCGGGCAACGCAATCGTGCTGACCGGGGTGACGTGGTACGAACGTGCGCCCGGCGGCATCATCCGCGAACAGGTGCGCAGCCCGCGGGCGACCTATGCCGGCCCCGGCTGGCGGCTTGAAAACCCGGTGCGCTTCGATGTGGCGGGCGCGATGACCGATCAGCTCCCGGCGCTGGTGGTGGGCGAAAATCTGACGCCTGAACGGATCATGCTGCAATCGATCGACCCTGATGCCCAGAGCTTCTGGGAGCTGGGCCAGAGCATCGAGGCCTATGAAGCTGCCGGGCGCAACACCGATGAAATGCGCGCCAAGTGGTGGCACCGACTGTCCGGGCCATTATCGGCGCTGCTGATGCCGCTCCTCGGCTCGATTGCCGCTTTCGGCCTGGCGCGATCCGGCCAGCTATTCGTGCGCGCCATCATCGGCATGGCGCTGGGCTTTGCCTATTTCGTGGTCGACAACGCGGCGCTGGCGATGGGCAGCTTTGGCGGTTACCCGCCGTTCCTTGCCGCCTGGGCGCCGTTCTTCCTGTTCCTGCTGCTGGGCGAGACGGTGCTGATCCGGACGGAAGAGTGAGCGGCTACAACATCAGGCTCGCACGGCCGGAGGATGCCGAGGCGTTCCACCGCGTCGAGGAGGATGCCGCAAGCCTGCTGCGCGAAGAGCCCTCGCTTGCCGGCACCGTGATCCCGCCGACGGCATCGGCCGCCGATCATGCGCGGATCATCGGCAAGGGGCGAAGCCTCGCAGCACTATATGCCGACGAAATCATCGGCTTTGCAGCGATCCGGACAGTCGGGCGCGAGCTGCACCTAGCCGAGCTGAGCGTCGTCCGCGCGCACCAGCGTTGCGGGGTCGGATCGCTGCTGATCCGTGCCATGATGATCGACGCCCGCAATTCGGGCTACCGGGCGATCACCCTCAACACCTATCGCGACATTCCCTGGAACGCGCCGTTCTACGCCCGCTTCGGCTTTGTCGAAGTCGAGAATTTCGAGGGCCGCGAACATCTGGCCGAAAGTCACGAAGGCGCTGCGGCCCTCGGCATGCCGATGGAGCGGCGCTGTGCGATGATCTGCTTTCTGGATTAGGCCACCTTCGGTGGCGCAGACAGTCTGTGTTTCGCGTCAGCGAAACCGAAAATCAGTCCTTCTTCCCCATGGTGCTCCGGGCAATCCGCCCGACCAGCACCAGCATCCCCGGGTGGTTCGCCCCTTCATAGGTCGAACCCGTTCCCAGCTCGCGCACCAGACGGCGGTGGGCTTCGGGCAGGTCGTGATAGGGCATCGAGGGCATCAGATGGTGAAGCGCATGATAGCGCAGCCCGACCGGCGCCCAGATCTCGGCAGCAAGGCCGGGCGGCGGCACGTTGACGCTGTCGAGGAACTGCGCGGTCACCGTCATCGGCTCGCCCTCGTTCTCCCACAGATGTGCGACCAGCGTGCGCAGCTGGTTGAGTACCGCCGTGAGCGAAAGAATCGCAAGCGCGGTGACCAGCGGCCCCCAGCCCAGCAGGAACGTGCTGGCGATCAGCAGCCACGACCACGCGAACACCCCGGCCTCCTGCCAGCGCACCCGGCCGATGAAATCGCCTTCAGGGGGGCGGCGGCGGAATTCGGGGTTGATCGACAGCGCCGAAAACCGCTCCCAGGTAAAGGTCCGCACCGCCGGGATCAGCGCGCCCAGCGGCACCAGCACCGCCGCGCGGATGATAAGCGCGACCGGGGCCAGCAGCGCCACGAGAACGAACAGCGGCAGGCTCCACGGCTTCATCAGCGCGAGCGGCAGATATTCGGGGTCTTCCACCGTGCCATACTGCGTGCGCTTGTGGTGAATGGTGTGGACGCCTTCATACATGAAGGACGGCGTCAGCAACGGAATGCCGACGAGCAGGTTCCACCCGGTGCGAAAGCCCGGCAACGCATCGCGGTGAATGTGGGTCAGCTCGTGGATGAACATCAGCGCGCGGTACAACGCCAGCGCCGCCACCAGACCGGCGGCAATTTTCACGGCCAGACCGTCCGAAAGGATCGCCACCGCAATGCCGGCGTAGCCCACGGCAGCCGAAAGCAGCATATCAGGCCAGTAGATCCCGGGCCTCGCCTCTCCCAACCCCTTGGTCAGATCACGCGCGGCGCGCAGCATCGCCTTGTCATCCTCGACCATGAACTGGGCTCTGGACGGCTTGGGGGTCGCCTTTGCAGGCTGAGCGGGGATGGTCTGATGCATGGTCATCGGCATGGATTCCTGAGGCTCGCCCTACCTGAAATCGGGCCTTGCGCCAAACGCGTGTTGTTGGTGACAGTGATCGACAGCCTTGCGCAGATGGCGCGAGCGCGACACAGACACCTTGATACAGATTAAACTTACCCGACTGATACGAGGATGACTGCGTGACGGATGTGCTGACCCGCGGGGCGGAAATAAGGATCGAACCGGTCAGCGGCAAGCACCAGCGGGCCGCCTTCGTCGATCTGGGGCGCGCTTTTTCCGATCGTCTGGAACATTTCGTCCCGCAAATCAGAAGCGAGCAGATCGAACTGGTCGATCCGGACAAGAACCCGTTTTTCGGTCATGCGCGGGTGCAGTTGTTCATCGCCCATCGCGGCGGCCAGCCGGTCGGACGGATTTCGGCCCATATTGATGAACTCGCGCTCGCCATGCCCGCCGAACAGGGGTTTGGCCCCGGCACCGGCTTCTTCGGCTATTTCGACGCCGAGGATGAGGACGTCGCCCGCGCCTTGCTGGCTGCAGCAGAAGCCTGGCTGGCGGGCGAGAGAATGACCCGCGTGCTCGGCCCGATCTCGCTGTCGATCTGGGAAGAACCCGGCCTGCTGGTGAAAGGTCAGGATCACGCGCCGATGATCATGATGGGCCATCATCCGGCCCATTATGCCGGCTGGATCGAGGCGGCAGGCTATGCTCGCGCCAAGACGCTCTACACCTATGATCTGGATATCACCCGCCCCTTCCCGCCGCTGATCCAGCGGATCGTGCAATCGGGGCAGAAAAACGCGCGGATCAATGTCCGCCAGGTGCGCAAGGCCGATTGGGACAAGGAAGTGGCGACCATCCTCGGCATTCTCAATGATGCGTGGTCGGACAACTGGGGCTTCGTTCCCTTCAGCCCTGCCCAAGTCGCCTATGCCGGCAAGAAGCTGCGACCGATCATCCATGAAGAACTCAACATGATCGCCGAGGTGGACGGACGCCCGGTCGCCTTCATGCTGACCTTCCCCGACGTCAATGACGCGCTGGCGAAGATCAAGGGCAAGCTGTTCCCGTTTGGCTGGATCACCATGCTGCGCTGGCTGCGGCATCCGAAGGGCGCAGGCATGCGGGTGCCGCTGATGGGGGTGCTGAAAGAGCTCCACAACAGCCGTCTTGCCAGCCAGCTCGCCTTCATGATGATCGAAACGATCCGGCAACAGGCGAACACCAAATTCCAATCCACCCGTGGGGAGATAGGCTGGATCCTCGAAGACAATCAGGGAATGGTCGCGATTGCCGAAACGATCCAGAGCAAGATCAACCGCGAATATGCGATCTACGAAAGGATGCTTGGTTGAACGGTCGCGCTGACGTGTGAGGCGGGGCGGGCGGTCTGCGCGGCCCAAGGGGCGCCGCCACGAAAAAAGGCCTCCGTTGCGATAACAACGGAGGCCTTTCGGGATCGTATCACCAGCCGCTTGGACGGGAGGGGGGTCTCGGCGGTGACAAATGCATAATGATCGGCCCTGCACACGGTTCCCAGGCTCTGAAAATTTTTTTTCGCCGTGGGGGAAACTATCCGATTATTTCGTGAATCCAGTATATTGCGGGATAGGCGCGACGGCGAGGCGGGGAACCGCTATGGCCTCGAATCGATTGATACCTCGCCAGCCCCGTTCCACGCAGCCAAAGGTGCCTCATGTCTCTTGCCAGCCAGATCGCGGCCAACCTGCCCTTCCTGCGCCGCTATGCCCGCGCGCTTACCGGATCGCAGGCGAGCGGCGATGCCTATGTGCGCGAGATGCTCGAAGCCGTCCTCGCGGATGAGGAACTGAAGGCGAGCCTGTCCGGCGGACGCGTGCCGCTCTATCGCGCCTTCAGCAAGGTCTGGTCGAGCGCATCGGGCGCGGCGGCGGCGGGCAGTGCCACCAGCGAGCATGAAGCGGGCGCACAGGCGCGGCTGGGGGTGATCACGCCGCCAGCGCGGCAGGCGCTGCTGCTGACCACACTTGAAGATTTCACCGCAGCCGAAGCCGCCACGATCCTCGATCGCTCCCAAGCCGAGGTCGACGCGCTTGTTGCCGAAGCCATCGCCGAGATCGAGCGGGAGCAGACCACCAGCGTGCTGATCATCGAGGACGAACCGCTGATCGCCATGCAACTCGAAGACCTCGTCACTGGCCTCGGTCACACGGTCAGCGGCACGGCGGCAACCCGGACCCAGGCCCGCGCAGCGGTGGCTGAAGCAATGCCGGGGCTGGTGCTGGCCGATATCCAGCTCGCCGATGGTTCATCGGGGCTCGATGCGGTGGACGACATCCTAGGGGTTGGCTCGATGCCGGTGATCTTCATCACCGCCTATCCCGAACGCCTGCTGACCGGCGACCGGCCCGAGCCAACCTATCTGGTGACCAAGCCGTTCCAGGAGGCCACCGTGCGCGCGGCGATCAGCCAGGCGCTGTTCTTCGGATCGACCAGACCTCTTTGATTTGTGATCGCGCTGTTGCGCGATGCAGACCTCCCGCGACCCAAGGTGGCCTGAAACTACTTCTTCTTCACCCGGCGATCCGCTTCCTTTTCGCGGATCCGGAAGTCAGCCGGGCGACGCACAGGCACATGCAGCACGCACCGCACGCCTGATGGCGCGAAATCGAGTGTCACCGGCTGGCGCAATTCGTGCGCCACGACCTTCTCGATCAGCTCTGTGCCGAACCCTCGGCGACGTTCGGACGCGACAGGCGGCCCGCCGGTTTCCTGCCATTCGACCTCGGCAAGCGGGGTCTCGTTCGCGCCCCCTTCGACCCGGCGCCAGCGGATCGTCACATTCCCGCCCGCAACACTCAGCGCGCCATACTTGGCAGCGTTGGTGGCCAGTTCATGCACGGCAAGCCCGAAGGATAATGCATCATTGGGTGCCAGTTCCAGCTCCGGGCCATCCAGCAGGATCGCATCATCCAGCACGGCACGGAAATGCTGGAGCTCTGCCTCGATCACGGCGCGGATCGGGGTTGTACCCCAATCGGTAACGGTCAGCAGGTCATGCGTCGCCGAAAGCGCGCGGATGCGCCCTTCGAGGCTATCGGCAAAGTCATCGAGCCCGCTTGCCCGGCGGCGGGTCAGCGACAGGATCGACAGGACGTTCGCCAGCGTGTTCTTCACCCTGTGGTTGAGTTCGCGGGTCAAGGAGTTGCGGATCGAATGCTGTTCCTCGAAGAAGGCCAGCCGCGCCTGGTCCTCGAACGCCTGCTGGGTCAGCAGCCTTGCGAGGAGCATCAACAGGCTCGCCAAGGCCAGCCCGAACAGCAAGGTCACCATCGACAGTGGCGAGAGCACCTGCGCATCAGCACTTTCGACGACCAGCATCAGCTTGCGATCGGCAATCGTGACTTCCTGGGCCACGGTTTCCTTGGCGGCATCGCTGATCGAATGGGCGACCAGCAGGTGTCCGGTGCTCGGCTCACCATCATACAGCCGCACGCCGAAACGCGAGGCACCTTCGCGATCAATCGCCGAATCGAGGAACTCGCGGGCGCGGAAGGGCGTGTAGACGAAGCCTGCCAGCGGGCGCTCCCCCGCACTGTCGGCCTTGCGAAACACCGGCATGTAGATCGCAAAGGCGGGGGCAGTGCCGCTGGTTTCCTGCACCAGGACTATTCGCCCCGATGCAGCCGGGCGCAAGGTCACCTCCGCTTCGGCCATCGCGGCGGCGCGGGCGGGTTCGGAATACATGTCATAGCCCAAGGCGCGGCGGTTGCGGGAATTGGCGGGGGCGAACATCGTCACCGGCGCAATTCGTCCGGTTGCGCTGGCGGGCCGGGGGTAGATATCGGGGAAAGCAGGCTGACGCAGGCGGGTGCGAGCGAGGAAGGCATCTATGTCGCGTGCCTCGATCACCGGGATCCAGCCGATCCCCTCCGCACCCGAGTAATCGGTGTTGAGTTTCAGCGCACGCACGAAGCTGTCGAAGGTCTCGGGGCTGACTTCCTCGACACTGGCGAACAGCGCCGCTCCGGCGCGCAGATATGATGAAAACCCGCTGCCGCTGCGATCCAGCGCGGCGGCCACGCCTTGCGCATATTCCCGCATCACCGCCCGTTCGCGGGCGCGGGCATTGCTTTCGATGGCAAACACGCTGAGCGCAGTGATGGCCGCCAGCGCGAGAAATATCACCAACGGGATGGCGCGCGGATAAAGCACGAGCCAACGCCGCGCCCGCCCCGATTGCGGCGGTGGTGGCGGGCCGACCGGATCGGCATCAGGGCTGAGCGCGAAGGGTTCGATGATGCGAAATTCCTGCCTGTGCCGTGTCCCGTCGGTGACGCAGAGCGGGACGCAGCGACCACGGGCGGAACCAAACAGGTAGCGCATCGTTCCCGAATCGTCCAAACCGTTGTCCTGATCGACCAGCGGGAAGGGGTTCCGCAGCGGGATCGGACACTGGGACCAAGGGCGGATCGAGCAAAATGGCCTCGAATCACGGACAGAGCGGCAAGAACGGCGGAGCGGGCAACCGCGCTGGCCAGCGCCCGCCGGAATGGGCGGACGGCCTCAAGCAGCTTTATGATTCGGTGGTCGAGGAAGACCTGCCCGACAGCTTCAAGGACTTGCTCGACCGGCTCGATGCGCCCCCGCCAGGCGGCAAGGGTGCCAGCGGGCAGGATCAGAGCCGATGAGCGACGGCAGCCGTTCAGGCGACACACGCTCGGCAAGCGAAAAGTCCGATTTCAAGCGCGAGCTGACACAGGTCGTCCCGCATCTGCGCGCCTTTGCGCGCGGCCTTTGCGGTCGGCCTGATCTGGCCGATGATCTGGTGCAGGAAACCCTGCTCAAGGCATGGGCCGCGCAGGACCGCTTCGAACCCGGCACCTCGATGCGCGCCTGGACCTTCGTGATCCTGCGCAACGCCTATCTCACCGACATGCGCCGCAACCGCTTTCGCGGCGAATATGACGAAGGCGTGGCCGAACGCATCCTCACCGCGCCCGCCGGGCAGGAAGAACCGATCCATCTGTCCGACCTGCACCGCGCGCTGCTGACCCTGCCCGCCGAACGGCGCGAGGCGCTGCTGCTGGTGGGCGCGGGCGGCTTTTCCTATGAAGAGGCCGCCGCCATCTGCGGCTGCGCGGTCGGCACGATCAAGAGCCGGGTGGGCCGCGCCCGTGCCGCGCTTACCGAAATGCTGGCCAATGGCGCTATCCCGAGGCGCTCCACTGATGACGACGTGGCCCACGCCGCGATCCTCGAAGAATTGGATACGGTGGCATCCGGCAACGGGGTGAGTTCGCGGGACTGATACGAAAAAGGCCCGAAGCATCGCTGCCCCGGGCCTTCCTCTTATCCGTTCAGAACAGACTTAGGCGTAAGTCCACACCGTTCCGCGCGCGAGGTTTTCGCTCGCGAAGGCCCAGTTGAGCTTGTTCTCGACCACGGCATCCAGATAGGCCGGGCGCTTGTTCTGGTGATCGAGGTAATAGGCGTGCTCCCACACGTCGAGCACCAGCAGCGGGTTGAAGCCGCTGTCGGCGAGCGTGTCGGCATCGTGGGTTTCCTCGATGCTGAGCTTGCCGTCCTTCTCGGCCAGCCACACCCAGCCGCTGGCGAAGTGGCCTACGCCGCGGTCCTTCAGCTGCTGCTTCAGCGCGTCGACCGAGCCAAAGGCGTCGTTGATCTTGGCGACCAGTTCATCCGAAGGCGCGGTGGTTTCGGCCGCCATCGAGTGCCAGTAGAAGGCGTGGTTCCAGGTCTGGGCCGAGTTGTTGAACAGGCCTTGATTGGTCCCGCGCGAGGCGGCGATAATCGCTTCGAGCGAGGCGTCGGCGTGGGGCGTGCCTTCGATCGCGGCATTCATCTTGTCCACGTAAGTCTGGTGATGCTTGCCGTGGTGGAACGACAGTGTCTCGGCCGAGATCGCCGGTTCCAGAGCGGTGTCGGCATAGGGCAGCGGGGAAAGTGCGAAAGCCATGGGTGTCCTCCAAGGGGCGTTGAATGATTGCAGCGGGTCTTTAGCAGCAACGCAGATGTGGGCGAAGGGTTGCAGCGTCAAGGCTGCAACGTCAGCTTGCGCCGTTAGCTTCACCTGCGGCGCGGTCAACCGCGCTTGTGACAGCGACGTTCATCGTGACATTGCCCAGCGTGCGCATCAGATCGGGCAGCATCTCGACCGCGACCAGCAACGCCAGCGGCTCGACCGGCACGCCCATCGCCAGCGCGATCGGCCCGATCGAGACGACAAAGCTGATCGATCCGGGCAGGCTGACCGCCGAAAGGCTGATGACTGCGGCGATCAGGATGCCCGCAACAGCGATGCTCGGCGGGATCTCGATCCCGGCGAGCGCGGCGATGTAATAGACCACCGCAAGGTTCATCGCCGAAGACGTCGCACGGAAGATCACCACTGCCAGCGGCAGGACGAATTCGGCGGTCGAGGCGCGCAAGGACAGCCGCCCCGCGCTGTCGAGCATGGCCGGCAGGCTGGCGAGCGAGGACTGGGTCGAAAGCGCCACCGCCTGCGCGGGCAGCACCGCTCCGGCAAAGCGCAACAGGCCGGTGCGTCCCGGCCCGGCTGCGACCCCATAGGCCAGCACCAGCACGAACGTCCCCATCGCGGTTACGGTAAGGACATAGTGACCAAGCGCGGCAAAGGCCCCGCCTCCGCTCTGCACACCCACGCCGTATGCCAGCGCGAAGACGCCGACGGGCGCGACAGCGAGCACCCAGCCGATGATCAGCAGCATGACATTGCCCAGTGCGTGGAAGAACCCCAGCAGCCGTTCCCCCTGATCTTCGGGCAGCCGGGTGATGGCGACGGCGAACATCACGAAGAACAGCGTCAGTGGCAGCATGGCCGTCTCGGCAGCGGCGGCGATGATATTGGGCGAGACCAGCGAGGCCATGAAGTCCAGCACCTTTGGCACTTCGCCCACGTCGGAAGGCGTCTGCGCCAGGAACGCGCTCGCGCCCTCCGGTACCGGGAAGGCGGCGAGCAAGGCGGGCATGGCGATCGCGGTGAAGGCACCGCCTGCCAGCTGCGCTACGACCATGATCAGCAGCATGCGGCGCGCGACCGTGCCGACCCGCGCGGCGATGATCATCTGCACCAGACCCAGCACCAGCAGCGCCGCGACCAGCGGGATGATGGTCATCTGCAAGGCGCGCAGCCACAGCCCGCCGATCAGCGCGGCGATGTCGCTCAGGCTCTGCGGCGCCCCGGCCGCCGCACCGATGATCCCGGCGCCAAGTCCGCCGACAAGCGCTGCAAAGGTGAGCGCCACCGGCAGGCGGATCGATACCAGCGCAAACTTGCCCGTCCCTGCGCCCGGGTCTTCACTTTCCAGCAATGGCCTATCCTTAAACGGGCCTCGCGCCCTTCCCTTTGGGCGATAACCGCGCCAGAAGCGCGAGACAATCATGCTGGCACGACGGGGCAGGGGAATTCATGGGACGCAAGCTGTTCGGGACGGACGGGATCAGAGGCCGCACCAATGCAGGGGCGATGACTGCGGCGACCGCGATGAAGGTGGGGCAGGCAGCAGGCCGCCATTTCGTGCGCGGCGGCCACCGGCATCGGGTCGTAATCGGCAAGGACACGCGCCTGTCGGGCTACATGATGGAGAGCGCGCTGGTGGCAGGTTTCACCAGCGTCGGGATCGACGTGATCATGACCGGGCCGCTCCCCACCCCTGCCATTGCCCTGCTGACGCGCGAAATGCGCGCGGATCTCGGCGTGATGATCTCGGCCAGCCACAATCCCTTCGCCGACAACGGCATCAAGCTGTTCGGCCCCGACGGCTTCAAGCTGTCGGACGAAGCCGAGGCCGAGATCGAGCGATTGATGGAAACCGATATCCCCCTCGTCCCCGCCGAGAAGATCGGCCGCGCGCGCCGGATCGAGGATGCGCGCGGACGCTATATCCACGCGGTGAAGCAGTCGGTGGCCGCCGAACTCAGGTTCGATGGCCTCAAGGTGGTGGTCGATTGCGCCAATGGCGCGGCCTATCAGGTGGCGCCCAGCGCGATCTGGGAACTGGGCGCGGAGGTGGTCGCGATCGGGGTCACGCCCAATGGTACCAATATCAACGACGGGGTCGGCTCGACCGCGATTGCCGCGCTCCAGGCCAAGGTGGTCGAGGAAGGCGCGGATATCGGCATTGCGCTGGATGGCGATGCTGACCGGCTGATCGTGGTCGACGAAAAGGGCCGCGCGGTCGACGGCGACCAGATCATGGCGTTGATCGCGGGCCGGATGCAGGATCGCGGCAGCCTGAGGGGCGGCGGGATCGTGGCGACGGTGATGAGCAATCTCGGGCTCGAACGCTACCTCAATGCCCGCGGCCTTGATCTGGTGCGCGCCAAGGTGGGTGACCGCTACGTGCTCGAAGCGATGAAGGCGGGCGGATACAATGTCGGCGGCGAGCAATCGGGCCATATGATCCTGCTCGACTATGCCACCACCGGCGATGGCACCGTTGCGGCGCTGCGGGTGCTGGCGAGCCTGGTGCGCTCGGGCAAGCCGGCGAGCGAACTGCTCCACGTCTTCGATCCGGTGCCGCAACTGCTCAAGAACGTGCGCTATGACGGTGGCAAGCCGTTGGAGAACGCGAACGTCAAGGCCGTCATCGCCGAAGCCGAAGCGTCTCTCGCCGGCAAGGGTCGCCTGGTGATCCGTCCCTCCGGCACCGAACCGGTGATCCGCGTCATGGCCGAAGGCGATGATCAGGCACAGGTTGAGCAGGTGGTCGATGCCATTTGCGAGGCCGTGCGCGCGGCGGTCTAGAACTACATCCGTTCGTGTCGAGCGCAGTCGAGACACCCAGCACCAAGGCCTCTCGACTTCGCTCGAGGCGAACGGATCAAAGGAGAACGCAAGATGCTCGAAATGCGGCCCGATTGCGAAACCTGCGGCGTGCTGCTGCCCGCCGAGGCGCCCGGCGCCTTCATCTGCTCGTTCGAATGCACCTTCTGCGCCGAATGTGCCGAAGACCTCGATGACCGCTGCCCCAATTGCGGCGGCGAGCTGATGGACCGCCCGACGCGTGCCAAGGCGCTCCACGCGCAATACCCCCCATCCACCACCCGCAGATACCCCCGCCAAGCCTGATGGATGGCGCGCGCCGAGAGCGATTGACAGGGCAATGTCGGATGCCTACCGCGTGAGACAAAATAACATCCCTCGGTCGCGTGCGGATCCTGTCCGGCGCCTGCCACTTTCTCGTAAGGATCTGCAATGAAGCCATTTCGCACCGGTCTTGCCGGGCCACTTCTGGGTGCCTCGATCATCGCGCTCGCCGCGCCCCTGCTCGCCGGGACGGCGACGTCTGCCGAAGCTGAGGCCGAAGCGGAGGCTGCCCCCGACAATGGCCTGCTCGTCACCGCCACCCGCCCAGCCTATCGCGGCGAGTTCGACGCGCTGGAAGTTCCGCAGGCCGAACAGGTGATCGGCCCGCAACTGCTGCGGGACATCAATGCGCTGGATCTGAACGCGGTGCTCGACCTTTCAGCTTCGATTGCGCGGCAGAACAATTTCGGCGGACTGTGGAACGCCTTTGCTGTGCGCGGCTTCGTGGGGGACGAGAACCTGCCCAGCAACTATCTCGTCAACGGCTTCAATGCCGGACGCGGGTTTGCAGGCCCGCGCGACATGTCGGGGATCGAAGCAGTCGAGATCCTGAAAGGCCCGCGCGCCGCCGTGTTCGGACGCGGCGAGCCGGGCGGCACCGTCAACCTCGTCACCAAACGCCCGAAGTTCGAAAGCGCGGGTGAAATCCGCCTGCTGGCCGGTTCCTTCGACACCTGGCGCGCCGATGCCGACCTGCAGACGACCCTCGGCGATGCTGTCGGCGTGCGCTTTGTCGGCTTCTACGAGGACGCGGGCAGCTTCCGCGACACGGTCGAAACCCGGCGTTTTGGCTTCATGCCCTCGGTTGCGGCGAAGCTCGGCGAGGCGACCCGCGTGGTTTACGAACTGGAATATGCCCGTCAGGAAATCCCCTTCGATCGCGGGGTCGTCGCGGTCAATGGAGAACTTGGCCTGATCCCGCGCAGCCGCTTCCTCGGCGAACCTGGCGAAGGGCCGAACATCGCCGAAGTGCTGGGCCACCAGATCGAATTGCAGCACGATTTCTCGGACAATTGGAGCGCGCTGGTCGGGATCAACTACCGCGACACCTCGCTTTCCGGCACTTCGACCGAGGCCGAGCTGACCGGCAGCCGCCAGCAGCTTTTCCGCGACGGGCGCACGCTGACCCGTCAGCGCCGTTCGCGCGATTATGATGCGACCTATTTCGTTGCCCGCGCCGAACTGGCAGGGAACTTCATGACAGGCGACATCAATCACCGTGTGCTAATCGGGGCGGACACCGACCGCTTCGAGAACGATCAGGTGTTCCTGCGCGCCCGCGCCCCAAGCCTCGCCAGCAACCCGACCGAACAGCAGCTTCAGGCAATCGACATCTTCAATCCCGTCTATGGCCGGTTTCCCTTGCCGAACCCCACCCCGCTCACTGACCGGGTCGAGGTGCAGAAGGCGACCGGCATCTATGCCCAGTACCAGATCGGCTTTTCCGAAAGCTTCGAGCTGCGCATCGGCGGGCGTTACGACGATTACGACCAGCGCCTCACCAACCGTGCCAACGGGCAAGTATCGCGCACCGGCGAAAACCGCTTCAGCCCGCAGGTCGGCGCTGTTTGGCGGGCGACCCCCGAAGTCTCGCTTTATGCCACCTATGGCGAAAATTTCCGGCCCCTGACCGGCGCGGATTTCGCCGGCAATGCGTTTGATCCCAACCAGTCCGAAAGCCTTGAAGCAGGCATCAAATACGCCGCCGCCAATGGCCGCCTGACCGCCACCGCCAGCGTGTTCTCGATCCAGCAGGGCAACATCCTGGTTGCCGATCCGGTCAACGCCGGTTTCACCATCGCGGGCGGCGAGGCGCAGAGCCGGGGCTTCGAATTCGACCTTGAGGGCGAGATTGCCCCCGGGCTCGACCTGTGGGTGTCCTACGCCTATGTCGATGCCGAAATCGAGAACGACGTGGCCGATCCCGATTTCGCTCGTCCGATCCGCGCGGGCGACCGGCTGATCAACGTCCCCGAACACACGCTCAATGTGCAGCTCGCCTATTCCACGCAGATCGCCGCGCGCGATGTGCGGTTCGGCGGCGGGGTGCTGCACGTGGGTGAACGGCTGGGCGAGGCCGGCACCACCTTCGAACTGCCTGCCTATACCCTCGCGCGCCTGTTTGCCGAGGCTGAACTGGCCTCCGGGATCCGCCTCAGGTTGGATATCGACAACCTGTTCGATACCACCTGGTACGCCAATTCCTTCTCGCAGCTCTGGGTGCAGCCCGGCACGCCGCGCAATGCCCGCGTGACGGCCAGCTTCGCTTTCTGAACCCTGTCAAAGGCCCTTGTGATGAACCCCGCACTCGAAGCCAGATCTCTATCCGTCACGCGCGATGGCGCAGTGGTGCTGGACGATATCTCCTTTGCGGCCCATCCGGGCGAGGTCTATGCGCTGCTCGGCGGCAACGGGGCGGGCAAGTCGACGACGCTCCTGACCTTCCTCGGCTTTCTGGCGCCTTCGGGCGGCGAAGTGCTGGTTGGCGGACGCCCCGTCACCGAGGATGTCGAGGCCGCGCGCACGCAGATCGCCTATCTCCCCGAGGCGGCCGCGCTTTACGGACATCTCGATGCATATGAGAACCTCGGCTATTTCCTTGAACTGGCGGGACGCAAAGTGGATCGGGCCGCGCTCGATGCTGCGCTCGATCAGGTCGCTCTGCCTGCCGCGGCGCGCGGGCGGCGGATGCAGTCCTATTCCAAGGGGATGCGGCAGAAGACCGCGATTGCCCTCGCCCTGCTGCGCGACACGCCAATCCTGCTGCTGGACGAGCCGACTTCGGGCCTTGATCCGGTTGCGATCGACGAATTTCACGACATGGTGAAGGCGCTGGCGGCGACCGGGCGCACGGTGCTGATGGTGACGCATGATGTCTATGGCGCGTGTCAGGTGGCGACCCGCGTGGGCCTGCTGCGCGGCGGGCGGCTGGTGGGAAGCTTCGAGGCGGGCGTCGAGGGCGCGCGGATCGACACTGAAACCGTTCACGCCGCCTTTGCCGCCCGGGAGGCGGCATGAGCAGCCTTGCCCGGATCGCGCGTGAGGAATGGCGGCTGTGGGCGCGCTCGCGGGTGGTGCTGCTGGCCGGACTGATCGTCGCAATATTGGTCATCGCCACCAGTGCGCTGACGGCCCTGCGTGTTGCTGACGAGGCGGAGCGTCGCACTGCACGGCAGGCAAGCGCGGAGGAAACCTTCTTCGCCCAGCCCGATCGCCATCCGCACCGGATGGTGCATTACGGCCACTACGCCTTCCGCACCCCGCCGCCGCTCGCCGCCTTCGATCCGGGAGTGGACGCGGTAACGGGACAATCGATCTTCCTTGAAGGCCACCGCCAGAACACCGCGATGTTTGCCGATACCCGTGCGGCTGCCGATCTGGGCGGGTTTGCGGGGCTGACCCCGGCCAATCTCTATCAACTTCTCGTCCCGCTGCTGCTGATCATCATCGGCCACGGCGTGATCCTGCGCGAGCGCGAGAGCGGAACGCTGCCGGTGCTGCTGGCCCAGGGACAATCGGGCCTGCGGCTTGCAGGCGGCAAGGCGATGGCGCTTGCCGGGGTGGCAGGTGTGCTGCTGCTGCCGGTGGCGGTGCTCGCCCTATGGGGTGTGGCCATGGGCGAGGCACCACTGGCCGCGGCACTTCTGGTGGCAGGCTATGCGCTCTACCTTGCGGTGTGGGCGGCGCTGGTGCTGGCCGTATCCTTGTGGACGCGCCAGCGCAGCGTCGCGCTCGGCCTGCTGGTCTTCGTCTGGCTGGCACTTGCCCTGATCGTGCCGCGCATCGGTATCAACGCCGCCAGCGCCGCCATCGACGCGCCGGGCAAGATCGAGAGCGATCTTGTGATGCTCGCCAAGGAGCGGAAGCTGGGCGATGGTCACAACGCCGCCGATCCGGCCTTCGAGGCGCTCAAGAAGCAGGTGCTCGAACAATACGAGGCACAGAGTGTCGAGGAGCTTCCGATCAACTGGCGCGGGGTCGTGGCGGGCCATGCCGAGAAGAAGCTGACCGATCTGATGAACGCCCATGCCGAAGAGCGCATGGCGCGCGAGGCGGCGCAATCGCGGATCGTGACATGGTTCGGCCTTGCCTCGCCGACGCTGGCCGTGGGGGCGGCCTCGCGCACGCTGGCGGGAACCGACCTTGCCACCCACCACCGTTTCCTGCGCCAGAGCGAGGCCCTGCGCTTCGATTTCGTGCAGGGGCTAAATGATCTGCACGCCACCGGGCTGAGCTACGCCGACGATGCCGCCCGCAGCTCCGATCCCGAAGCGGAGCAGCGTACGCGGGTCAATGCGGCCGCCTGGCGGCTGCTCGACACCTTCCGCTTCGCGCCTGACCCGGCAGCCGAACGCACGGCCCGCGCCGCCCTGCCGCTGGCACTGCTGCTGGGCTGGCTGACGGTGCTGACCGGGATCATCGTGGCGGGCGCGCGGAGGCTTGGGCCATGAACGGCTTGCTGCGCGAGACGCGGTTCCTGGCCCGTGACCGGGGGGCTGCCTTGTGGCTGGCGCTCGCCTTGCTGCTTTCGGCCGCGGCGACCGGCTTCGGCATCGCCGAAGTGCGCGAACAACGCGCGACCATAGCGGCCTTGCTCGAAGAGGATGCGCGCGACCGCGCCGATGCCATTTCCAAGCAGTCGGACTGGGGCGGCGCGGCCTATGGCGCGTTCCACCTGACCTATGCCCCGCCGTCCGACTTCGCCTTTGCCGCGATGGGCCAGCGCGACACGGCGCCCTGGCTCCACCGGGTGCGGATGCTGGCGCTGGAAGGCCAGATCCACGAAGCGGACACCGCCAATGCCGATTTCGGCCTGATTGGCCGGTTCGATTTCGCTTTCCTCGCCGCCGCCGTCGCACCGCTGTTGCTGATTCTGCTGCTGCACGATCTGCGCGCGGGCGAGCGGGTGGCAGGCCGGCACGATCTGCTGGTCGCCACCGCCGGAGCGCCTGCGCGCCTGTGGGTCCCGCGCGCCGCCGTACGTTTTGCGGGACTGGCGCTGGCGCTGCTGCTGCCCTTCTGGACCGGCGCGGCGATCGAGGGCGCTGGCCTTGGCCCCGTGCTGATCGCGAGCGCACTGGTAATCGGCGGGCTGGCCATCTGGGGCGCGATCATCGCGGCGCAGGGCCGCCTGCCCGCCTCCCCGCCCGTTATGCTGACCGCGCTGGTCGGGGTGTGGCTGGCGCTCGCTCTGGTTGTCCCGGCCGTTTCGCGCGCTGCGATCGAGGCGGCCATTCCCGTCCCCGATGGTGCGGAAATCCTTATGCTCCAGCGCGAGGCGGTGAACGATGCCTGGGACAAGCCCAAGGCAGCCACCATGGAGCCCTTCATCGCCCGCCATCCCGAATGGGCGCCGCTGGCCGAAGTCACCAAGCCGTTCGAATGGAAGTGGTATTACGCCTTCCAGCGGGTCGGCGACATGCAGGCCGAGCCCCTCGCCCGCGCCTATCGCGACGGGCGGCTGGCACGTGACAGCGCCGCCGGGCTTGCCGCCCTGCTCTCCCCCACGGCGCTGGTCGAGCGCGGCTTTGAACGGCTGGCTGGGACCGATACGCCCGCTATGATCGCCTATGAAGACGGCGTGCGCGCCTTCCATGGCGAACTGCGCGCCTTCCACTATCCGCTGCTGTTCCGTGACCCGCCCTATAACCCGGTGGCGCTGGAGAACCTGCCGCGTTACCATCCCGCGCAATGACCAAGCTTCTGCACCTGATCGGGGCCGCCCTGCTGCTGTTCATCGCCCCGGCGCTCAAGGCCGCTGCGCCGCCAGCCTTCGTTATCGCCGGAGAGACCATCGCGCCCGGCACCCGCACCGATTTGCGCATTCCTGTGCCGGAAGGCAGCGACCCGGCGACCTTCATTCCCGTCAGTGTGATCCACGGCGCAAAGCCGGGCCGGGTGCTGGCGGTGGTGGCGGGCGTCCACGGCTTCGAATTCGCTTCGATCATCGCGGCTGAACGGCTCGCCGAGCGGATCGACCCCACCCGGCTTGCCGGCACGCTGGTGCTGGTGCGTGTTGCCAACATCAACGGCTTCGAAGGCCGCTCGCCCAACGTCAATCCGGTTGACCGCAAGAACCTCAATCGCGTCTTTCCCGGCGACCCCCAAGGCACCCAGACCCAGCGCATCGCCGACCTCATCGCGCGCGAAGTGGTGGCGCGCAGCGACTTCCTGATGGACGTGCACAGCGGCGACGGGGCCGAATTCCTCGATGCCTTCATCGGCGTCTATGGCGGGCCGCTCGCGACGGATTTCCCGCTCGCGCTCAAGGTCGCGCAGGGCTTCGGCTTTCCCAATATCGTGCGCTATGCGATGGAAACCCAGGCGCAGATCGACAGCGGTCGATCATTGAACCGCCAGGGCGTGGCCATGGGCAAGCCGACGATCCTCATCGAGATCGGCCAGAACGGCAGCCGCGAGGAAAGCCATGTCGCCGCGATTGTCGCCGGGGTCGAAAACGCGCTGGCGATCCTCGGCATGAGCGATGCCACGCCTGCCGCGCCCGCAGCGCCTGCACGGCTGTTCGACGGCACCACCTCGGTCGCGGCGCACCATGCCGGGATCTACCACCCCGCCGACCCGCGCCCGCGCCCGCTGGCCAAGGGCGAGCTGATCGGCGTGATCCGCGACTACACCGGCAAGGAGGTCGAACGGCTGATCTCGCCGGTGGACGGCTATGCGCTCTACGGCATCACCGGGCCGCCGGTGGAACCCGGCGACGGCGTGGTGACCATCGCCCTGCCGGTGGAGACCTTCTGAGCGGGATCTGCCGAGGTCGAGGCCCGGCCCGGGATGGCAGGACGTGCGAAAGGTGTGACGCCCGCGGCCAACCCTTGCTAATAGCCCGCACATGATGACCTCCCCCCCTCCCCGCATCCTCTCCATCGCCGGTTCGGATTCCTCCGGCGGTGCGGGGGTGCAGGCCGACATCAAGACCATCACCATGCTCGGCGGCTATGCCATGACGGCGGTGACGGCCATCACCGCGCAGAACACCGTCGGCGTGCAGGGCATTGTGCCTGTCAGCGGCGCGATGGTGTTGCAGCAGATCACATCATGCATCGCCGACATTGGCGTGGACGGGGTGAAGATCGGGATGCTGCATGACGAGGACGTGATCGGTCATGTCGCCGGCGCGCTGGAGGGCGTGCGCGCGCCTGTCGTGCTCGATCCGGTGATGATCGCGACATCGGGCGCGGCCTTGATCGCGCCTGAGGCAGTGGAAGCCCTGCGGCAACGCCTGTTTCCTCTCGCCACGCTGATCACGCCCAACCTGCCAGAACTGGCGGCGCTGGCGGGCCGTCCGCTCGTCTCCAAGCAGGACATGATCGACGCGGCGTGCGACCTCGCCGAAGCCACCGGCACGGCGGTGCTGGCCAAGGGCGGACATAGGGTCGAGGAGGCCGAGAGCGAGCGGATCGTCGATGTGCTGATCGTCCCCGGTGCAAGGGCGGTCGCCTTCGATCACGCGCGCATCGACACGCCCCACACCCACGGCACAGGCTGCACGCTGTCGTCAGCGATTGCGACCCTGCTCGGCCACGGACAGCCGCTCGAACACGCGGTCAGGCTGGGGCGGCAATTCGTGCTGCGCGCGATCGAGCAGGCGCCCGGTTTCGGCGCAGGCCACGGGCCGTTAGGGCATCAATCGGTCAGATCGGACGGCTCGCGGATCTCATAGAAATCCGCGATGCAATCCCACGCCTCCTCGGCGGTTTCGCACCAGGTGAACAGGTCGAGATCGCTTTTCGAGATCGTGCCTTCTTCGGCCAGCGCCTCGAAATTCACCACACGTGTCCAGAAGTCACGCCCGAACAGGATGATCGGGATCGGCTTCATCTTGCCGGTCTGGATCAGGGTGACGAGCTCGAAGAATTCGTCGAAGGTGCCGAACCCGCCCGGGAACACCGCCACCGCGCGGGCGCGCAGCAGGAAGTGCATCTTGCGCAGCGCGAAATAGTGGAACTGGAAGCTGAGATAGGGCGTCACATAGGGGTTGGGCGCCTGTTCGTGGGGCAGCACGATGTTGAGCCCGATGGATTCGCTGCCCGCGTCCGACGCGCCGCGATTGCCCGCCTCCATGATCGAAGGCCCGCCGCCGGTGGTGACGACAAACTGGCGAAGGCCGTTTTCGATAATGCCCTTTTCGCTGACAAGGCGGGCGAGCTTGTAGGCCTCGTCATAATATTTCGCTTTTTCAGCGAGGCGGGCGGCGACCTTCTGGTCCCATTCGTCGCCATTCTTCGCCGCCTCGATCCGCGCCTCGGCCTGCGCGGGGCTGGGGATGCGGGCCGATCCGTACATCACCAGGGTCGATCCCACGCGCGCTTCGTCGAGCAGCATTTCAGGCTTGAGCAGCTCAAGCTGGAAGCGCACCGGGCGCAATTCGTCGCGCAGCAGGAAATCAGTGTCGCGGAAGGCGAGTTTGTACGCCGGATGGGCGGTTTGCGGGGTGCGCTCGGGCGCGCCTTCGGCAAAGCGGGTTTCCTCGCCCGCGCGGTAGAACTTGCGATCTGTCAGGTCTTTGTCGGTCATGGTTAGACCCCTAGTAGGGGCCGGTTAGACCCGCAATAGGCTTGGCTTGGCGGGTGCTTCGCAGGTGCTTCACGTGAAACATCGGGCGCGCTGGCAGGGCATCGCCCAAAGCCAGCCAGCGCTCGACCGACAGCCTTTGGTCTGCCGCAAAAGATGCTAAGGCTGGTGCGGACTTGCTTTATCGTGGGGGAGAAAATTCATGACCAACCGCTGGATCGCCGCTGCCCTGATGGCCACGAGCGCGCTCGCCGCGCCGGGCGCTCAGGCGCAGGAGACCGAAACGAAGCTGCTGCGCGATCCGGCGTTGGCGGACAATGCCCTGGCCTTTGTCTATGCGGGCGACATCTGGATCGCCGCGCCGGACGGGAGCAATCCGGTGCGCCTGACCTCGCATCCTGCCGACGAGCGCGATCCGGTGTTTTCTCCCGATGGGAAAAAGATCGCCTATACAGCCAATTACGACGGCAATGCTGATGTGTTCGTGATCGACGTGCGCGGCGGGGAACCACAGCGGCTGACCTGGCACCCGGGCGACGATACGGCGATCGACTGGACACCGGATGGCAAGGCGGTGGCGATGGTCAGCGCCCGGGAACGGCGCGCCGGACGCTCCGGCCAGCTCTATCACGTCGCACTGGCTGGCGGGTTGCCGCAGAAGGTATCCGAAGCTGAAGTCTTCGCCGGCAGCTATGACGAAACGGGCAAGGTCTTCGCCAATGTCCCCTGGGGTTCGGCCAATGCAGTGCTCACCGGCGGGGTCAATGGCTGGCGCGGCTATCGCGGCGGACGCGCGCCTTCGATCCAGCTGATCGACTTTGCCGCTGGCACCGCGACCACGATCGCGGGTGATCGCACCAGCGAATTCGATCCGGTGTGGATGGGCGGCAAGCTGTACTTCCTGTCCGACAGATGGAACACCCGCGCGAACATCTTTAGCTATGATCCCGCCACAGGGGAGACCGCGCAGGTCACGCGCGAGGCAGAGTGGGACATCCGCAACATCACCGCCAAGAACGGCCGCATCGTCTACGAGGCCGGCGGCGTGCTGCACGCGCTGGACGTTGCCAGTGGCGTCACATCACGCCTGCCGATCACGTTGGTCGCCGATCTGCCCGCGCGGCGACCGGGCTGGCGCGATGTGTCCAAGCAGATCTCCAGCGCCACGCTCTCGCCTTCGGGGGCGCGCGTCGCGGTAACGGCCCGCGGCGAAGTGTTCACCGTGCCGACCGACAAGGGCGCCACCCGCAACATCTCGCAGAGCGCCGCTACCCGCGATTATACCGCGATCTGGTCGGATGATGGCACGCGCATCGCCTACATCACCGATGACGGCGCCGGACAGCAACTGGTGATCGAGGACCAGAGCGGGATTCAGCCTGCCCGGCGCCTGCCCCTGGGCGCGCATTTCTACCAGCTGGTTGGCTGGGGCAACAAGGGCAAGCACATCATCTATGCCAGCAACAAGCTGACGCTTCACGCGATGGACGTTGCCAGCGGCAGCAGCTGGCAGATCGCCTCAAGCCCGCGCCGCAACGGCGATTTCGACGCCGTGCTTTCGCCGACCGGCACCTGGCTGGCCTTCACCACCCGCGGCGCGAACGAGAACGCCGCGCTAAGCCTCTACGATCTCGATGCGCGCCGCGCCTTTGCGGTCACCAGCGGCTTTGCCGACATCGCCAGCCCGCAATTCTCCAAGGATGGCAAGCTGCTGTTCTTCGCAGCTTCGACCAACGCCGGCTCGGTCTATTCCGGGCTCGACATGACGACGCAGGATCGCCCCTATCGCGCCGGGCTCTATGCTGCCGTGCTCGATCCGGCGGGTCAATCGCCGCTGGCCCCGATCCTCGCCAACGAGGAACCGGAAAAGCCTGAGGAGAGCGGCGCGAAGGATACCAAGGCGAAAAAGGGCGATGACAAGCCTGCCAGCGCCGCAGCGCCCAAGGTCGATCCGGTCGGCCTCGATCGCCGGATCGTCGCCCTGCCGGTGGCAGAAGCATTCTATGCCAGCCTCGCCACAGCCAAGGACGGGGCGCTGTTCTTTGTCGAGCAGGTGCAGCCCGGCGCGGCCACCGGGCCGGACAGCGGTGACGAGCGCAACCGCCTGCTGCGTTTCGACTTCGAAGAGCGCAAGGCCGATGAAGTCGCAACGGGCATTGTCGCGATCGAGACCGATGCCAAGGGCGCAAAGCTGCTGCTGACCAAGGCCAGCGGAGCGTTGATGACGGCTGATGCGGCCAAGAAGCTTGAACCCAAGCCGGTCAGCCTCGGCGATGTGCGCCTCAATATCGATCCGATGGCCGAATGGCGGCAGATCTTCGGCGATGTGTGGCGGATGGAGAAGGAGTACTTCTACGATCCGGGCATGCACGGCCTCGACTGGGAAGGCGTGCGCGCCAAGTTCGAACCGCTGCTCGCCCATGTCGGACGGCGCGAAGACCTCAATGAACTGATGGTCGAGATGGCAGGCGAAATGGGGGTTGGCCACAATTACATCGGCGGAGGCGACGTCTACGACAACAGCGCCGCAGCTCCGGGCCTGCTGGGCGCCGACATTGCGGTCGAGGGCGGACGCTACCGGATCAAGCGGATCTTCACCGGCGAAAAGTGGAACCCGTTCCTTGCCGCCCCGCTGGCTGCACCCGGCGTCGACGTGAAGGAAGGGGATTACATCCTTGCGGTGAACGGGCAGGAATTGACCGCTGCCGACAATATCTACGCCGCCCTCTCTGGCGTGCGCGGGTCGCAGGTGGCGCTGACTGTGGCGGCCAGCCCCGCCGGCCCGCGCCGCACCTCGACGGTCGAGCCGGTCGCCAACGAGGGCCAGCTGCGCCTGTGGGCATGGATCGAGGGCAATCGCAGGCGCGTCGATCAGGCCACTGGCGGGCGGGTGGCCTATGTCTACATGCCCAACACCGCAGGCGCAGGCTTCACCTTCTTCAACCGGATGTATTTCGCCCAGACCGACAAGCAGGGGCTGATCCTGGACGAACGTTCCAACGGCGGCGGACAGGCGGCCAATTACATCATCGACGTCCTGAGCCGCAAATGGCTGGCGGGCTGGAAAGACCGCGAAAGCATTCCCTACGCAACGCCTGGCGGCGGGATCTACGGACCCAAGGTGATGCTGATCGATCAGGACGCCGGATCGGGGGGCGACTGGATGCCCTATGCGTTCCGCGAAAGCGGGCTCGGCACGCTGATCGGCACGCGCACATGGGGCGGGCTGATCGGTATCAGCGCCAATCCCAACCTGATCGACGGGGGACGGCTGGCTGTGCCCAATTTCCGGTTCTACGACACGCAGGGCCGCTTCACGATCGAGAACGAGGGCGTAGCGCCCGATATCAGGGTCGAGCTCGATCCGCTGGCGCTCGATCGCGGGCAGGACACGCAGCTTGAAACTGCCATCGCGGCGGTGTTGCAGCAGCTGGAAAGCGCCGTGTCCCCGGTCAAGGCACCGCCGCCCTATCCGACCGAGATCGGCAAGTAACGCGGCTGATCGCGGGGATCGTCAGGGGGCGGGTGACCTGGCCCAAAAAGGCTTGGTGTCCTCTCCTGATATCGGGAGGCTGTGACTAAGGTTTGTCAGCCGGTTTCAGCTTGGCCAATTCCACGTCGGCCTGATCGCGCATAGTGCGAAACTGGGCAAGCTGCGCCTCACTGAGATAGGGCCTGTAGGGGCTGATCCCGGTCATGCGTTCGCCCCAGCTGGCCGCCAGTTCATGGTAGCGGATACGGTTATCAAGCCGGTCGCGCAGGGCCTTCAGCCGCATCGGATCCCGCTCGAGCTGATAGAGTTCGATCAGGTTGGTCACCAACAAGGTCGATTCATCATTGTGCATGTCGGCCTGGACGAGACGCTCCCACGCAAGCGCAGTATCGCAGACATAGCTGCCCTTCAGGCGTCGGAACTCGATCTGGGCGAGAACCGAATGACCGCTGTAGTGGCCGCGATAAAGCTGCAGGGTTCGTTGCGCCGCTTCTTCAGCCTGTGGCAGATTGCCAGCGAGGATATGCAGCTGCGCGATCAGCGCGTGGGTCTCGGGACGCGCCCAATCCAGCGCCTCGGCCCGGCTCAGTGCCTCATCGTGCTTTCGGTTCTGCGCGAATTGCAACAGTATGGCGGCTGTCGCAGGCAGGCTCTCCCGGATGTTGCGGTTGCGCGTGCCGAACCGATCCGATGCGCCATCGCCCCACCGCTGCTCATCCGTCGCTTTCTGCCATGACTTGTCGCTCGGGACGAGGCGAAGCTCCGTCTCGCGCGCCGCAAATTCAGCCTCGATCTCGGCCAGAGTTGCTTCTGACAGGGTGCGCGCTTCGATGGCGGCAGATTGATCCAGACCGGTCCACCAGCATTGCGCCGCGAACAGCGCAGGCGAAGGCACATCAGCGCGCGGCGTGCGGGGGACTGAGGCAAGAAGTGCCTGTACCAGCTCCACCCGTGCGGCAGTATCGCCGGCCGCAGCCTTGCCCTTCAGGGCGCCGAGATCAGGGGCGGTGTCTGCAAGCGCCGCAGGCCCCAATGCGGCGGCTAACAGGAACGTTGCGGCCAGTCGGGATAGAAGACGGCGCGGCATAGCAATCTTGCCCCTCGCATTGTTGCCGGTTGCACCGTCAACTAACGGCACCTTCGCCGATCGTCCAGCAAGACGCCATGCGGCGGGAGGTGATGTCGCGCACAAGACCATCGCTTGCTCCCGAGACCGCGCTGCGCGAGGCCAATCAGGTCGGGACGTTGCAGCCGACGGTGTTGGTTGCAGTTCGAGTGGATATCGGACCACTGCTCGATGGCCGCAACGTCACAGTTCTTCGGGCTTTCGAGATTACGCCCGACGATCTGACCGACCAAAGATGGAGAGGCCGGATGCTGGCGCGAGACGTCGAGTCCACGCAAGAGCTGGCACAGGCGGCGATCTTAGAGGGTTATCGAGGGCTGATCGTGCCGCGCTTCTGAACTGCGGAACCGAAAATGGGCGCGTGTGGCTGAACTTGCCACACCATATCTCTCACCTGCGGCAATCGAGCGGCGCCCTTGCGGCGACATCAGCATTGATCGCCTTCGTTCCGGTCGCGCGAAAAGAACAGCGAGGAGTGTAAAGCGGGTGGGCGATATCGGCTGCCGACCAGAGGCGGTCGTTCCCGATTAGAGCCATGAACGTCTGTTTCCGCCGAAAGCCGCTGGGCAGCTTTCGGGATCGAGCCTCGAACCCGCTTATGACTACAACTGGGGGTTAGTTGCCGCTAGAAGTCCGCAATTGCTAGAGCCATCCGGCCGCCCAAGCGATTGCGACAGCGGCCAGCACAAGGATCGCCTGTGCGATCAGTGTGCCAACCAGGCGGCTCAGCGAGACCCAGACCATCGCTCTGCGAAAAGTCGCCTCGCTCACGCTGCCGTCAAGCACGTCGTCGGTCAGCGCGGAGATCTGCGGGTCAATCAGCGCGAACAGCAGGATCGTGGCAAACCCGTTGACGATCGCGGTCATCTGCGACGCGGTGACGCGGAACTCAGGCACGAGATAGCCCGCATAAAGCGAGGCAAGCACCCCCACCGCCAGCAATCCTTGCGCCGCGGAATTGGCGATCAGCACCGACCAGCTTACGCCCCGCGGCTTGCTCAAGCCGCGCAGCGTCTCGCCGGAAGGAATGGCAATGGAATCGCGCAGGGTGGCCAAGCCTGCGGGGGTCATGCTGGCAAGGATTAGCCGGGCGGTCGAGCGGCGTGCCTGAAAGAAGGTGATGAGCGTGGGGCGCGAAAGCCGTGCCGACTGGCTATCCTGATGCTGCCAGTTCGAGGGCGAGCCCCTCTATGCGAAAACAAAGCGCACCACCTTGATGAGAGAGCGGGCAAGCCGGATTTTCGGAGGGGAGGGCAGTCCGACCTCTGGTGTCCGCAAAGGGCCCGTTGAACGATCCAATTCGCCTCAGGGGTTGCGATGGTAGGGGGCAGGAAGCCGAAAACCTTGAGCAAAGATGCGCCGGCTGCTCCCGGCCCAGACCCAGTCGTTCCCGGACCTGAACAATTGCGGGTATTTCCGCAGAACGCCGCTGTGCAACTTTCGGGGTCATGCGCAGCGCGCGATCATAACCGTTTGTGGATGGAATGGCGAAAGGCCGCTTTGCTCGCAGGGCGACGGGCACACAATCAGGATAGTCGGACTTGCCAAGTCAAATTGGTAAGGACAGTGTCAGCTCATGCAACCGCTCCCGACCAAACAGACCACGCGTCTCTATCAGGCGCTCGCCGAAAAGCTGACCCGGCTGATTGCCTCGGGCGAGTACAAGCCCGGCGATCGCCTGCCGGCCGAACGCGAGCTGGCCGCGCTCTACAACGTCAGCCGCCCTACCGTGCGCGAGGCGGTCATTGCGCTGGAGATCGAAGGGCTAGTCGAAGTCCGAATCGGATCGGGCGTCTATGTCATCAGCCAGACCCCGAGCCGCGAGGGGGTGGAGCGCGATATCGGTGCCTTCGAACTGACCGAAGCGCGCATCCTGATCGAAGGCGAGGCCGCTGCGCTCGCCGCCGCGAACATCACCGACGATGAACTCGCCGAACTCGAACGGCTGCTCGCCGAGATGGAGGCCGCCAACCTTTCGGGCGCGGGCGCGGGCGAGATGGTGGACAAGAGGTTCCACGAATTCCTCGCCGGGTGCACCCGCAACAGCGCGATGCAATCGGCGGTCGAGCATCTGTGGATGGTGCGCAACCGCTCCCCGCAATGCATCCGCACCTTCGAGAAGTCCCGCACCAAAGGCCACAAGCCTGTGATCGACGAACACCGCGCGATCATCGAGGCGCTGCGGTCGCGCGACCCGGTCGCGGCACGCACAGCGATGCGCGAACATCTGGGCCGGGTGCTGGAATATCTGCTCGCCTCGACCGAGATCGAAGCGATCGAGGAAGCCCGCGCCAAAGCGGCGGCGCAGCGGGATCGGTATAAGGTGTCCGAGAGGCTTTAGGCTGCGTCGGCGCGGATCGCCGCCTCGTCGGGCTCCAGCCCCAAGCCAGGGGCGTCGGGCACGGTGAAAACGCCGTTCTTGGGCAACAGCGGCGCGCGGAAATAGCGCCACAGCTCTTTCAGCCGCACCGCGCCCGGATGCTCCTGCGGGCGGCTGGCGGTCGGCGCCCAGGCGACGAAATGGGCGTGCGCGGCGGACAGCAGCGTGGGCCGGGCATTGTGCACCGAAATCGGCAGATCGCGCAGCCAGGCGAGCGAGGCGACGTGGCGTGCCGCGGTCAGCCCCGACAGCTTCGAGACATCCGGGTTGAGCAGATCGGGCCGCCCGTGATCGATCAGGTCGCGGAAAGCGAAGGGCGTGTATTCGTGCTCGCCCGCCGCAATCGTCATGTCGAGCGCGCCCGACACCTCAGCCATGCTGGCATAGTGGTGCATCGCGCAGGGTTCCTCGAACACGGAGACGCCAAGCTCCTCGTGCAGCGCCCGGCCCACCGCGATCGCCCGCGCGGCGCGGTAGCCGTTGTTGGCATCGACATAGAGCGGGATGCTATCCCCGATCGCCTTCCTCACCGCGCGAGCCGTCGGGAGCGTCGGATCGTCAGCCGGATCGGCGTTCTCCTCGCGGATCGCCATGCGCACCTTGATCGCTGTGAAGCCTTCGCCGAGCATTTCCGCCGCGCGGCGGGCGGCATCGTCGGGCGTCATGTAGCGGCCCCGCCCGAGATCGCGGCTGAAGCTGCCATAGACCGGGAAGCTCGCCCGTTCTTTGCCGCCCAGCAGCGCCCATACTGGCAGGCCGAGCAGCTTGCCGCGCAGGTCCCACAGCGCGCAGTCCACGCCTGCGAGCGCCTGACTGGCAAGGCCGCCCGGACCGAGTTCGTCGATTTCGTAATAGGCCCGCGCCCACAGCGCATCGCCATCGAACACGTCCGCGCCTTCGTAGATTTGCGCGAGTTCGCGGCGGATCACTTCGGCCACCAGCTTGCCGCCCGAATGCCCCGCCTCGCCCCAGCCGGTGGTGCCGTCGTCAGCGGTGAGCTTGACGAACACCGCGCGCGGGACGGCGAAGGCTTCGACCTTGGCGATTGTCGCGCGGCCCGTGTTGGCGGCGAGCAAGGGCAGGGGGGCGGCCAGCGCCACTCCCGCCGCGCCGATCCCCGCCAACACCCTGCGCCGGTCAATGCGTGCCGTCATAACGTCCCTCCACCAGTCTGCGGTGCATGTCCCGATCGAGCGGGTAGCCCCAGATCAGCCATGCCGACAGCGCCACGCCGGTCAGCGGCACCAGCGCCATGATCGCCTTCAACCCCCACAAGGTCGCCTCGGACTGCGGCACATTCGGGGTGTAGCCGATCCACACCAGCAGCACGCCGAGCAGGCCGCCGTTCAGCCCCAGTGCCAGCTGCTTGGCGAAGGAGGCTATGCCGAACACCTTGCCGTCATGCCGCTGGCCGGTCTTCCACGCGTTGTATTCGACCGTGTCGGGCAGCATCGCCCAGAACAGCACCTGATAGGCGACATTCCCCGCCGAGATCACCGCGATCAGCGCGCTCGCGATGATCGGATCGCGCGAGGGGCTGAGGAAGAAGGCGGTGTAGCCGACCGCGCTCAGCGCATTGGCCGCGAGCCAAGTCGCCCGCTTGCTGGTTCGCCGTGCCAGCATTGCCCACAGCGGCGCGAAGGCGAGGTTGATCGCAAGCGCGAAGGGAACGATGCGGGGCACCAGATCGGGGCGTTCGAGATAGTAGGTGACGTAATAGACCAGGCACTTGTTGGTCATCGTGAAGGCGAGGCTGGAGACGATGATGCAGCCGAAAATGCGCACCAAGGGGCCGTTGGCGGCCGCCATGCGCAGGGTGTCGCGGAAATCCTCGACACTCGCCGTCACCGAGAATCCGCGCGGATTGGCGTCGCGCAAACGCTCGGGCTCGGAGGTGGCGGCGAAGGTCAGCCAGAAGAACGGCAGGCTGATGAGGCCGGTCACCCCGGCGGCGAGGATATAGGTGTTGGCGCTCGTCTCCTCGCCCAGCGACTGCACCAGCTGCGGCATGACGAAGGTGACGAAGGCCCCGCCGGAGAAGGCAAAGAACATCCGCCAGCCCGCCATGCTGGCGCGCTCGTCGGCATCCTGCGAGATGCGCGCCGACAGCGAGCTATAGGGGATCGACACCAGCGAATAGGCGGTGCGCAGGAAGATCTGGCTGAGCAGGGCATAGAGGAACAGCCCGCCCTGCTCCCAATCGGGCGTCAGGAAGGCGAGGATGAAGGAGGCGACCAGCACTGGCGAGGCGAAGATCAGATAGGGCCGGTACGATCCCCAGCGGCTGCGCGTCCGGTCAGCCAGCGCGCCGATGATGGTGTCGGCAAACCCGTCCCACAGGCTCGCAATCAGGAACACCGTCCCAGCCAGCGCGGCGTCCAGCCCCAGCACATCGGTGTAGAACGGCAGCAGCAGCAGGTTGAGCGTCTGCCAGAAGATGTTGAAGCCGAAATCGCCCGCCGCCCAGCCGATCATGCCCTTCCGGGCAAGCGGGCGAATCTCGCTCATGCCGCCCCCCACATGCGGCGCAGCGCCCAGGCGGCCATCTTGGGTTCGCGGGTGCGGGTGAACACGCCCTTCAAGTTATGGACGACCCGCCGTCCATGCTGCGCGGTGCGGAAATCGGCGAAGTTCCATACGTGGCCGCCTGCCACGGCCGGATGGCGCTCGATCTCGGCCCAATAGGCGGCGATCAGGCGCTCCTGATATTCCTCGGTGAATAGCTGGTCATAGGTCGCGTGCTGGCCCGCGAGCGCATCGGCCCCGAATTCGAGCAGCATCACCGGCTTGCCGTGGACCGCCACAGCATCGAGATCGTGGCGCAGGGCCTCCACCGCCGCGCCGATCTGGCCGGGGTTGGAGTACCAGCCGTGATAGCGGTTCATGCCGATGAAGTCCGCTTCCGCGAAAGCCGGATCGTCATTGCCCGCATAGCCGACATTGGCGTGGGTCATGGGCCGTGTGGGATCGAGCGTCCGCGCGTGCGCGAACAGATCGCGCCAATAGGGGGTGCTCGCCTCGCGGTAATTGGGTTCGGCGAGATAGCCCGGCTCGTTCGCCAGCGACCATGCGATGACGCAGGTGCGGCTGGCATCGCGGGCGATCAGCTCGGCGACGGCGCGCTTGTGGTTGGCGAGGGTGGCGGCGTTGATGCGGCGAAAATCGAGATTGATCGAGAACACCTCGTCAATCACCAGCACCCCGAACCGGTCCGCCAGATCGAGGAATTCCTCGCTATAGGGATAGTGCGAGGTGCGCACCGAATTCGCCCCGATCCACTTGAGCAGGTGGAAATCCTTGACCAGCTGCGGCAAGTTCAGCCCGCGTCCGTGCAGGGGGCTTTCCTCGTGTTTCCCGAAGCCCTTGAGGGTGATCGGTTCGCCGTTGAGCAGGAAGCGGGCGCCGTCGATGGTGAAACTGCGCAGGCCAATGTGCTGGCTGGCCGCATCGATCACCGCGTCGGTGGCATCCAGCACCTCGATGTCGAGGCGGTAGAGGTGCGGGTTGTCCGGGCTCCACAACTGCGGAACGAGGGGTTCGAGCCGCAGTTCGGCATGGCCATCGGCAAGCGGGGCCTCGCTCAGCGTCCCCCCGCTGGCATCGTGCAGCAATGCGCGCACCGTCGCTCCGGCACTGGCCTCCACCGCCAGCGTCACACCAGTGAGGTCGCTCGCCGCGCGCCAGCCGGTGAGGCCCTGAGCGGGGGTCTCCGCCAGCAACACCGGGCGGTTGATCCCGCCATAGGGGAAGAAGTCGAAGCGCACGGCGGGAAGGTATTCGTCACGCGGGCGGCGTTCCTCGGCATAGGTCGCCTGGGTGATCCCCTGCGTCGCCTCGTCCGGGTGCAATTGCGCATCGACCCGCACCACCAGCCGCGCCAGCCGCCCGGTGGCGAGGTGGGCTGGCACGGCGACTTCGAACGGCAGCATCGGCGCAGAGCTGGCGCCCAGATGCTCGCCATCGAGCCACACCTCGCCGTAATAATCGACCGAGCCGAAATAGAGCGCCAGCGTCCGTCCGGGAGCCAGCGCGGGGAGGAACACCTCGGTTTCCAGCCAGCCCGCACCGCAGAAGTTCATGAAGCCCGCCTCGGCCAGCTGTTCGTTCCAGCTTCCCGGCACGGCGATGGGGTAGGCGCGGTCAGCGGGGATGCCGTGTGACCAATCGGCGGTGCCGTCCTCGTCGAAGGCGATGCGCCACACGCCCGACAGGTCGGCGAAGTGGCGGCAGGCGTTACGCTGCGGGCGGATCATTGCGGCATGGCCTCCATGGGGATGATGGCGCCGGGGTGCATGACGACCTCTCCCGCTAGGCGGTGCCCGGCGCGCACAGCGGCCTCGGGAGCGGCCCCCATCAGCAGCGCGGCAAGGAAGGCTGCGTTGAACGAATCGCCTGCGCCGGTGGTGTCCCGCGCCGCCTTGCGCTCAGGGCAGGGGATGAGGCGCGGCGGCGCGCCCGACTGCGACAGCACAGCGCCCGCATCGCCCATCTTCACCACCACAACCTGCGCGCCCGCCCTGTGCCAGCGTTCGACCGAATCCTGTGGGTCGTCATCGCCAAAGAGCGCGACCTCATCCTCGAAGGTCGGCAGAACGATCGAGCAATGCGGCGCGATGGCGGCGAAGGCGGCGCGAGCGGCGGCGGCATCGTCCCAACCGCGCGGGCGGTAATTGCCGTCGAAAACCACCGCGCCCCCACTGGCGCGCACCGCCTCGGCCAGTGCCGCGACTTTGGCGCGGCCCGCTTCATCGAAGAGCGAAAGCGTGATGCCCGAAAGGTAAAGCATCCGCGCCCGCTCCGCCTCGGCCAGCGCGGCGGGAGTATCGGGCAGTGCGAAGAAATCGCGCGCGGCGGACTGGTCGCGCCAATAGGTGAAACTGCGCTCGCCCCGGTCGTCGGTGCGGATGGCGTAGAGGCCGGGGACGCGGGTGGGATGGGTGAGGACGAGGCGGCAGTCCACGCCCTCGCGGGTCAGAAAGTCGCGCAGTTCCGCGCTATAGGGGTCAGCCCCAATCGCGCTGAGATAGGCAACATCCACCCCGGCGCGCGCGGCATAGATCGCGACATTGGCGGTGTCGCCCGCAAAGCCCATCCGCCAATCGCCCGAGCCGCTCATCCGGCTCAGTTCGATCATGCACTCGCCAAAGCAGACGATGCCGCGCGGGTCGCCCTCACCTGCCACGCCCTCACCAGTTCCACATCGTGCCGTCTTCGAGCCGCGCGACGGGGAGCTGCATGGGCTTGTAGGGATACTTCGCTGCCAGTTCCTCGTCGATCTCGACCCCGTGGCCGGGGCGCTCGCCGACGATCATGTGGCCATCCTCGAAGCGATAATCATGCGGGAACACCGCATCGGTTTCCGGCGTGTGGCGCATATATTCCTGAATGCCGAAATTGGGCACCCAGCTGTCAAAATGGAGCGCGGTGCCCATCGTCACAGGCGAAAGATCGGTCGCCCCGTGGCAGCCGGTGCGCACCTGATAGAGCGCGGCGAGATCGGCGATGCGGCGCAGATGCGTCACGCCCCCGCGCCGACAATGGTGGTGCGGATATAGTCAATCAGCTGGTTCTGGATCAGGTCCTTGGCATCCCAGATGGTGTTGAACACCTCGCCCACCGCGAGCGGCGTGGTGGTGTGCTGGCGGACCAGCTTGAAGGCCTCCTGATTTTCCGCCGGGGTGCAATCCTCCAGCCAGAAAAGCTGACAGGGCTCCAGCAGCTTGCCCAGATGCGCGGCTTCCTGCGGGGTATAGCGGTGGTGGCCATCGTGCAGCAGGTGGTGATCGAAACCATAGGTGTCGCGCAGCTTCTCGAACAGCTTGGGCACGGTGTTGAGCGCCTTCCTCGTGTCCCAGCCCGTCACCGAGGGGAGGGCGGCATCGGCAGGCTCGTAGAACAGATCGCCCCGGCCCACGCCATAGGCGTCCTTGACCCCCGGAATCCCGGTCTGGGCGCGGATCGCCTTGTAGCCCATCGCGATATACTGGCCGACCGCCTCCACCGTCGCGTCGATATCCGCGCCATTGGCATGGCCATAGACCATGATCTTGTCGCGGCTCTTGCCGCCGAGCAGGTCGTAGAGCGGCATCCCGGCGGCCTTGGCCTTGATGTCCCACAGCGCCACATCGACCGCTGCAATGGCGCGCATCGTCACCGGCCCGCGCCGCCAGTATGCGCCGCGATAAAGGAACTGCCAGATATCCTCGATCCGGCGCGCATCCTTGCCGATCAGCGCCGGGCAGACGTGATCCTGAAGATAGGAGACCACCGCCAGCTCGCGCCCGTTCAATGTCGCGTCGCCGATCCCGGTCAAGCCGCCTTCAACCTCGATCTTGAGGGTGACGAAATTGCGTCCCGGGCACGTCACGATTACCCGTGCCGATGTGATCTTCATGGCCCCTCAATCCTGTCCCGCCCTGTCCCATCGGGCTGCCTGAAATGTCCGCGCTATCTCGGCAGGAAATATTGGTCTGTCAAGAAAGATCAACTGTCCTTACCAATTCTTGACCGATGGTGACGGGCTTGTTACCCCGCACAAAGACGTGCGATGCAGAAGGGAGGGCGCCATGACTGGGCTGCAAAACATCAAGGCGCTGAGTCTGTTTCTGGCGTTGATTGCCGGAACCGCGCGGGCGGACCCGGTGCCGGAGCCCGCTGCCGAGCCTCCCGTTACCATCGAGAACATCCGCGCCCGCACCGGCACCGATCTTTCAGGCCAGTGGCGCTACATCGTCGATCGCTCGCGGCTCGGCATCAGGAAGCGCGGGATGCAGCGCAACTTCCCGCAGGATCGCCCGGCGACCAATCACCCGCTGCTGGAATATGACTGGGATACCTCGCCGCTGATGACGGTTCCGGGGGACTGGAACAGCCAGATACCCGAAATGGCGATGTATGAAGGCATGGTGTGGTTCCGGCGAAAGGTCGAAGCCGCGCCGCAGCCGGGCAAGCGCTATGTGCTCCATTTCGAAGCCGCCAATTACGACACCCGCGTGTTCCTCAACGGGGAATTGCTGGGGCGGCATCGCGGCGGGTTCACCCCGTTCGAATTCGAGGTGACGGGCAAATTGCAGGCAGGCAGCAATTCGCTGGTCGTCTCGGTCGACGCCGCGCATGGCCTCGACACCATCCCGGCGGAGGATTTCGACTGGCAGAACTATGGCGGGATAACTCGCCCGGTGCGGCTGGTGGAACTGCCCGCAACCTTCATCCGTGATTACCGCATCGGTCTCGACAGCGCGGGGCGGATTGCCTTTGCCGCGCAGCTCGACGGGCCGGACAGCGCGGGAGCCGAGGTGCGCTTCAGCCTGCCTGACCTCAGCCGCAGCTGGAGCGCAAAGGCCGATGCCGAGGGGCGGGTCTCGGGTACCATCCCGCTGCCGCGCAAGGCCGCCCGGTGGAGCCCGGAAAGCCCGCAGCTTTACCGCCTCACCCTCGCGGCTGGCGCGGACAGCGTCACCGACCGCATCGGCTTTCGCACCATCGAGCGGCGCGGCAACAAGCTCTTCCTCAATGGCCAGCCTCTGACTCTGCTGGGCGTGTCGATCCACGAGGAAGCCATCGGCACCACGCCCACCCGTGTCCTCGACGAAGCCGCCGCCCGCGCGCTGCTTTCCGAGGCGAAGGCGCTGGGGTCGAACTTCGTGCGGCTCGCCCATTATCCCCACACCGAAACCATGGTGCGCCTCGCCGACGAAATGGGCCTGCTGGTGTGGAGCGAAATCCCGGTCTACTGGGACATCGCCTTTGGCAGCGAGGCGACCTATGCCGAGGCCAGCGCCATGCTGCGGGCGATGATCGCACGCGACATGAACCGGCCCTCTGTGGTGATCTGGAGCGTCGCCAACGAGACCCCGATCAACGATGCCCGCAACCGCTTCCTCCAGCGCCTGATTGACGAGGCGCGCGCCGCCGATCCCTCGCGCCTGATCTCGGCTGCGATGGACAAGATGCCCGAGGCCGGCGGGCTCGATGACGGCAACCTGATCCGCGTCAATGATCCGCTGGCTGCGCACTTGGATGTGCTGGCAATCAACCGCTATGACGGGTGGTACGGGCCGCTGACTCCCCCCGAAGTCGCAGGCGTCAGGTGGGAGACGCGGTTCGACAAGCCGATCATCCTCAGTGAATTCGGCGCAGGCGCGCTCCACGGCTACCGCGCCGATCCTTCGGTGCGCTGGAGCGAGGATTATCAGGCGGAAATCTACCGGCAATATGTCGCCATGACGGCGCGCATCCCCAATTATGCCGGAATGTCGCCGTGGATATTGAAGGACTTCCGTTCACCCCGGCGGTTTCACGGGCGGTTTCAGGGCTACTGGAACCGCAAGGGCCTGATCGACCCTGAAGGGCAGCGCAAGCTCGCCTGGGAGGTGCTGCGCGACTACTACCACTCTGCGCGCGGGCTGACTGCCGAGGCGGGTGAGTGATCCGCGCGGGCCTGCTCGCCGGGGCGACGCTGCTGGCCTCATCCGCCGCCGCCGCCGAGGCACCGCAAAGCATCGCGCTGGAGGATGCGCGGATCGCCTTCGACGGGGTGGAGGTGGTGCTCGCCAATAGCCGGATCATGCGCCGCATGGCGTGGAACGATGGCGCACTGGCGACGGTGTGGCTGGGCTTTGGCGAGGGCGACGCAGGCTGGGCGATGACCGGGCAGGCGCCTGACCTTGCGCCACTGGGAACAGTCCAACCCACTGACAGCGCACGGCTATCCTTGCGGCAGGTGGCGGCGACGGCGATCCGCCCCGCGCATCTCGAATTGACGGTCGAGACCGAGGGGAAGGCCCTCGACGTGCGGCGCACCTGCCGGGTGTTTCCGAAGGTGCCCGCAATCCCCTGCACGCTCGCCTATCGCGGTGCGCCGCGCGCCGGGGGCAAGGCCGCGAAGGCCGGGCGCGATGTGATCGAGAGCGCCGATCTTGCCCGCGCGCCCGATGGCGACGTGATCGACCGGCTGGCGCTGCCGCCCGGGCATTGGGCCTTTACCGCCACCGCCTTTCGCGCGGCGACCGATTATCATGACTGGCTGGTGACGGATCAGCCGGGCGAGCTCTATCGCCAGCCCCTCGCGCTGACCGCGGGCGCCCTGACCCTGACCGACCGCTTCGGGCCGGGGCAGGTGTTCGTGATCAAGGAAGCGCCTCTGGGCGCCGACCAGATCGCCTTTCCGGGGCATGACATGGTGTTGCAAGCGGGCAATGTCCGGATCGAGGGGAGCGGGATCGACCCGGCCACCCTCTCGCCGGACATCTGGCAGGAGGGGCATACGGTCACCCTCGGCGTTGTGCCGCACGGCGATGCCGCGTTGCTGCTCGCCCGGCGCGACTACATGGCGACGCGGCGCACTTACGATCACGCCCGCGACGGCATGATCCTGATGAACACCTGGGGTGATCGCAACCGTGATGCCGCCATGTCCGAAAGCTTCGCGCTGGCACAGCTGGAGGCCGCGCACGGCATGGGCCTCACCCACCTGCAATTGGACGATGGCTGGCAGGCGGGCCTTTCGAAGAATTCGGCGGCGAAGGAGGGGCAGCTGTGGGAGGAATGGTCGGCGGAAAGCTGGCGGCCCCACCCCACGCGCTTTCCGCGCGGCCTGGGGCCGGTGGTGGCGCGCGGGCGCGAACTCGGCATGGAAATCGGCCTGTGGTTCAACCCCACCCGGCGCGATGATTATGCCCTGTGGGAGCGCGACGCCGACATCCTGATCGGGCTCTGGCGCCAGCACGGCATCCGCATCTTCAAGATCGACGGGATCGAACAGCCCACCCGCGCCGCCGCCGCGAACCTCGCCAGGCTATTTGCCAAAGTCCACAGCGCGACTGGCGGGCAGGCGGTGTTCAACCTCGATGCGACCGCGGGACGAAGGCCGGGATATCTCGACCCGGTCAATGCTTACGGCAACCTGTTCGTGGAGAACCGCTACACCGACTGGGGCAATTACTACCCCCATCGAACCCTCAGGAACCTGTGGATGCTGGCCGCCCATGTGCCGCCGCAATTCCTGCAGATCGAGTTCCTGAATGTGGCCCGCAATCCCGATCGCTACCCGCCCGGCGACCAGCTCGCCCCGGTGCGCGCGGGGCAGGACTATGCCTTCGCCGTCACCATGATGGCCCAGCCGCTCGCGTGGCTCGAGGCGACCGGGATGCCGCAGGGCGCCTTTGCCGATCCCGATCTGATCCGCACCTATCGAAATCACGCCGCGCGGATCCACGCGGGCCACATCCTGCCGATTGGCGAACAGCCGGACGGCACCGCCTGGACCGGCTTCCAGTCGATCGCGCCCGACGGCCTTTCGGGTTATCTCCTGGTGCTGCGGGAGGCCAGCGCGCGCAGCCAGGCGAAGCTGCAAACGCTGCTGCCGCCCGGTCAAACCGTGCAACTTACACCCGTCGCCGGACAGGGCGCGCCTGCAAGGCTAACGGTCGACCGCGCCGGCGCGGTGCCCCTGAGCCTTCCCGATCGACATGATTTCGCGCTCTATTTCTATGACTTATGCGAATAAGGGGGGTGGTGAGCCCGGCTCTGCATAATTGGACAGACCAAAATGCAGAATCATACTTGCCAATTATGTAAGTGCGGCCTAATCAGTATGCACTGAATGATCGGCATGACGCTCAGGGGCGATCAGCGGCCGGCTTTGGGGGAGAAAGCGAAATGAAGGCTCCGTCCATGAACGGGTTCGGGACGCAGGCGCGTCTGGCAATCGGCGTCAGCACGCTGGCAATCGGCAATCTGCTGGCAAGCGGCGCTGCGGCGCAGGATGTAACCCCTGCCCAGACGCAGGCGGAGGACGAAATCATCGTCTCGGGCCAGCGCGGGGCGCTCAACGAAGCGATCCTGGCCGAGCGAAGGGCCGACACGCTCAAGAACGTCGTTACCGCTGACGACGTCGGCCAGTTCGGTGATCAGAACACGGCCGAGGCGCTGCAACGATTGCCCGGTATCACCATCGAGCGCGACGAGGGTGAGGGTCGGACCGTATCGATCC